>DATCPH010000175.1:0-4978 GCA_036570185.1 Candidatus Limnocylindrales bacterium | reverse complement strand
GGCGAGGATCGGGAGGCCATCCTCGACGAGATCGCGGCCGGCGCCGAAGCGGCCGGCAAGCAGCGCGGACACGACCTCCTGCTGATCGCCGATCGCGATGAGGCCATCGCCGCGGCGTTCGAGCGGGCGCGGCCGGGCGATGTCGTGCTGCTCGCCGGCAAGGGTCACGAACAGTCGATCATCGGTCCCGATGGGCCGGCGCCCTGGGACGAGCGGGCCGTGGCGCTCGCCGCCCTTCGTGCCCCGGGCTACGGGACCTGAAGGCGTTGCTCCGTGGTTGCCTGACGGTCATCGTCCTCGTTGCGGCCTTCGTCGTCGGGGTGGTGTGGTTTGCCGGGCCGGTCGTGGCCAGCGCACTCGCCCCACAGGGCCTGGCACTCGTCGGGTTCACCGCCGCGGCTGAGACGGTTCACGTGCAGACGGCGGCCCCGCTGCAGCTCCTGCTCGGTCGCGCCGATAGCGTTCGGATTCAAGCCACGGACGCGTCGTTCGGGAGTATCCGAGCGAGTGCGGTGGACGTGACGCTCCGCGATGTCGACGCCTTCGCGCGCTCGTTCGACATTGACGGTACTTTGACCGGCGCCTCGATGGTGCAGCGCGGCGGGATTCCGGTCGTTGCGTCTCAGGTTGCACTGTCGGGCGAAGCGCGCAGCGTGCTGGCTGCGATCCATCTCGATGGCGGGCTGATCCGACAGACGGCAACATCGCAGCTGGAGGCAGCGTCGGGGCAGGCCGCGGCTCTCGGAGACATCGTTCTCGAAGCCCCGAATGTGGTCACGGTTTCGGTCGCCGGGCGGACGATCCGCGGGACGCTCACGATCGACGAGACCGGTGCGCTCGTGCTAAGCGTCCCCGAGGTCGGCGTGACCGGTCTCACGCTCCTGGCGCCGGTTCAGTCGGTGCCCTTGCGCCTCACCGGCATCTCGATCGTTGGCTCGGAGGTCGTGCTCCTCGGAACCGTCGATCTGACCGAGCTTTTCCCTTGATCGGCGCCGCGTTCGGGGGCTGATCGGCCACAATCGTTTCCCGATCACGGCTGATCGGCGCTCGAACGGCGGATCGAGGATTAGACTGGGCGGCCATGACCGCCCCGCGCACCCGCCCCGAACCCACGACCATATCGCGCCGCCGCTCCGCTCCGAAAGCCGGACGCGCCGTCAACGTGCCAGCCGTTAGACCCAAGGATCCGACGCCGGCCCGAACGAGAGTCCCGAACCTCGGCGCACTCCGGCGGGACCTGCTGGCTGCAATCTCCAACCACTACCCGCAGGCCGATCTCGCACCGGTCGAGCGCGCATTCGACCTCGCCGTCGAGGCCCACGATGGCCAGCTGCGCGCCTCGGGCGAGCCGTACGTGACCCACCCGATCGCATCGGCGCAGATCCTGGCCGACCTCGGCATCGATCCCGTGGCGGTCCAGGCGGCTCTTCTGCATGACGTTCCCGAAGACACCGAGTACTCGCTCTCGGACATCGAAGATCGATTCGGCGGGGAGGTCGCCCGCCTCGTCGACGGTGTCACCAAGCTGTCGCGCTTCTCGACCCACACGCACGAGCAGCAGCAGGCCGAGAACATCCGAAAGATGCTCCTGGCGATGGCCGAGGACATCCGGGTCGTCCTCATCAAGCTCGCCGACCGGCTTCACAACATGCGCACGCTGGCCGCCCTGCCGCTCGAGAAGCAGCAACGCATCGCCCACCAGACCATGGAGATCTACGCTCCGCTTGCCGAACGCCTCGGGATCTGGCAGATCAAGTGGGAGCTGGAGGACCTGGCCTTCAAGGCCCTCGAGCCGGAGCGGTTTCGCGAGCTCGCGAAGCTCCTGGACACGCGCCGCAAGGGCCGCGAGGGGTTCATCGAGCGTGCCATCGAGGAGCTTCGGCCCCGCCTCGAGGCGGCGGGCATCACGGCCGATCTCCAGGGCCGCCCGAAGCACATCTACAGCATCTTCAAGAAGATGGAGCGCAAGGGCGCCGAGTTCGACGAGATCTACGACGTCTACGCGATCCGGATCCTCGTCGACGACGTTCGCGACTGCTATGCGGCATTGGGCATCGTCCACTCGCTGTGGCGGCCGATCCCGGGCCAGTTCGACGACTACATCGCGGTCCCCAAGAACAACCTTTACCAGTCGCTGCACACGGCGGTGATCGCCTTCGACGGCAAGCCCCTCGAGATCCAGATCCGCACCCACCAGATGCACCAGGTCAGCGAGGTCGGGATCGCCGCCCACTGGCGCTACAAGGAGGGCACGAAGTCCGATCGGGAGTACGACGCCAAGCTGGCGTGGCTCCGCCAACTGCTCGACTGGCAGCGCGACGTCTCCGACGCGACCGAGTTCGTGGAGGGCATCAAGCTCGACATCTTCCAGGACCAGGTCTTCGTCTTCACCCCGCGCGGCGATATCAAGGACCTGCCGGCCGGCGCGACGCCGCTCGACTTTGCCTACAGGATCCATACGGACGTCGGCCACCGAACGATCGGGGCCAAGGTCAACAACCGCCTCGTGCCGCTCGACTACCGCCTCAAGAACGGCGACATCGTCGAGATCGTCACGACCAAGGGCGTCCACGGGCCGTCGCGGGATTGGCTGAACGTCGTCCGGACCTCCCACGCGCGGGAGAAGATCCGCCAATGGTTCAAGCGCAAGGACCGCGACGAGAACATCGTCCACGGCCGTGAGTCCCTGGAGCGCGAGCTGCGCCGGCTCGCCCGCAAATCGCTCGCCTCCGTCGGTCAGGAGCGCCTCGTCGAGGTGTCGCGGCAGCTGACGTTCGACTCGGTCGACGACTTCTACGCCGCCATCGGCTATGGGGCTGTCAGTGCCCAGCAGGTCGTCATGCGTCTCGGGGTCGTGGACGACGCCGAGCTGGCGCTGCCGACGGTCGCACCGCCGCGTCCTCCATTGCGGACGGGCGGCGTCCGGGTGAAGGGCGTCGGCGACCTCCTGGTCCGCTTCGCGAAGTGCTGTCACCCGATCCCGGGCGATCCGATCGTGGGCTTCATCACCCGGGGCAAGGGCGTCACGGTCCACCTGCAAAGCTGCCCGACCGTCGTCAACGAGCGCGAGATCGGCCGGCTCATCGATGTCGAATGGGAGGCCGAGCCGGCCGAGACGTACCCGATCGCGATCCGGGTCGAGGCGTACGACCGAACGGGCCTCTTGAGCGACATCAGCCAGGTCGTGGCCGAGGCCCGGGTCAACATCCTCGCCGCCGACGTCAACGTCGGCCAGGATCATGTCGCCGTCGTTCGGGCCACCCTCCAGGTCGCCTCGGTCAGCCAGCTCGCACGGGTCATGGGCCGGATCGAGCAGCTCAAGGACGTCATCTCGGTCTCGCGCGACCTCGGCTGAGGCGGGACGTCGCCGGATGCCGACCTTTCGGGCCCCGCGAGGTACCCGCGACCTGCTGCCCGACGAGCGGCCGACCTGGTCCCGACTCGAGCGCCTCGCGGCCGAGCTCGCCGCCCGCTACGGCTATCGCGAGATCGAGACGCCTCTGATCGAGCAGAGCGCGGTCTTCGAGCGGGGCGTCGGCGCGGTAACCGACATCGTCGAGAAGGAGCTCTTCCGGATCGTGCCCCGGACCGAGGAGGCGGAGAGCTGGGCCCTCCGGCCGGAGCCGACGGCCGGGATCGCGCGAGCCTACGTCCAGCACGGCATGCAGACGTGGCCGCAGCCGGTACGCCTCGCGATGACCGGGTCGATGTTCCGGTACGACCGGCCACAGGCCGGCCGGTACCGCCAGTTCCGGCAGTTCGACGTGGAGGTTATCGGGGACCCGGGCCCGGCCGTCGACGCCGAGCTCCTCGAGTTCGGGCGGCGGTTCCTCCGGGACGCCGGCTTTACCGACGTCGAGGTCCTCCTCAACTCGATCGGCGATGGCGTGTGCCGTCCGGCCTACGTCGCCTCCCTGGCCGCCTACTACCGCTCTCGCTCGAACTTGCTTCCGGCGGCCGAGTTGGACCGGCTCGAGCGCAACCCGTTGCGGCTGCTGGACTCCAAGGACCCGGCGATGGCGGGGGTGAATGCGACCGCCCCGAAGATCATCGACGCACTGTGCGACGCATGCGCCGAGCATTTCGCCGGCGTCAGGGCCCATCTGGACACGCTCGGGATCGGGTATCGGATCGAGCCGACGCTCGTCAGGGGGTTGGACTACTACACGCGCACGGCGTTCGAGTTTTACCGAACCGGCGCCGAGGGCCAGCAGCAGGCGCTCGGTGGCGGTGGCCGGTACGACGGCCTGGTCGAGCTCCTCGGTGGGAAGCCAACCCCGGGGATCGGGTTCGGGATCGGACTCGATCGCGTCGCTCTCGGGCTCGAGACGGCGGGAACGGGGAAGGAGGCCGTGCCTGGGCCGCTCGCCGTGGTCGTTGGTGCCACGCCGGGAGCGACGGCCGAGCGCCTCCGGGTCGCGACCGAGCTACGGGACGTTGGCCTCGCCGTCGGCGTCGACCTCGCGCCCCGAAAGCTCGGCCGGCAGCTCGAGGCGGCGTCGAAGGCGCGCGCCCATTTCGCGGTCATCGTCGGTGACGAGCTTGCCCGCGGCGAGGTGCAGCTCAAGGACCTGCAGGCCGGTACCCAGCGCACAATCGCGATCGCCGACCTTCCACGAGAACTCGCGCGCGCTCAGAAGTCGCACCGCCACGGGTAGGGGAGAGCGGCCCCCGAGTGCCGGCCCGACACGAGCCGTCAGACCGGGTCGGCGAACTCGAAGATGCCGATCAGGTTGCCGTCGGGGTCCTTGAGCCATGCCGCGCGCCCGGCGGGCATCTGCGCCACGCCGTCCTCGGTCTTCGGCGTCTGGTACTCCTCGAAGACGACCCCGCGCCCCCGAAGTTCGGCTACCTCCGCCGCGACGTCCGGGACGGTGAAGGACATTTGTGTGTGGGCGCCGGTGGCCTTGCCGCCGCTCCGTGTGATCGCGAAGATCGTTCCCTGGCCGGCCCGATAGACCACCGCGCCGGGCCGAAC
>DATCPH010000174.1:0-1969 GCA_036570185.1 Candidatus Limnocylindrales bacterium | reverse complement strand
CTTGGACGGCCAGCGCCGGTAGATCGTCGCCTTTCCGACCCCCGCCCGGGCCGCGACGTGCTCGAGGCGGAAGCGCGGGAAGCCCTCCTCAATGAGCTCGGCGCGGGCCGCATCGAGGATCGCCCGGTGCGCCTTCTCGCTTCGCGGGCGGCCGCCGGGCCGGCGCCCGCCGGCTGCTGCGGTAGCCTGCGCGTTGGCCGATCGTGCGAGTGTCGGTTCGGTATCGGTGAAGTTCCGATACGTAACGTCTTGATTCTCGCCGGACATGCTGTTATGATACGCGACGGACCGTATCTATAGCAAGGGAGCTTGCTCCGCCCCGTCCGATGACGTGCTGTCATGACGTGCCCTCCCTCCGGAAGGACACTGGCGAAGGTAACTAGCGGGAGTGGTGCTGCTGCCTGCATGGCTGCCGATATAGCGAAAGGGTGTCGCGATGACTGAGCGCTTGGACACGTACCAATCCCAGGCAACGGACGCAACGGGCTACTCGGCGGGGATGTCCTTTGATGAGGCCTTCCAGGACGCACTGAAGGGACTGCAGCAGACGACCCCTTCTGGCGAGGACGAAATCGAACGGGTCTTCGTCGTGGCACTCGGTGCCGAGACGGGTGGCTTTGCCGGCCTGTCTCGACTCTTCGTCACCATTCGGCCGGACCCATCGCGCACCGCCGCGATCGAGTCCCGCGAAGTTGCTGCGCGCCAGGAACCAGCCTGGCGCGGACAGCCGACGTCGACGACGGCCCCGTCGCAGGGCTCGACCGAACCGCACTCGCTGCCGTAGACAACATCGAGAAGGACGCCCCACGGTCCCGTCCGACCCCGTGTTGCGACTGAGCGCTCCGGGGTTGCGGGATCGTGGGGCGTCAGGAGTGAGCTCAGGAGTCGAGCGGCGAGCCGCCATCGTCATCGAGTCGGCTGAGATCATCCGCCGTTCCGGCAGCCTACCCCGCCGGGTGGTCAGCGCAATCATGGTCGCTTGTTCGGGCGATCATGGCCAAGGTCGCTCTTCGCCTCCCGGAACCTACCGTCGCCGACGAAGGGGGCCGAGCGTCAGCCAGTCGATGGCCGTTGCGATGAGCCACCACACCGTCCGGACGAGCCAGTAGAGGATCGCGAGGGGCCAGGCGATGATGAGCAGCAGCAGGGTGATGATGCAGCCGTGGTCGTGGCTCCGCTCTACAACGATGATCGGCGGTCGCTCCCGTGGCATCCGGCGCTCGCTCTTCGGCGCCACCAAGTAAGGCTTACAGCCTGCCGACCAGGAAGAGAACCACCAGGACGATGATGATCACGCCGACGATTCCGATGCCACCGCTTCTGTAGTTCATCTCGGTCTCCTCGTTCGGCCCCGGACGCTGCGGGGCGGAGCCAGTGTGGGCCCTAGACGCGGCGCGTCATGACGGTCCGTCACCCGGGTGGGCCTGGACGGGTCGTGCCCTGATGCCGGTGAGGCTCCGGCCAAGCTGGAGCGGCACCTGTACCAGCGAATATAGCCAGAATTGCCTGGTGGTCGCGCCGGGCCCGCTCGGCGTCCGCCATCTGATCTCGAACGTCCGCACGACACCCATCGTGTCGAGGTCTAACAGGGGCGCGCCGGGTCTGAGCGCGGCCGCTCCTATTTCCGGTTGGACCCCCTACTAACGGTCCGGCGGTGGTCCGCCAGGCGGACGCAGCGCGTTCCAGGCCAGGAAGGCTGGGGTGCCTTCGCCGTCATGGCCTGGCCGGCCTTGATGACCGACGGGAAGCCGGCCCCGCCGGGCATGCCTGCCGTCAGGTTGCCGGTCGCCTCGAGTCGGCGCACCACGTCGACGACGACATCCCACACCCTGAAGGGTTCAACAATCCGAATCACGCTGCCCAGCGATACTCGTGAACCAGACCGCCGAGCACGTCCCGTCGTTCGACCAGCGTTGGGATAGCCCCCCGGACCCGTGGTGGTCGGTCGCCGGCTGGCACAGCCAGGCTC
>DATCPH010000173.1:0-63646 GCA_036570185.1 Candidatus Limnocylindrales bacterium | reverse complement strand
TCCACCGCTCGCAGCGGCCGCAGAGCCGATCCAGGTCAGCCCGCGCGACGTTCGCCGCCGGGACCTGCTCGGCGGACTCATCCACGAGTACCACGGCCTCGCCGCATGATCGAATCCGGGTTTCCGATCCCCACGGGATAGGCCGCTTGTGGCCGATCTCGAATCGCTCGAGGACGTCGCGATAGGCGTGGCTGCGATGGCTGGCGCCGTTGTCGGTCAGCATCCGCTCGATCCGGATCCCGACCTCGGCGAAGCGCGCCACGGCGATCTCGACGGCCCACGACGCGCTCTCGCCGCGCTCGTCGGCGACCGGCACGACCACGCCATAGCGGCTGGCGTCGTCGACGAACACCTCGAGATGGTCGTAGCCGCGGACGCGGCGGTCCTGCGAGGCGTGGCCCCGACCGAGGACGCGCCAGCCACCGCCGTCGGGCACCCGACCGAGCTTCTTGTGGTCCTGGTGGACGAGCGCGCCCGGATGGCAGGCCACGTAGCGGACCGGGGCGCCGGTCACCCGATCGGTGTCGCGCAGGCGGTTGAGGCCGGCCCGGCGGAGGATGCCGTAGATGGTCGAGCGGGGGTGCCCGGTGAGCGGCGCCAGGCGGGCCGGACCTAGCGTCGGCGGGCGCGGGCACCGATGATGGCCGCGGTGGCCTCCGCGGACGACCGGCGCGGCGAGCGATGCGGCCGGGAGCTGCGATCTTCGAGCCCCCGCAGGCCGTCGGCCCGGTAGCGGCGGACCCACTTGTAGCCGGTCGCCCGGCTGATTCCGAGCTGCTCGGCGACGGTCACCACCGGCCAGCCGTCGACGGTCACCCGTTTCACGAGCAGAGGTCCGAGCTCGGTGACAACTGCGGGTTGACAGTGGTGACCGATGAGACTCAGCTAGGTCAAACCGACCGTTCTCTATTGACGGCAAGTATCACCGTCCCTATGGTTGACCGGTGAACCTGTTGGATGGGACCCTGCAGTCACCCGGTCGACTTGAACCCCAGGCGAGAGTTCCCGGTGCCTGAGGCTCCTGTTCTGCATTGGCGTAGCTCCGGCCTTTGGGCGTGGCCGCAGCGCTTCGTCGACCAGCACAAACGTTTGCGGACGGAGCTCCTCGAATCCGAATGGGTGATTCTCGAGCGCGTTCATCGGCTCGTGTCGTTCGAGTTGCTTGCCCCGAGGGCGGTCCCGTTCGGGTACAGACTCGCGCGCGACGACTTGGTTCCTCACGACCGGTCTCTGGCCGCGCTGATCTACGAAGGCCGGTCGGGAAAGTGGTTTCGTTTTGCTCAGCGAGCTCGAGCGTTCCCCCTGACCGAAGAGCTCGGGGTGACCGGGCTTCCCCACTCGCTACACAAGGTTGCGAATCGCGACCTCTACGTGATCCATGGAGCCTTCGTCGGGGAACCCGGGGATAGCCGGCACTGGCATACAACGCGGAGATCCATTGCATGGGAGCAGGAGGAGTCGATTTGTGAAATCGCGCAGGTCATTGACGACGGGCCCTCGCTCTTGGTAGCCCTCCGCGTTGCGGCATCGGTGGGCGAATGGGCGGACTGGGCCCAATCCAACAAGGATCCGAAGAGCCGTCCTGGACCGGCAAATAAGGAGGAGAGCAATGTTTAGCAGTGGCGGGTCCGGCGATAAAGGCGGAACCCACGGTGTACCCGGGGCGGTGTCCCGGCGCCAAGTACTGATTGCCGGGGCGATGGGAGCCCTCGCAGCTGGAATCGGCGCCGTTCTCGCAGCATGCGGCATCAACAGTGGTGCCAACACGCCGAGCCCGGCCGGGAGCGGGTCGGCGCCCAGCGCTCCAGCGCCTAGCGGGAGCATCACGGCTGTGGCGAGTGGCCGGAGGAAGAAGGCTGCCCTTCTGCTACAGAGTTACACGCAGCTCAGGTGGAAAGTCGCAGACCAGGCGTTCTTCGAGAAGCAAGCGGCCCTCGAGGGCTTCGACGTCATCGTTCAGCAGGCTAACGACAGTGTGACGACGCAGGACAGCCAGCTGGACAACGTACTGACGCAAGGCATCGATTGCCTAGTGCTTGTTGCCGTTAACACGGACGCCGGCGAGGCCATGGTCAAGAAGTCGTTAGCGGCTGGCGTTCCGGTGGTTTGTCACAACTCGATCATCAACAATGTCGAACTCGCGGCCTTCGTCGGCCGCAGCACTGCCGAGGTCGGCACGTACATCGGCCAATATGCCCTGAAGACTGCGCCCAAAGGCAACTACGCTCTTATCAAGGGCGATCAGGGCAACTCGATTGCCCAGGGCAAGGCGAAGGGCCTGATGGCAGTCCTGCAGCCGCACATTGATAGCGGCGACATCAAGATTGTGGCGGACCAGTGGATTGCCGGCTGGGATGGCGCACTCGCACAAAAGGCTGCGGAGAATGCCCTGACTGCCAACGCCAACAACATTCAGGCGATGTGCAGCCTCGGCGACGGTATGTCGTATGGGGTGATTGAGGCTCTCCGGGCACAGGGACTTGCGGGAAAGGTTTACGTATCTGGGGAGGACGCCGAGCCTGCCGCCTGCAAGTTGATCAAACAGGGCACCTTCACCATGTCTGTATTCACGCCGTTCAGCGAGCTCGGCACACTCTCGGCGAAGGCCGCCGGCCAGATCCTGCGAGGCGAGAAAGTCACGGCGAGCACGACCTACAACAATGGCTGGGGCGAAGTCCCTTGGCTCTCCGCACCCACCCGACCCATCACGAAGGACAATGTCCTCGCTTTGGCACAGGAATTCCCGTGGTGGGTATCGGCGAAGGATCTACAGTGATAGGTTCGAGCTAGACGCGGCCGCGATGGGCGAAGAGTGAGTAGCTAGGTTCGATGGACGGGGCGACTCTGGCCAGTACAGAGCCGGCGCTCGAGCTGCAGAACGTAGATATTCGGTTTGGAGGGACGCACGCGGTCAGAGCGGCGTCCCTCCGGTTTCCCGCCGGCACGGTCCAGGCGATCGTCGGCGAGAATGGCGCCGGCAAATCCACGCTCGTCAAGATCGTGGCTGGGGCGATTCCTTATCGATCTTACACGGGCGACCTGTTGGTGGACGGCGTTGTCCGACAGTTCCAGGGGATCGCTGCCGCCGAACGAGCGGGTGTCTTTCTCGTGCCTCAGGAGCTTAATGTCGTGCGAGGACTGTCCATCGCCGACAACCTGTTTCTCAACCGCGAATACGCCGGCAAAGTCATGCTGGACTACCGCACCCTATACAGAGAGACAGCTCGTTGGCTGGCAGCCTTCCATATGGAGGGCGTTGATCCCACGACGAGAATGGACAGCCTTCCGACCGGGCAGCAGCAACTCGTCAAGATCGCTCGCGCTATGGTCTCTGGGGTCAGAATCCTCATTCTGGACGAACCCACAGCATTTCTGACAGAGAGCGAAGCAGACCTACTGTTCCAGCGCGTTCGCGAGTTCCACCAGCATGGCGTGACGACGATTTACATCTCCCACCGCCTCGACGAAATCTCTCATATCGCCCAGTTCATCACGGTGATGAGAGACGGCTCCATTTTGGAAACACTCGACGCCGGACGAGAAAGGATTTCTCCGCGACGCATCGTCCACTCCATGCTCGGCCGGGATGTCGACGAGCTCTATCCGCAGCGCGATCGACGTCCCGGCGAGGTCGCGCTCGCTGTCGACCACTTGCGAGTAGCGGGCCAAAATGCTCTCCGCCCGGATCTAGTTGAGGGCTGCAGCCTCGATCTCCGTCGAGGGGAAATCGTAGGGGTGTTTGGGCTCGTCGGGTCGGGTACATCAGAGCTCGCAGCAAGCCTGTTTGGGGCTTGGCAGGGGTCGGTGACAGGGGAGGTAACGATCAACGGACGAACCCTCCTTCCACGTTCGCCGCGACAAGCAATCGAAGCCGGGATGGCTTACGTCTCCGGTGACCGGAAGAAGAACCTTGTCCAGCCGATGTCTGTGACGGAGAACATCACTCTCGCGTCTCTCCGTTCGCTATCTCATCTGGGGCGCATCCGCCGAAAAGCCGAACTAGCGACGGTGAAGCGCTTCGTCGATCGGCTCAACATCAAGGCACGATCGATCGACCAGCCAGTCCGCGAGCTGAGCGGGGGAAACCAGCAGAAGGTGGTTCTGACCAAGTGGCTCGTTGCCAACCGGCCGATCTTGATCCTCGAGGAACCTACAAGTGGAGTTGACGTCGGAGCGCGGGCTGAAATCTATGCGCTCATGGACAGTCTCGCAGCTGATGGTGTCGCCCAGCTGTTGGTCTCGTCGGACCTTGACGAGGTCATAGGGATGTCCGATCGGGTTATCGCCTTCTCTCGAGGACGGGTTGTGGGCCGATGGGGCAGGGCTGACGCGGCGCCGGATGCGGTGTTGTCGGCCGCATCGGAGGGCCAGGACGATGCGTGAGCTTCTCGTGAGACCGAGGCCGCGGCTCGCCAAAGGAGCAATCGGCGACGCTCTGTCCGGTCGCGCCCGCCAGATGCGCTCGATTACCCTCATCTTGATCTTGGCGGGCGTCGGGATCGCCTTCCAGTTCTTTACGCACGGGCTATTTCTATCCCCACGGAATCTGTCCGTCCTCGCGGTTCAGGCGTCGATGACCGCGTTGCTGGCTTCGGGCATGGTGATGGTTATCGTCGCGGGGCATATCGACCTATCGGTCGGGGCTTCCGTTGCGCTCTGCGCCATAGCGGGCGCCATCCTCATCCAGGACTATGGGCTGAGCGTCCCGGTTGCGTGCGCCGTAACGCTGGTGGTTGGCATCTCGATCGGCGTGTGGCACGGCGCGTGGGTTGCATTGTCGCGTGTTCCGGCCTTCATCGTCACATTGGCGAGCCTACTCGGCCTCCGGGGGCTCGCGTTGATCGTGACGAACGGGTACACGATCTCCCCGACGGGCGATATCACCGTCCTGGCAAGTGGCTCGATTCCCGCGCCGGTCGCCGCCCTGCTGCTCGGCGCGCTAGTCCTCGGATATCTCTACGTACTTGTGACCGAGCGGAACGCCCGGGTGGCGGCCGGGATGCAGAGCAGCCTCACGACTCAAGTCCTGATTCCGGGCACAGCAGCGGCGACGCTTGCCACCGTGACAACGATCGCTGCTGCCTCATACCGCGGTATCCCCTTCCCGGTTGCTTTGCTGATCGCGTTCGCGTCGGCGATCTGGTTTCTCATGCGTCATACGGTCTTCGGCCGTCGCGTGTACGCGTTGGGCGGCAACGCCGAGGCGGCCAAGCTTTCGGGAATCAACTGGGGAGCGATGAGCTTCTCCCTGTTCGTGGTCATGGGCGTGCTGTATGCGGTGGCAGGCCTCGTGATGCTCGCGCGCCTGGACAGCGCACCTCCAGCGGCCGCCCAAGGGCTCGAGCTCAACGTGATCGCCGCGACCGTTGTGGGAGGCACCAGCCTGTTTGGCGGAGTCGGGACTGTGCCGGGAGCCATCGTTGGAGCACTCCTGATGGAGAGTCTAAACAACGGCATGAGCCTCATGAATTTCCCGTCTGCTTCCGCCCAGGTTGTCGTCGGCCTTGTGCTTTTGGTCGCTGTGTTTCTTGACATCCGGGGCCGGGCCAATGTGTGAGGCCAAATGATGGGAGCGCGCCCGGTTACTGCGGATGGCCGCATGGAAAAGCAGACCTCGCGACCGCGATAACAGGAGCGAACGCAGATGCACGCCGTGGACCCCACGAATGCGACTCCAGTCGGCCAGTCGGAGGTCAATATCAGCCGACTCGGCATGGGAACCGGCCCGGCCTCACGCGGCTTCGGAGACGACCAGGCAGCTCGGTTCGCTTCGACCATTCGGTACGGACTCTCGCGGGGCGTCATATACGTTGACACCGCCCCGGCCTACTATCTCGGCCGCTCCGAAGAGGCACTCGGGGCTGCGCTCCGGACGGTCGAGGCCCACAGACTGGTCGTCTCAACAAAGGTTGGACGGCTGATCCGCCGCGCCGGCACCCCGGGCCCGGGTCAGCTTCGAGACCCCTCCAGCCCTGATGTGTTGTTCGACTTCACAGGTGACGGGATCAAGCGGTCGCTGGACGAGAGCTTGGCGCGAACCGGGCTTTCTCGCTTCGACATCGTCTATATCCACGATCCCGATCTCGCAATGGATCAGGCACTCGCGGAAGCCTACCCGGCGCTGGCGACCCTGAAGGAGGAGGGGACAATTGGTGCAATTGGGGTTGGCATGACAGCGGCCAGTCCTTTGGCTCGGTTCGTCCGAGAAACTGACGTGGACTGCGTGCTCCTCGCGGGTCGCTACACCCTGCTGGACCAATCGGGACTGGTCGAACTGTTGCCGCTATGCGCGGAGCGCGGTGTGTCCGTGATTGTCGGTGGAGTGTTCAATGGCGGACTCCTCGCCAACCCGAGCAGCGGGGAGTTCAACTATGCCCCGGCGGCCCGGGAGGTGCGCACCAAGGTCGACAACCTCACAGCCCTCTGCGCGAAATACCGTGTCCCCCTTAAGGCAGCAGCGATCCAGTTCCCATTTGGACACCCCGCGGTCGCCTGCGTTTTGAGTGGCACGATCAGCGAGGACCATCTGAGCGAGAACATGGACATGCTGAGATTTCCGATACCGGCAGAGTTGTGGGAGCGCATGCGAAGCGACGGCCACGTGCCTCTAGAGGCGCCGCTTCCGATCGCCATGACCTAGACGCCTGCCGTCCCACCCGATATTTGACAATCTATCGAGCACGCGGCTACCCTCAATTGGTCGACCGGTGGCCCAATACGGTGGCTCCGGTCGTTCGAGTCTGGGCCATTCCCTACCACACCGAACGGCACGGCTTGCCGTCGACTTGATCGAGCCCGCCGGGAAAGGTGGCTGGATGAGATTCGCGGTCGACATCGGCGGAACGTTCACGGATCTCGTGGTCGAGGATGATGACGGCAGGCTATGGCTGGCCAAGAGCTCGTCGACCCCTGATGATCCTCCCCAGGGCGTCTTGGATGCGCTCGAGGTCGCTGCGCGAAACATGGGATCCTCGCGGGAACACCTGCTCCGCCGGGGCGACTTCCTGATCCACGGAACGACACGCGGGATCAACGCAATTCTCACAAACACGACAGCCCGTACCGCCTTTCTCACGACCAAGGGCCACCCCGACATCTTGCTGTTTCGCGAGGGCGGCCGCGAGAAGTTCAACTACGTCCAGGAATTCCCTGATCCCTATGTACCGCGTTCATTGACGTTCGAGCTTCCAGAGCGGATGGGCTCCCAAGGGGAGATCGTCGCGGCCCTCGATGAGGCCACAACGGTCAGGATCATCCAAGGGCTTGCTCCATTGCGTGTCGAAGCAGTCGCCGTGTGTCTCCTCTGGTCGATCGCCAACGCGTCCCATGAGCTGCGGGTCGGTCAATTGCTCGATGAGCATTTGCCCGGAGTCCCCTACACCCTCTCCCATCAGCTCAACCCCTGCCTGCGAGAGTACAGGCGGGCGAGCTCAACGGCGATTGATGCCTCTCTGAAGCCCGTAATGGCGGATTACCTCGCGAGCCTCAGAACTCGCTTGCGAGACGCCGGTTTCGATGGCCGCTTGCTAATGATCACATCGTCAGCAGGCGTGATGGACCTCGACGACGTGGCTAACGCCCCAATCCACCTCCTCAAGTCCGGTCCTGCCATGGCTCCGGTTGCCGGCAGATACTTCGCTCGCGTCGACGCTAATTCCGAAACTGCGCTCGTGGCTGACACGGGCGGGACTAGCTTTGACGTGAGCCTTGTCCGGCGCGGCAAGATCCCCGGTACGAGGGAGACATGGCTGGGCGCGGAGTGGACGGGGCATATGACCGGCTTCCCCTCGATTGATGTGCGTAGCATCGGCTCGGGAGGTGGGAGCGTCGCCTGGGTGGACGACGGAGATCTTCTCCATGTCGGGCCCGAAAGCGCGGGCGCGGTACCGGGCCCAGTCTGTTACGGGAAGGGCGGAACACGCCCGACTGTGACGGACGCATGTGTGGTTCTGGGTTTCATCGACCCCGGATACTTCCTCGGCGGTGCGATGCCACTGGACAACGAGGCCGCGACGCGTGCGATAGAGCGGGACATCGGATCAAGGCTGGGCATGAACGCAGAAGAGGCTGCCTCGGCCGTGATGCAGGTAGTCGGCGAGCAGATGGTTCAGCTGATTGAGGACATGTCCGTCAACCAAGGCGTGGATCCTCGGGGCGCTGTGTTGATAGGCGGCGGGGGCGCCGCAGGCCTGAATGCGGTGGCCATAGCACGACGGCTCGGCTGTCCGAAAGTCATCATTCCCCAAACCGGGCCTGTGCTGAGCGCCTTCGGTGCGCTGCTCTCCGACTTATCGGCCGAGTACGCGACAACCTTCCTTGCCACAAGCACCGACTTCGACAGGGAGGGAGTAAATAGGGTCCTGGGAGACCTCGTCCAAAGGTGCGAATCCTTCATCGCGGGACCGGGCGAGGGTTCGCTCGACTCGAAGATTGAGTTATCCGCGGAAATGCGGTACCCGTCGGAAGTTTGGGAACTCGAGGTCCCTTTGCGTCTCTCGCGGTTCAAGAGCACGGCAGACGTTGAGCAGATGCGGCAGGACTTGCACGCCGCGCGAAACGAGATCTTCGGAACGTTTGATCCGGCCGCACCGGCACACGTCGTGACATGGCGCGCCAAGGTGAGTTGCCGGCTACGTGACGTCCAACCCGGTCGCCTCGGCACTCTGCGCGCAAGGCCGTCCGCGAGTGCAAACCGACTTGCCTACTTCCCTCGCCTGGGGCGGGTCAATACTCCCGTCCGTTTCTTCGACTCCTTGGCCGAGGGTGAGTCGCTATCTGGGCCGGTGATCATCGAATCGCCGGTCACGACCGTGGTGGTGGATCCCGGCGCCAGCGTCAGCCGTTCGCCTCATGGGAGCCTCGTCGTGACGCCCACACCCCCAGCTGCCTAAGGATGTGAGAGTGACTGAGAACGCACCTTCGCTTGACAGCGTGCAATTGGCGGTCATCACGGCCCGCTTCAAGGGCATCGTGAAGCAGATGGCGAATGCGCTATTTCGTACGGGCCGCGCGGGCGTCATCAACACGGCTCACGATTTCTCGTGCTGCGTCATCACCCGGGACGGCGAGTTCTTGGCCATGGCCGACAGCCTGCCCATTCACGTCATGCGCAGCACCGACCGACAGGCGCAAGTGATGAAGGAGTTCCATCCAAACCTGAAAGCGGGTGACGCGTACTTCCACAACTCGCCGTATCACGGGAACACCCATGCGGGCGATTTCGGCATCCTTGTCCCGGTCGTCGATAGCACGGGGGTCCATCGCTTCACCTGCGTGGCCAAGGCCCATATCAGCGACGTCGGCAACTCGATCGCAACAACGCAGTTCGCGTCGGCCAAAGACGTCTACGAGGAGGGCGCGCTGATCTTCGCGGCGACCAAAGTTCAACATGCCTACGAGGATATCGAGGACATCATTCGGCTTTGCCGCATACGGATTCGGCAGCCCGATCAGTGGTACGGAGACTACCTCGCCATTCTCGGGGCAGTCCGGACGGGCGAGCGACGGATCCTCGAGCTCGGGGCCGAGCTTGGCTGGGACACCCTCCACCAATACACGGAGCAGTGGTTCGACTACAGCGAGAAGATGATGGACGCGGCGATTCGTCGGATCCCGAGCGGACGCGTCACGACGTACGCAACGCACGATCCCTTCCCAGGAGTCCCCGATGGTGTGCCCCTGAAAGCGACCATCGAGGTGCGGGCGGATGAGGGCGTTGTCGAGGTCGACTTGACAGACAACCCGGACTGTCTGCCCAATGGGCTCAACCAGAGCTGGGCGAGCATCACGACCCACACGCAAATCGCGATCTTCAACTCTGTGTCCCACGATGTTCCGACGAACGCAGGGAGTTTCCGCCGGATCAAGATCCACCTGCGCGAGAACTGTTGCGTCGGCATCCCCCGTCACCCGCATTCCTGTTCACTTGCGACGACGTGCCTCGGGAACCGCATCGGTGGCTGTGTGGCGCGAGGCCTCGCGGAACTGGGCGACAGTACGGGCCATGCAGAGGTCGGCCCGATCCAGACACCCGGCTTCGCCATCATTAGCGGGAATGATCCGCGCAACAACAACGCCGACTTCATCAACCAACTGTTCTTGGGTTGCGCCGGCGGAGCGGCGTTCCCTCAGACGGACGGGTGGCTGACGATCGGCGATTTCGGCGCGATGGGCATGGTGCACGTCGATTCGATTGAGAGCGATGAGGTCCAGTATCCGCTGTACGTGTACGAACGCAAGATCGTTCAGGATGGTGGCGGTGCTGGCAAATTCCGAGGAGCCCCGGGCACGTACTTGGAATACGGCCCAATCGAAGGGGCTCACATCCAGGCCATTTATGCCAGCGACGGCTGCGTGCATCCTGCTGCTGGAGCACGCGGCGGCTCAGCAGGGGGCCGGGGAGCGCAATACAAGCGAGAAAGATCCGGGAGCTTGACGGCTCAGGGTCCGATGGGCCCCATCCACGTCGGCCCAGGCGAGTCAATCGTAGCTATCGGCACTGGCGGTGGGGGCTATGGAGCTCCATACGAGCGCAGCCTTGAGCGCGTCAAGAAGGACGTAGCGGAAGGCTGGATCACGCGCGACTCGGCCAAGCGACTCTACGGCGTCGTGTTTGATGACAACGCCGAAATGGACATTGCGTCCAGCTTAGCCCTCCGCGGTCGCCGTCAGACGCCAATGCCTTCCTCGAGCACAGCGGATGCTGCGCGGGCAGAAGAGGCTCATCAATCGGCGCGAGAGAAAGTCGATGCCCTTAGCAAATAGTGCTCATCGCCCCAGGCGTATTGGAGCCCAGCGGCGCGGAGGGGCACTCTAGCCCCTTGGAGTCCGCGACTGGCCGCGCGTCTGGTGCGCGTCTGCTCGCAATAGCCGAGTCGCGTCCTCGTCGACCACGCCGTGGGCGTCGATACATACCCGATAGACATCTGTCGCGTGCTTTCGGCTGATCCAACCTTCGAGAACGTCACGGCGGACACGCCAGGTGTCGCGTTCGATGGGCGGACCGTATCCGCCGCCTCCAGCACCGATGGAGAGGATCCGTTCGCCACTCTCAAGCGCCACTGGGTATGACAACCTGAACTGGCCCCACTTTCGGGGCAAGTGATCGTCAGAACTGGCCCCACCCCCGACCCCATCACTTCCTACGCTCGGCTGGTCTGTCACGGCCACCGGAGCGAGGGAGAAGGAGTTGTCGAGGGTGGAGCAGTTCGAGCGTATCCGGCGCGACCGCCGGGAGGAAGGGTTGTCGATCCGGAGCCTGGCCCGGCGCCACGGCGTTCACCGGCGGGCGGTCCGCCAGGCGCTCGTGTCAGCCGTGCCGCCGCCACGCGTGGGGTCGCCGCGACCGTCGCCGGCCCTGGGTCCGCACACCGCCACGATCCGGCGCTGGCTCATCGAGGACCAGACCGTCCATCGCAAGCAGCGCCACACGGCGCGGCGGATCTGGGAGCGCCTGCTCGAGGAGGAGGGGGCGAGCGTCGCCGAGTCGACCGTCCGACGATACGTCGGGCAGGCCCGGCGAGAGCTCGATACCGACCGGCGCGACATCACGATCGTCGCCCTGCACGAACCGGGCGACGAGGCCCAGGTCGACTTCGGCCAGGCCGACGCGATCATCGGAGGGGAGCGCGTCCGGCTGTCGCTCTTCCACCTGCGCCTCTCCCATTCGGGCGAGGCCGTCCACGTCGCCTACCCGAGCGAGGACCAGGAGGCGTTCTTCGAGGGCCACGTCATCGCCTTCGAGCGACTCGGCGGGGTACCGGCGCGGATCCGCTATGACAACGCCAAGACGCTCGTCGCCCGGATCCTGCGGGGCCGCGACCGAGCGGAGACGGAGCGCTTCATCGCCCTCCGCTCCCACTATGGCTTCGACTCGTTCTTCTGCGCGCCGGGCGAGCGGGGCGCCCATGAGAAGGGCGGCGTGGAAGGCGAGGTCGGCCGCTTCCGCCGACGCCATCTCGTGCCGCTGCCGAAGGTCCGGAGCCTGTCCGAGCTCAACGAGCGCCTGGCCGCCGCCGACCGAGTCGATCTCGGGCGCCGGGTCGCCGGCCGCCGCGAGACCGTCGGCGAGACCGCGGTCGCCGACCGATCGGCGCTCCGGCCGCTGCCGGCCGAGCCATTCGATGCGGCCCGGCTCGTCCCGGTCCGGGTCGACGCCAAGGCCCGGGTGTGTGTCCGCCAGTCCTTCTACTCGGTCCCCGCCCGGTTCGCCGGCCGGCGCCTTCCAGCCCGGATCGGTGGGGCGAGGATCGAGGTGCTCGACGGCGGTACCGTCGTCGCTGCCCACGACCGGAGCGTCGTCCGCGGCAGCCAGACCCTGGTCCTCGACCACTACCTCGAGGTCCTCCTGCTCCACCGGAGCCTGCCGTTCATCGCCGTTCACGCTGCCCTCGACGCGGTGAACGCGGCGGGCTCGGTCGATCCGGGTCTTGTCGCGATTGAGGCCCGCCGGATCGCCGAGGGCCGGGGAACGATCGGGACGGCCGTCGAGCGGGCGACCCTCCGGCGGTTCGACGGGCCGGCGCCCGCCCTCGCCGCCTATGACGGCCTGCTTGCGGGGACCGTCCGATGAGGGCCGGGTTGACCGACGAGGCCGCCGCGGTCGCGATCGACGTCGCCACGCGAACGCTCCACCTGCCGACCGTCCGAGCGCAGGCGGCCGAGCTCGCGACGGCGGCCGTCCGGGACCGCCTCACCCACCTCGCCTATCTTGCCGAGCTGCTGTCGGTCGAGGTCGAGGACCGCGAGGCACGGCGGCGGGAGCGGCGGATCGCCGAGGCCCGTTTCCCGCGGATGAAGCGCCTCAGCGAGTTCGACCTGGCCGCGGCGCCGCCGATCGAGGGAGCGACCCTCGCCGCGCTCGCCGCGGGTGCCTGGATCGACGCCGGCGAGCCGGTCGTCCTGCTCGGCGACAGTGGGACTGGCAAGACCCACCTCCTGATCGGATTCGGGATCGCCGCCTGCGAGCAGGGTCGTCGGGTCCGCTATGTCACTGCCGCGGGGTTGGTCAACGAGCTCGTCGAGGCCGAGGGCGAGCGAGCGCTCTCGAAGCTCATCGGGCGGTATGGCCGGCTCGATCTGCTGTGTCTCGACGAGCTCGGCTATCTCCATCTCGACCGGCGCGGCGCCGAGCTCCTCTTTCAGGTCCTCACCGAGCGTGACGAGCGAGCCTCGATCGCGGTCGCCAGCAACGCACCCTTCAGCGAATGGGGTCAGACGTTCAGCGATCCGCGCCTCGCCGGGGCGGTCGTCGACCGGCTGACCTTCCGGGCCCACATCCTCGAGACCGGCTCGGAGTCGTACCGGCTGCGGGCGGCCCGGACCAAGCGGAAGGCAGGTGCGCCAGCGGCCTGAGCGACCTGCGACCGACCATCAAGCCGGTCGGGGGTGGGGCCAGATCAGACGATCACGGTGGGGCCAAATGGGGTTGTCATTCCCACGCCACCGGTCCAATTGGTCCGAGCGACTCGGTATTACCTGCGCTGTCACGTTTGAACTGGGCCGCGCGAGACCCGCTGAGTCCGCCTCGAGCGCCTTCCGCCGGGTGGACGCATCCGTCGCTGGCGTACATAGCCTCAATGTGGCATCCCGCCGGACCGAACTCGACATATGTTCCAGGAGCTCCGCGGAATCGACCCGCTCCAGCGCTGTCTTGGATGATGTTTCGGCGGTATATGTAGATCGGGTATAGCAACTCATCGCTCTCGATGCTGTCGATCCACACCATGCCCATCGCCCCTTCGTCGCCAATCGTCAACCATCCATCGGTGCTCGGCCCACCGCCTCCACCCGCTGCTCCCAGCAAAATCTGGTTGACAAATGGGGCGTTCTCGGCGCGAGGGTCCTGTCCCGAGATAACGGCAAAGGACGGCGGCATGATTGCGCCCACCTCCCCGGTTCCAGCACCCTCACCGAGTTCGGCTAGCGCTCGCGACACAGCGTTTCCAATCCGATTGCCCAGGCTCGTAGTTGCTACCGAGCACGACGCCGGGTGTCTCGGAATGCCGACTACGCAGTTCTCACGCAGATGAACGCGGATACGTCTGAAGCTTCCAGTGTTCGTTGGGACAGCGATCAACGTCGATGTCGCGGTCCGCCATGAGGAAGCCATGGTGGAGATAGACCTCCGCGACAACCTCGACTGCCAGCCATGTGGGCTTAACCAGAGCGAGGGCGACCGCCTTGACGCATGCCCACATCGGGATCTTCAACAGCATTCACCACACCGGTATGCCCTCCGGCACGCCCGGGAAGGGGTCGTGCGTCGCTGTGACTGTTCGTGAGCCGCTCGGCAGCTTTCGAACAGCATTGATCATCCGCTGCTCTGAGTAGTCGAACCACTTTGCCGTAAAGGCATGGAGCGTCTGCCACCCGACTTCTTCGCCGAGTTCCAATAGCCGCCGCTCAGCGATCCGCGCCGCTCCCAAAATGGCGAGATAGTCTCCCCACCACATTTCGGGAGAACGGATGCGCAGTTTGCACATCCGGATGATGTCGGCGATGTCGGCGTAGTCTTCCTGGACCTTGACGGCCGGAAAGATGAGCGCGCCTTCTTCGTAGACGTCGCGAGCCGCGGCCATGTACGTTGTCGGGAGCGCATCGCCGATATCGGCGACATGGGCCTTGGCGAGAGCGGTGAACTGGTGGGCACCGGCGGAATCTACGATCGGGACTAGGACCGCGAGGTCGGCAGGGTGGCTATTGCCGTGGTAGGGCGAATTGTGCAGGAATGCGTCGCCCGCCCGAAGCTGAGGGTGGTACTCCTTCATCGTGCGCGCCATGATCTCCGGCCCCCGCATGATGTGGATCGGGAGACTATCGGCCTGCAGAAGGTACTCGCTGTCCTTCGTGAGGATGCAGCACGAGAAGTCGTGGGCGGTGTTGATGACACCCGATCTGCCGGTCCGGAACAAAGTGTTGGCCATGTTCCGGACGATGCCATTGAAGCGGCTGGCCAGAACGGCGAGCTGAACTGCATCGATGCCATTGGCAATCTCGGTCGCGTCCGGCTCAATGCTTGCCACGTGAGCTCCTCGGATTTCCCTCGCGCGCGTCCCAGGACGGTTCCTCGACTTGAGCGTAGGGCCAGATCACCAGACTGCCCGTTCCTTTCCGGGGCTTGAGGCCCGCGTAGCGGGCCTGCTGCCTCCCGTCCTATTAGCGACAGGTCCCCCGGCCGCGCCACCCTATCGCGACGACAGGCGAGGCGGGGTCGCTGGTTCCAAAGACCTCGCAGTGGAGGTTGTGGAAATCCTGTCGCATAAGCTCGACGTCGCCTTCCGAGTCGAATCGACGCCCGCGAAGCGGGACTTCGAGCTGCCAGATTTCGCTTGGATATCTCACGTCCGCATAGAGCCGGTCATGTGGCCCTCGAATTCCCCCCCAGCCAAGTTTCACGGGTCCACGGGATCCGACCACGGCGGACCAGGCTCACGTCATAGCTGGTGCCCCCGGTATCGGTCACAATCACCGTGTCGGCAGCGGCATCGAGCTGTGCAAAATGCCGTCCAGCGACCGGTGCCATCGCGGGACCTGACCTAATGACGTGGATGGGCGCGTCCGCGACCGCGGCCGCATCAAGAACGCCTCCGTTGGAGGTGACCATAAATACGCGTCCCCGGAACCCTGCGGCCCGCACCCGGGTCTCGACGCTTCCGAGGTACTTGGTCATGAGGGGCTTCAAGGAAGCGTCGATCGCGGTCGACGAGGCCCGCCGATACTCACGAAGCGTCGGATTCAGCGCATGCGAGAGTGTGTGGGGCACTCCCGGGAGATGCTCTTGGAGCAGCTGTCCGACCCGAAGCTCATGGGCGGGATTCGTGATGGACCACAGGAGGCAGACCGCAACGGCCTCAATCTCGAGGTGTCTCAGACGCTCTATTACCCTAACGACTTCGGCTTCGTCCAGCGCTAGGACAACTTCTCCTTGAGAGCCGACGCGCTCGGGGATTTCGAATGTCAGGGAGCGAGGAACGTACGGCTCCGGGTATGGTCGCACGCGGTTAAAGCGATCCCGGCCTCCCTCTCTCAGGACGAGAACGTCCGGGTGGCCCTGCGTTCTCAGCAAGGCGGTCTTGGCGGTCGTTCCCGTCAGGAGGGCGTTAACCGCTCTCGTCGTGGCATGCACCAATGCGTCACCCGCTCCCAGGAGAGCCTCGAGGTCGAGGCCCAGGGTGTCAGCGGCGAGTTGGAAGGCGGCTAGGACTCCGTCGACAGGATCGGCCGGCGTCGTCGGGCTCTTGAACGCCTGAATGCGCCCGTCGTCGCGTTCGATCACCAGATCGGTGAACGTCCCGCCTGTGTCAGCGGAGAACCTCATGGTTGCCGTCGCGCGTCCGTGACCGTGTCGAGCAGCCACGTCGCAAGGTACGGCACGAATGACGGACGCACGAGGATGCGGTAGCGCGGCTCGTCATCGAGTTGGTGGAGGATCACATTTGCCCGAGCCAGCCAAGTCTGCGCGCACTGGCCGGGACCGAACGCGCGGCGGTGGAGGTCGATGCTGCAGCCGGCCTCGAGGACCTCGCGAGCACGTGGGCCGCGAATCTCGATGGTCGTGCGGTTGGCCGACATATCGAGCACTGATGCCATCACGCCGGTCAGCGCTGCGGCAAGGGGTTGGGCGATCTCGTCGCCGTCCGGCCCGACAACCAGCCACTCGTCAGGGCCGAGCCACAGGGCAAATCGGTCGCCTCGCGAGGTCACCGTGTTGGGAACGATGGGCAACACAACGCCGAGGGCCGTCTCGACGGCGGCCAGTCCGTCCTCAACGGCCGGGTCGAACCGTACTCCGATCTGGGTCAAGAAAGGGATCTCCGCGAGCGCTGGAGGGAGCCTGTCGCGGTCGGGCGCGAGCGGGCTGCGCCGTCGGAGGCGTGGTTGATTTGTTGCCAAACTGCTGGGCTCAACCGTCACGGCGCAGGTTCTCCGGGTCGTACAGGACTGAATCGGCGATGGTCACCGGGATCGCTCGGTCGCCGTCCGCTGCGTACACCGTCTCACCGGTTCGCTCGCGGCCCTGCCGGACGAGCGCGAGCGCGAACGTACGACCGAGCGCAGCGGAGCGGTAGCTCGAGGTTACGTGGCCGACCATGGCCACGGGCGGCCGCAACGCCGGCTTATCGACCACCTGGCTTCCTTCGCGCAGGAGCTCGTTCGGGTCGTCGGGCAACAAGCCCACAAGCTCGCGGCGATCGGGCCGCCGCAGTTCGGCTCGGCTCTGCGATCGCCGCCCGATGAAGTCCTTTGTCTTCGAAACGATCCAGTCCATGCCGAGGTCCCGAGGGCTGACCGAGCCGTCGGTCTCCTGGCCGATCACGGGATAGCCCTTCTCCGCGCGCAGCACGTGGATGCCCTCGGTGCCGTACGGGGTGACCCCGTGCGGCTCGCCCGCGGCGATTATCGCTTCCCACAGCGCGAGCCCGTACCAGCCGGGCACATTGATCTCATAGGCGAGCTCGCCCGAGAAGCTGACCCGGAAGATGCGTGCCGGAACGCCCAGTACCGTCGCGTCGCGCCATGTCATGAACGGGAACGCCGCGGCCGAGACGTCGAGATCGGGCGCAAGAGCGCCGACGACTTCGCGCGACTTCGGCCCGACGACGGCAGCCACCGCCCACTGCTCCGTCACGGAAGTGCAGTACACCTGCAACCACGGCCACTCAGTCTGGAGCCACTCCTCGAGGTGGTCCAGCACTGCCGCGGCGTTCCCGGTCGTCGTGGTCATGTGGAAGCGCTCGTCGGCGAGCCGGCTGGTGACGCCGTCGTCGAAGACCATGCCGTCAAGCTTGCACATCAGCCCGTACCGGCACGATCCGATCGGCAGCTTCGCGAACGCATTCGTGTACATTCGGTTCAGGAACTCGCCTGCGTCCGGCCCTTGGACGTCGATCTTGCCGAGGGTCGAGACGTCGACGACCGCCACGCCGGTCCGCGCGGCCCGGCATTCACGCAGAACCGCCTCGTCCATCGACTCGCCGGGCCCCGGGTAATACCTCGGACGCTTCCATTGGCCGACGTTTTCGAAGATGGCGCCGTGCGCGACGTGCCACGCGTCCATCGGCGTGACCCGGATTGGGTCGTACAGGTCGCCCCGGTCACGCCCCGCGAGGAGCGCGAAGGAGACCGGCACATACGGCGGGCGAAATGTCGGCATGCCGAGCGCCCCGGCGTCCTGGCCCAGGAATGCGGCGGCACTCGCGGAGGCGCTCGTCCATGACGTCTTACCCTGATCGCTTCCGGTGCCGATCGTCGCATAGCGCTTAATGTGCTCGATCGACCGAAGGCCGGCGCCGAGTGCCCGACGGATGTCAGCCAAGGTGCTATCGCGCGCGAGGTCGACGAAATGAGTCTGCCAGGCGTCCTCGTCCTCGGGGTCTGGGGCGGGCACGAACCAGGCGGATCCGGTCTCGCCGACGGGGGCGTCGTCGATCTCCGGGGGTGGGGGAGCAGCGCCGTCGCCGAAGCCCGCGGCAGACGCCGCAGCCGCGCCCGCCTGCAGCCCCTGGCGGATGGACTCGAGGAGCGCGAAGGCGCCGTTGCAGCCTCCTGCGACGTGCGTAGCCTGAAACGGATGGTCCGGCACGTAGGCGCCGAGGGTCTCGTCGAAGCGGAGTGTTCCCCGCGACTGGCTGAACAGATGGACCGCCGGGTTCCAACCCCCGGAAACCGCCAACAGGTCACATCCCACCGTCCTGAACGGACCCGATCCATCCATGCGCCCGATCGTCACGCTTGCAAGCCGCCCGTCGCCGGTCGTCCCGACCACGGCCTCACCCCGCCGGCTATCGATCTCCGCTGCGACATCAACGCCCGCAGCCCGAAGGTCTTCGGCCGTCGCCATGCCAGAGTCGTTGTTCGCGAACACGACGGCTCGTTTCCCCGGCCGCACCCCAAACCGGTGAACGTACGCCTGCGCCCCGCCGGCCAGCATGATGCCCGGCCGGTCGTTGTCCGCGAACACAATCGGGCGCTCATGGGCGCCGGTCGCCAGCACGATCTGGCGCGCGCGGATGTGCCACAGGCGGCCGTCAACGTGTGGTGTCGGCGCGCGCTCGGCGAGCACCACGTAGTTGTGGTCGTAGTAGCCGAGGGCGGTCGTTCGAGATAGCAGTCGAGCCTCCGCCAGACCTTGCAGCTCTTCGACCGTGGCCGCGACCCAGTCCATTGCTGGCCGGCCAGCAATGGTCGCAGGCGCGCCGAGCAGGGTGCCGCCCGGCTCGGACCGCTCGTCTGCCAAGATCACCCGCGCCGCCGTTCGGCCGGCAGCGACCGCCGCGGCCAGCCCGGCAGGGCCGCCCCCGACGACCAGCACGTCGCAGTGGGCGTACCGTCGATCGAACCTGTCCTCGCGACCCGGCTCGGGGGCCATCAGCCGACCTCGGCCGGCCAGGGGAAACGCCCGCAGCCCATCCACGAGTTCGAGTTGCGTCGCCAGCACCATCGTTTCTGAGCGGCCCTCGCGCGCGACCGCGACGAGCGCGTTCGGCTCCTCTGAGCCGGCCGAGAAGACGCCGCGAGGTCGGCCGGCGTCGATACTCCGCCCGACGACGTCGACGCCGTTGGCTAGCAGCGCTGAGGCGAGCGTGTCCCCGCGGAACCCCTGGTATGCCAGGCCGCCGAACGAGAACCAAAATGGCGCGCTTCGGTCGACCCGGCCGCCCTCAGCGAGTCGACACGGCTGGGTCATCGGATCGCCGGTCGCGGTTCGTCGACTCGATAGATGGTCAAGAACTCGTGGGTCACGGTGTCGCGCACCGCGTTGAACCACCGACGGCAGCCGGCTACGTGATACCACCGCTCGGCCATCAACCCCTTGGGGTTGTCGCGCATGAAGAGGAAGTCCGCCCAAGCCTCGTCGGTCAGCGCGTCCGGGTTGGCCGGGTAGGCGATATGGGCCTGGCCGCCGTACCGGAACTCGACTTCGTCCCTCGGTCCGCACCAGGGACACGCGATCCGGAGCATCAATGGGCCACCGATGCGGCACCATGCTCGTCGACGAGGGCGCCGCTGGTGAACCGCTCGAGCCCAAAGGGTCGCGCGAGCGGGTGCGGCTGGCCGGTGGCGATCGTGCTCGCCAGAACCCAACCAGCGGCAGGAGTCGCCTTGAAGCCGCCCGTCCCCCAGCCGCAATTGAGGTACAGCCCGTCGACCGACGTTCTGCCGATGATCGGCGACGCGTCGGGGCTGACGTCGACGACACCTGCCCACGTCCGGACGACGTGCGCGCCGGCGAAGATCGGGAAGATCTCGAGTGCCGCGGTGACTTGGCGCTCAATGATGTGGAACGAGCCGCGCTGCGCGTACGAGTTATAGGCGTCCAGGCCGGCGCCCATGACCAACTCGCCCTTGTGCGCCTGGCTGACGTACATGTGAACGGTGTTCGACAGGACGACGCAGGGATGAACCGGCTCGAGCAGCTCGGACACGAGCGCCTGGAGCGGGTGGCTCAGGATCGGCAGCCGGATGCCGACCATTGCGGCCAGCACAGAGCTGTGACCAGCTGCGACGAGAGCCACGCGAGGGGTGGCAATCCTACCTCGCGTCGTCGCCAGGCCGGTCACTCGGCCTCGCTCTACCTTGATGTCGAGGACTTCGCAGTTCTGGATGAGGTCCACTGCTAGTGCATCGGCGGCACGAGCATAGGCCCAGGCCACGTGATCATGCTTGGCGATCCCGCCGCGCTGCTGGTACGTGGCGCCAAGGACCGGGTAACGTGCGTCCGGCATGATGTTCACGATCGGACAGACCTCGTGCACCTCGTCGGGCGTCAGCCACTCCGCGTCGACACCATTGAGCTGGTTCGCGCTGACTCGGCGGACGGCCTCGCGCACGTCACCGAGGGAGTGGGCGAGGCTCAGCACCCCGCGCTGGCTGAACAGCACGTCGTAATCAAGCTCCTCGCGCAGGCCTTCCCAGAGCTTGAGCGAGTGCTCGTAGATCGCCGCGCTATCGTCCCAGAGGTAATTTGAGCGGATGATCGCCGTGTTGCGGGCCATGTTCCCGCCCGCGAGCCAGCCGCGCTCGAGCACGGCGACGTCCGTGATTCCGTGGTTCTTGGCGAGGTAGTAGGCCGTCGCCAGCCCATGGCCGCCACCGCCGATAACCACGACGTCGTAGCGGCGCTTGGGATCCGGGTTGCGCCACAGGTGCGCCGGATGCTGCGGGAGGGTCTGAGACTCGAGCATGCTTGGTGGAACGGGTCCCCTCCGATGCGTCTCGTGTCAGCTCGGATCGGCCGACCGACGGGCCTCGTCTGACACGCTGATCATCACCTTCTCGGCGACCTGCGGGTTGGCGATCGCGAACTCAATCGCCTCCTGGAGGCGTTCGAGCGGGAACGTGTGCGTGATCAGGCGGCGCACGAGGGGACGATTCTTCCGGACGATCTCGATCGCCTGGCCGAAGACGCCGGAGTTGTTCCGGGATCCGAGGACGTTGAGCTCCTTATAGACGATCAGGAACGGCGAGATCGAGACTTCCTGTACCGGCGTCCCCGCGACGACGACGGTGCCTGAGTGGGCGACGATCTCGAGGGCAGTCCGAAAGACGGCAGGCGCGCCGGTCGCCTCGAACGCCACAACGGGCCCATCTCCGCGCGTCCAATCCTTGATCCTTACGCCGACGTCGTCGGTCGAAACGTCGACGGTCTCCTCGACGCCCAGCTCATGGGCGATGGCAAGCCTGGCGGCCAGTCGGTCAACCGAGAGCAGACGCGCGCCGCGGTCGCGGGCCGCCAGGATGACCGATTGCCCGATCGGGCCGGCTCCGAACACAACCGCCTGGTCGCCCTCCCTGACGCCGCTGCGCGTCACCATCTGCAGGCCGATCGACACAGGCTCGACGAATGCGGCCTCGGCCGGAGTCAGGTCGTTTGCCTCGTACAGATTCCGAGCAGGCATCACGAATCGCTCGACGAAGGCCCCGTCGATCTGACCGCCGGTCACCCGCAGGTTCACGCAGCAGTTCGGGTGCCCGCGTCGGCAGGCGATGCACGTGCCGTCCGGCAGGAGCGGCTCGACCGCCACGAGGTCGCCGACCTTCAGTGGCCCGTCATAGCCGGGGCCGAACTCCAGGATGCGGGCGGAGTATTCGTGGCCCTGGCGGGCAGGGAAGTGCGAGTACGGATCCGTCCCTCGGAAAAGCGCTAGATCCGACCCGCACAGGCCCACCGACGCGATCTCGAGCAGCGCCTCGCCACGGCCTGGCGGCCCCGGTGCGGCAGTCTCGCGGAGCTCGATCCGGCCCGGCTCGAGCGTAACGGCCTCTCTCATACGAATCCCTTGAACTGGCGCCTGACGACTCCCTCGTAGATCCAATCGATCAGGGTGATGAAATCCCACACCGGAAGTCCGGTGGCGTCTTGTACTGACTTCGCATACGGCGGCAAGTCGCTGCACTCGAGCAGCAATGCACGAACGTCGGGGTTCTCGCGGCTGAGTTGGACCGCAACATCGACGACCTCTGCCTCGATTGCAGCGTTATCCATCCAGCCCTTGCCCTCGAGGATTGCGGTCCGGAACTCGTCGGACCTCTCCATCCCGTAGACCACGAGCGGAGCAGCTGCGGGCACCCCGGCCGCGGCCAAGGTGGCGGCGTCCAGAGACGGCTTCGACGCACACACGATGCCCAGCCGTTCCGATGGCCGGAGCGAACCTAGGATGATCGGTACCTGGCACAGGCTTGACATGAAGACGGGGACTGGGAGCGCCTCGGCCATCTCGCGCTGGAACTTGGCAAAGTAGCCGCACGCACCGACGATCGCTCGGCAGCCGTCGGCGACCAGTTCCTCGGCGGCCCGGAGCGAGGGGGCGAGCAGCGATCGGTCGCCAGCCAGCAGACTCGGAATATCCGCGCCTTCGACGACCTTGAAGCGAACCGGGAAGGGGTATGTGGTGGAGTTGGCGACGTTCCCGGGGATAAGCGGGTAGCCGACATTCAACACAATGATGCCGACGCCGTGGCCGCCGATCATCTGCCCGGGTTTCTGTCTGATGATCGAGCCGGAAGGAACAGCCGAGCTCGAAGTTTCGACCGAGCCCGAACTTTCGACCGACATTTGGACTCTCCCTACTTCCAACCGCACGACAATCGCCCGGACGAGGTATTTGTGGAACAGGAGCTGGACGACGATCATCGGCAGCGATCGACGACGAGACGGGCGGCCGCGCCGCGACGCGGGTTCTTCACGCGAATCGCCAAAAACCTCCGCGAAACCCCCGGTCTGGCCGCCGTCCACCAAGGAGCAGTCGGTCGCGTAACTGTCGTCCGAGCAATCACCTCGGAGGGTCGTACACCGACCGACCTTGACACGCACCTGCCTCGAACCTACCTTAGGGTAAAGCGGCCGACCTGTCTACCGGTTGACCACTGGAGGAAGTACTTCCGATGCGTGCGATCACCCGCCGCGGGTGTCGCGATGATCGGCGCTGTGGTTGCCCTGCTATGGGCGCGCTCAAGAAGGTCATGACCGATGAGATGGAGCCCGATGCCACCGACACCATCCAAGCCGACGCCGGGCTGATCTTCCAGAAAGAGTGCGGACTGACCCCGGTTCTCCAAGGCGATCCATTGCTCCAAGTATCGAGATGATCGGTCTCTCGTGCGGGCCAATGAGGCAACAAGCTAAATGACATGAGTGCCGCCGCCACCCCCTCCGGGCGGCACTCACCCCGTTTCGCGGAGGCGCTCTGACGCATGAGATTGGCAGTCGACATCGGTGGCACCTTCACCGACCTCATCGTCGAGGACGACATTGGCCGGCTCTGGCTTCGGAAGAGCTCGACGACGCCGAACGATCCCGCTCAGGGCGTGCTCGACGTCCTTGACGTCGCGGCCGCCGACATGGGCATCCCGAGGCGGGAGCTGCTGGGCAAGGGTGAGATCCTGATCCACGGGACGACCCGAGCCCATCAACGCGATCCTCACCGGAACGACCGCGCGAACGGCGTATCTGACGACCCGGGGCCATCGCGACGTGCTGCTGATCCGCGAGGGCGGCCGCGAGAAGTTCAACCTTCTCGAGGACTACCCGGATCCTTATATCCCGCGGCGCTTGACGTTCGAATTGACGGAACGGGTCGGATCGATGGGTGAGATCGTCGTCCCGCTCGACGAACCAGCGACGGTCCAGACCATCAGGAACCTGGCCAACCTGAAGGTCGAAGCGGTCGCCGTCTGCTTGCTCTGGTAAATCGCAAATTCAGCTCACGAGCGTCGGGTCGGCGAGCTGCTCGATGAGCACCTGGGTGGCGTTTCCTATACCCTCTCGCACAAGCTCAACCCGTGCATGCGCGAGTACAGGCGCGGCAGCTCGGCCGCCATCGATGCCTCGCTCAAACCGATCATGAAGGACTATCTTCACAACCTCGATCGGCGGATCCGCGATGCCGGTTTCCATGGCCGGCTGCTCCTGATCACCTCCGGCGGTGGGGTGATGGACGTCGAGCACGTCGCCGAGGCGCCCATCCACCTGATCAAATCCGGTCCGGCGATGGGACCGGTGGCGGGACGCTGCTACGGCCAGAAGGACGCTGGCGCCGACACGGTGGTCGTTGCGGATACGGGCGGAACTAGCTACGACGTGAGCCTGGTTCGCGGGGCATGATCCCATTCACACGCGAGACTTGGCTCGGCCCCGAATGGACGGGCCACATCACCGGCTTCCCATCGATCGACGTCCGGAGCATCGGTGCGGGCGGTGGCAGCATCGCGAGGGTGGACGAGGGCGGCTTCCTCCACGTCGGCCCGCAGAGCGCGGGCGCGGTGCCGGGCCCCGCCTGCTACGGCAAGGGCGGGACGGAGCCAACGACGACTGACGCGAGCTTGGTCCTGGGCTACATCGATCCCGACTATTTCCTCGGCGGAGCGATGAAGCTCGACGTCGCCAGAGCGCAGCGCGCGATCGACGAACACGTCGCGAAGAAGCTGGATTTGACGACCCACGAGGCCGCCTCAGCGATTATGCAGGTCGTCACCGAGAAGATGGTTCAATTGATCGAGGAGCTGTCGCTCAACCAGGGTGTCGACCCGCGGACGGCGGTCCTCATCGGCGGCGGCGGCGCGGCAGGGCTGAACGCGGTTGCGCTCGCCCGGCGGTTGGGTACGTCCCAGGTTGTCATCCCCGAGACCGGTGCGGCCCTGAGCACATTCGGAGCCCTACTCTCCCTGTTGTCCGCCGAGTACGCGACCACATTCGTAACGTCGAGCGATGCGTTCGACTACGACGGCGTGAAATGCGCTATCCCAATCAGGTCTGGGAGCTCGAGGTACCGTTGCGAGTGACGCACTTCTCGAGCCCTGACGAGGTGGAGCAGCTGCGTCAGGACCTCCACGCCGCGAAGCAGGAGGTCTACGGCTCGTCAAATCCGAGCTCGCCGGCCACGATCGTGACCTGGCGTGCGCGAGTGAGTTGCTCTCTGCGGGACAAGGAGATCGGTCGGCCACAGTCAACCGGGGAGCGGCCGTCGACCAACGGCCACCGCCCCGTGTACTTCCCGCGGGTTGGCGTGGTGGACGCGCCCGTCCGTTACTTCGAGACACTCGGCGTCGGCGAGAAGCTGGTCGGGCCGGCAATCATCGAGTCGCCTGTGACGACCGTCGTTGTCGACCCTGGAGCGGCCGTCGAGCGGACACGAACCGGCAGCCTCCTCATCACGCCCTGATCGTCCCGCATCGCAACCGTCGGAGGGAGCAGACCCACGATGACCACCGCCGAGGAACGAAGCGAGCAGACCGATATCCTGGACGCCGTCCAGCTTGCTGTCATCACCGAGCGGTTCCGCGGGATCGTCAAGCAGATGGCGAATTCGATCTTTCGGACCGGCCAGGCCGGCGTCATCAATACCGCCCATGATCTGTCCTGCTGCCTGATCACTCGCGATAGCGAATTTCTGATCATGGCCGACAGCTTGCCGATCCACGTGATGCGTGGCACCGACTGGCAGGCTGCGTCGCTTAAGGAGTTCCACCCGATCCTGAAGCGTGGCGACGCGTACTTTCACAATTCCCCCTATCACGGTAATACCCACCCCGGGGACTGGGGCGTCTTGGCGCCGATCGTCGACGATACCGGCGAGCACCGCTACACCGCCATCGCGAAAGCTCACCTGAGCGATATTGGCAATTCGATCCCCGCGGCCCAGCACCCGTGGGCAAAGGACGTGTACGAGGAAGGCGCCCTTATCTTCCCGGCAGTGAAGGTCCAGGAGGACTACCTGGACGTCGAGGACATCATCCGGATGTGCATGGTCCGGATCCGAAAGCCGGACCAGTTCTACGGGGACTACCTGGCATTGCTCGGTGCAGCTCGAATCGCTGAGCGGCGCGTTCTCGAGCTCGGCGAGGAACTCGGCTGGGACACGCTCGATCGGTACACGCGCCAGTGGTTCGACTACAGCGAGCAGATGATGGACGCGGCCATCCGCAGGATGCCGGCTGGCAAAGCGTCGGCGCACACGGCGCACGACCCTTTCCCGGGCGCCCCGAACGGCGTGCCGCTCCAGGCCACGGTGGAGATCATGTCCGACGAAGGCCGCATCGAGGTCGACCTAACCGACAACCCAGACTGCCTGCCAAACGGCCTGAACCTGAGCCGGTCGACCGCGACCACGCAGACCCAGATCGCGATATTTAACTCCGTTTCACATGAGGTGCCGACGAACGCCGGCAGCTTCCGCCGACTCAACGTGATCCTGCGCGAGAATTGCTGTGTTGGGATCCCGCGTCACCCGCACTCGTGTTCGCTGGCGACGACGAATCTCGGCAACCGGATCGGCAGTACAACCGGCCGCGCGCTCGCCGAGCTGCAGGATGGGATCGGCCACGGCGAGGTCGGCGCGATTGAGTCGCGAACTCGGGATTATCTCGGGCACCGACCCGCGCAAGGGTGGCGCTGAGTTTATCAACCAGATCATCCTGAGCTGCGCCGGCGGCGCCGCAATGCCGGGCGCCGATGGGTGGGTCACGGTCGGCGACCTGGGCGCTATGGGCATGGTCCACATGGACTCGATCGAGAGCGACGAGATCCAGTACCCGTTCTACATCTTCGAGCGGAACATCCTGCAGGACAGCGACGGCGCAGGCCGGTTTCGCGGCGCACCTGGTACGTACGCGGAATATGGGCCGATGCCCGGCGCAACGATGCAGGTCATCTATATGACCGACGGCAGCGTATTTCCCGCCCCCGGTGCGCGCGGTGGCGGCTTCGGCAGCCGGGCCGGGCAGCTCAAGCGGAGTGCGTCGGGTGCGTTGGTGGCCGAAGGACCGACGGGTCCCGTCCACATGGTTCCCGGCGAATCGATCGTCGCACTCGGCCCCGGTGGCGGCGGCTATGGGCGGCCCTAGGAGCGCGACCTCGCGCGAGTCGCCAAGGACGTGCTCGAGGAATGGATCTCTCGCGAACGGGCCGAGAAAGCATATGGCGTCGTGTTCACCGACGACGGCGAGATCGACATGCTGGCCACGACCACGCTGCGGGAGCGGATGGCAGTCGACGCCGGCCCGTGGCAAGCGAGACCAGCCGAGATCCTGGCGGGAGACGAGATCATCGAGCGCTGCCGGGAGGCAACGAAGGATCTGCCATTCCTGCCCGCCAAGGAGCGCTGGTGGTGAGCTCGGAGTAGGCAACAACAGGCGACCGGGACCGCCGCTTGATCTAGGTGGTCGCGAAAGCCCGCGCGCCTTCTCGAGTCGGGTATGTCCGCGTCGTCCCGAGGACCACCCTGTTTTCGATGTATCCGATTCCGCTGGCGCTGCATCGCACGACATCGCCGGGCTTCAGGAACTGGGGGCGGGTTCATGAACGTCCCGCACCCGGCGGGTGTGCCGGTGCTGAGAATGTCGCCCGGGTCGAGCCGTATGACCGAACTGATCCATTCGATTGCAACGTCAGGTGGGTTCAGTTGATCGCGGACGTATTCATGCTGCATCCGCTGGTCGTTCACGTATGAAGGAACCGCTCCGCAAAGGCATTCGCCCGAGGTGCGCGGATCGGCGTTCGGATGACGCGGACACCCTCGCCGCGGAGCACCGCGTCGAACGGTCCCGAGAACTTGGCGTCCCGGTCGCGAACGAGGAAGCGGACACCCCCAAAGCCGCTCCTCGATGGCGAGGTTCCTGGCTTGCTGGGTGACCCACGCCGAGTCGGGCTGGGCGGTGACGCCGGCCACGTGCACGCGCCGGGTCGAGAGCTCGATGAAGAAGAAGGACGTAGATCGTCTTGAGCCTGATCGTCTCGACGGTGAAGAAGTCGGTCGCGAGGATCCCCGCCGCCTGTGACCGGAGGAACTGAGGTCCACGTCGGGCCGGCCCGGCGGGGAGCAGGGCCCAGGCCGTGTCGCAGCAGGATCGTGCGGACCCGTCGTCGCGGAGATCCTGATCTCGAGCTTCAGCAGCTCGCCGCGGATCCGCTGGTACCCCCAGCGTGGGTTCTCCCACCCCGAGGCGGACGATGAGGTCCCGGACGTCGGGCTTGATCGGCGGCCGGCCGCGGTGACCCGTCCTCCGATAGGTCCACTTCCTTCGGACGAGTTCGCGATGCCAGCGAAGGAGGGTCTCCGGCCTCACCACGAACGAGGACCAGCTGCTCCTCGTCATCGCCCTGCTCGCCGCCGCCAACAGGACCCGGTCGAGACGGTGGAGTCGAGGGTGGCTCACCTGCCGCTGCAGCACCTTCACCTGGTGCCGGAGCACGAGGAGCTCGATGTCCTTGTCATCTGGTTGGCGACCTCCGGCTCCGAGGAGACGGCGTACCAGGAAGTACAGCAGCGAGAACAGCATGGAGCTCCTTCCGGTAGAGGGGAGCGCATGCTAGCGGTGCGGGACCACGAACCGGGGAAATTGAACCCTTCAGGGTCAGGTCGCCTAGCCCGCGGATGGCGGCAGGCGGCACGAAGCCGCCGCGGAGCAGCCCGTGCTCGAGGAGTTCGGCGAGCCAGGCCGCGTCGGCCACATCGGTCTTGCGTCCGGGCAGGATCTTGACGTGACGGGCGTTGACCAGCATGAGCTCGAAGCCGCGCTCCTCGAGCACGTACGAGACCGGCCTCCAGTACTGGCCGGTGGCCTCCATCACGACCTGGGTGACCTGCTCGTGGGTGAGCCAGTCGGCCAGCGCCTGCAGATGGGTGGTGAACGTCCGGTAGGTTCGGATCTCCTGGCGGCGTCTCCCGGACTCGCCGGGCGTGCGCACGCAGGCGGTGACCTCGTCCTTGCCGATGTCGAGCCCGGCACAGCGCTCGTAGATGACGTCCATCAGCGACACCTCTGTATCCCAGCGATGAGGTGCCCGACGGGACCAACCAAGTCAACGAAGCTGACACGCGTGCTCGGAGCAAACAGTTGGTGGTGCCGGGAAGGTCCCAGCTCAGTCTGATTCACGGGCTCACTCGCACCAAGGTGGGCCGAGCTTTGCCGGGCACAGCCCATTCTCACCGGTGGTGGCCGCAGGCCATGGCGGTCTGATTCGTTGTTCCCGCGGCTCGTCAGCGGTCGCCGATCGGTGGATCCGGGGTAAAGCTGTCGCCCAGATCGCGAGGCCGAGCCCGTCCGCCAGCCTCAGTCGTGTTGTACGCGTCCCTTGATCTTAACGATCCGGCCTCGAGCCCGACCCGCCTTCCGGTGATCGTTCTTGGTATGGGTCGGGCTGCCCTCTGGACCACAGCGCCCGCTCCTGGGCTTCGAGTTCGGCCACCGGCTCGATCTCCGTCAGCTCGACGATCATGCCGTTTGGACGGGCCCCGATGAACGAGACGCGACAGCGTCGTCCACCGACATAGATCCCGTCACGGGGTTCGTCGCCCGGCAACGAGCGCAGGCCGTCGACGATGTCCTTCACGGCGAAGCACACGTGGTGGAGCCCCTCGCCGTGGTCAGCCAGAAAGTCGGCTAGCGGCCCAGGCCGCAGCGGTTGAACGAGCTGGAGCGTAGTGTCCCCAGCTTCCAGGTACGCGAGTCGGGCCGAGCCGTCAGCAAGCTTCACGTCGACGCTGACCGTCAGCCCGAGCACGTCAACGTAGAAGGATAGCGAATCCCCGATGTCCCTGACGGCCACGCCGACGTGGTCGATACGCCGGGCGATCGGCTGACGCTGGTCGGTCATTCTCCTGTCCAGCTGCCGGCTGCCGCCACACCGCGCGAGAGCGGACTGGTCGACCGGTCCACCAGACTGTACGATACCGGAACCTGTCGAGTCAAGCATGAAGGCGCCAGGCAGACCAAGCGCGGTTCAGGCGACGGTCGCGCCCCTGGCCACGTCCTGGTCGTGACGGGGAGATCGAGCGGCTCGGACTTCTTCGGGCGACCCACCACGTCCCCGGCAGCGTGCACCTGTGCGCGTTCTGGCGTTCCTATGGCTTATTTAGCCGCCGAGACCGTGCGCCGCGTCGACCATCCAGGCGGCGAGCGCATATCTGCGAGTCCGCGAACCCGACGAGCCGTGGCGATTCAGTTTCCCCTGGGTCATCCGGCAGTTGCGGCGGTGCTTAGCGGGTCCAGCTCGCCGGCCCATCTGGCCGACAACATGGCGATGATGATGACTGACATCCCAGACGATCTATGGCTGGAGCTGAGGCATGCCCACCTGATCTATCCCGAGGCCCCCGTGCCCGCGGGATGACCTCCACGCTCGATAGTCTCGGCGCGCGGTTCTGAAGCATGATACGGGCCGTCAGCCTCGGCCGGATCGGCCCACATGTAGTCTGCAGGCGCCGGTCCGCCCCCGACGGACATCCAATGGCATGAACCCGTCACGACGCTCGCCTTGCCGTTGGGTCACTCGTCACCCCTTGTGGCGCTTGACCACTCACCGAGGGCGTCGTATGGTGGACCGGTCGACCACATGACCTACCGCACAGCTCTTGAGCAATCCGCAGGTGGGTTCCAAGCGTGAGTTGCGGAGACCCACGGACTCACTGTCGCGCGCGCAAACACCTCGAAGGAGATCTGGGTCCATGAGGTTCTCCGCGGACACTGGTGGGACCTTCACCGACCTCGTCGTTGAGGACGACGACTTCACGCTCCATGTCTTCAAGAGCCCGACTACCCCAGACGATCCTGTTCGCGGCATTCTCGCTGCCTTCGACCTGGCCGCTAAGAGTCTCAGGCTCGATCGCCGAGAGCTCCTCGATCGCGGACGCTATTTCATGCATGGCACGACACGAGCAATCAATGCGATCCTCACCGGTTCTACGGCGCGGACCGCGTACCTCACGACCGCCGGTCATCCAGACGTCCTCCTACTCCGTGAAGGCGGGCGCGAACGATTCAATAAGGTTCAGGAATACCCCGAGCCCTATGTGCCACGATCGTTGACCTTCGAGATACCGGAGCGGATAAGCGCGGAGGGAGAGGTCGTCACTCCGCTGGACGAGGTGGCGACCGCCGCCGTCGTCAAGCGCTTGCGCGAGCTTCGAGTGGAAGCCGTTGCCGTCTGCCTCCTCTGGTCGATCGTCAATCCAACGCACGAACGGCGGATCGGGCAGATTCTTGAAAAGGATCTTGGTGGCGTCCCGTACACGTTGTCGCATCGACTCAACCCGTCTCTTCGCGAGTACCGCCGCGGGTCGTCGGCGGCGATCGACGCATCACTGAAGCCGGTGATGGCCGAATACCTCGGTGGGTTGGAGCGCAGGATGCGGGAGGCCGGCTTCAATGGGAGGCTGTTGGTCGTGACGTCCAACGGGGGGGTCCTCGACGCCGCCGCCGTGGCCGAGGCCCCGATTCACGCGATCCGATCCGGCCCTGCGATGGCGCCGATCGCCGGACGCTACTTCAGCGAGCTAGAAGGGGCGTCAGATACGACCGTCGTCGCCGACGCTGGTGGGACAAGCTACGACGTGAGCCTGGTCCGCGGCGGGCAGATTCCGAGGACACGCGAAACCTGGCTCGGGCCCGAGTTCGAGGGTCAGATGACGGGCTTTCCGTCGATCGACGTGCGGAGCATCGGGGCCGGAGGCGGCAGCATTGCGTGGGTCGATGATGGCGGACTCCTCCACGTCGGTCCGCAGAGTGCGGCAGCCGATCCCGGTCCAGCGTGCTACGGCCGCGGCGGGACGCGGCCGACCGTAACCGACTCGAGCCTAGTGCTCGGGCACATCGACCCGGCGTACTTCCTCGGTGGCGAAATACGCTTGGATGTGGACGCGGCAGCGCACGCGATAACCGAGCACATTGGACGACCGCTTGAGTTGGAATTGTACGAGGCGGCTTCGGCGATCATGCAGGTAGTAACTGAGAACATGGTGCAGTTGATCGAGGAGATCTCGCTCAACCAAGGTGTGGACCCTCGACGGGCGGTCCTGGTTGGCGGCGGAGGTGCAGCGGGATTGAACGCTGTTGCGATCGCTCGTCGACTAGGCTGCCCGATGGTTGTCATCCCCGAGGTCGGCCCTGTCCTCAGCGCAGTCGGAGCATTGCTCTCCGACCTGAGCACGGATTTCGAGACGACCTTCGTAACGAGGAGTGAACGCTTCGACGTTGCGCGCGCCAATGATGTGCTTGAGGGTCTCGAATCACGCTGCCGTACGTTCATCGACGGGCCGGGTGCCGGATCGGTTGAGAGCACGATCGAACTCTCGGCCGACGTGCGATACCCGAGTGAAATTTGGCAGCTCGAGGTGCCGCTGCGCTGGCAGCGGTTCTCTTCAGGCGGGGATGTCGAAACAGTGCGGGAGGACTTCCACACAATCCACCGCGAGATCTTCGGGACAAGCGACCCTGATTCCCCGGTGATGTTGGTTGGATGGCGCGGCCGGGTGCGGTGCAGATACGGATCCAGATCGAGGGTAACAGTGGCGCCGGAGGCGCCGAGGACCTTCGAGGGCGAACGGCGCGTCTACTTCGCAAGCCAAGGCATGGTCAATGCACCTGTACGGTCGTTCGAGGGCCTCGCCCTGGGCGAACGGCTGCTCGGACCAGCGATCGTCGAGTCACCGGTCACCACGATCGTTATCGACCCTGGCGCCATTGCAGAGCGACGGCCGTTCGGAAGCCTGGTCATATCGCCGTCGGCGATGGTTGGTCAGCCTGCTTCAGGCTTTGACACTCGCCCCCTGGCGGGGCAACTGGCATGAGCGAACGGCGTGGACCAAGCGGTCCCGGAATTGACCCGGTGCAGCTCGCCGTGCTCACGAGCCGCTTTCGCGGGATCGTCCGGAGCATGGCTAACACGCTCTTCCGGACGGGACGATCCGGCGTGATCAACACAGCTCATGATTTCTCGTGCTGCATCATCACACCGGACGATGAGTTCCTGGTGATGGCGGACAGCCTGCCGATTCATGTCATGCGCGGCCCCGACATAATGTCGCGCTGGATGCGCACCTTCCACCCGGACCTCCGCGCCGGAGACGCGTTCCTGCACAACTCGCCATATCATGGGAACTCCCATCCCGCAGACCTCGCGGTGCTTGTCCCAGTCGTCGACGAGCACGGGGTGCATCATTTCACCGCATTAGCGAAAGCCCATGTGGCGGACATCGGTGACGCCCTCCCGACCACGTACATGGCGGCGGCGGGCGACGTCTATGAGGAAGGGGCGCTCATTTTTCCGGCCGTCACGGTGCAGCGAGACTACCGGGACATCGATGACTGGATCCGCTTTTGCAAACTTCGGATCCGCGCCCCGGAGGTTTGGTGGGGCGACTATCTGGCCATCCTCGGCGCGGCTCGGATCGGCGAGCGCCGCATCCTCGAGCTGGGGGCCGAAGTCGGTTGGGAGTTGCTCCACGCCTACACGCGCCAATATTTCGACTACAGCGAGCAGCGGATGATTGCAGCAATTCGCCGCCTGCCCGCCGGAGAAGTCACCGTTCACGCCTCCCACGACCCGTTCCCCGGCGTGCCAGACGGCATACCAATCAACGTGACGGTCGCAGTGCGGCCGGATGAGGGGATGGTGGACATTGACCTACGGGACAACCCAGACTGCCAGCCGTGTGGCCTCAATCAGAGCGAGGCGACCGCTCTGACGCACGCGCACATCGGTGTATTCAACAGCGTCGATTCGACCGTTCCGACGAACGCAGGGAGCTTCCGACGGATTCGGGTCCAATTGCGTGAGAACTGCGTCGTTGGCATCCCGCGACACCCTGCCTCCTGCTCGGTTGCCACAACGAGCCTCGGGAACCGAATTGGCAACGCGGTCTCGCGGGGCTTGGCTGAGCTAGGTGAGGGAGCCGGGACCGGTGAGGTCGGAGCAATCATGCCTCCATCGTTCGCGGTCATCTCCGGGCGCGACCCCCGCGCCGGCGACGCGCCGTTCGTGAACCAGCTTCTACTCGGCGCTGCAGGTGGTGGTGGTGGGCCATCGACGGACGGCTGGGTGACGATCGGCGATGAGGGCGCGATGGGCATGGTGTGGATCGACAGCGTCGAGAGCGACGAACTGCTCTACCCAATCCTTGTCGAACGCCGCCGCATCATCTCCGGAAGCGAGGGCGCGGGGCGCTTCCGGGGGGCCCCCGGCACATACGTCGAGTTTCGTCCTCTCGGCTGCGCTATCGAGGCGATGTACGCGAGTGATGGATGCGTGCACCCGGCGGCGGGTGCGCGCGGCGGGCGTGCCGGATCGCCCGCCGGGCAGTTCAAACGAGATCGCCGAGGAGTGCTCCACAAGCTCGGACCGATGGGCCCGGTCACGCTCGAGCCGGGCGAGTCAATCGTATCAATCGGCGCAGGGGGGGGCGGTTACGGTCCGCCATGGCAACGAGATGTTCAGCGTGTGCTCAGGGACACGCTCGAGGGCTGGATCACCCAAGACCGCGCCAAGCGCGTCTACGGCTTGGTGGTCACTGAGTCGGGGGGAGTTGACACAGCGGCGACGTCAGCCCTGCGACTACGGATGGCCCGACGAGGATCGGCTAGGCCTACGACCCCTGCTGCAGGAAGCCGGGACGCCGCTTCCCCCCGACCTGCGCGGAGCGGCTCGAGGCGAGCGGCGCGAACGAACCTCAGGACTGAGATACAGGAGACCCCAGTTGTCGAACGGCGCCGCGGCCGCCGACGCTAACTACAGCGAGTCGCAAGTTCGGTGACGCATCGGAGGCTCTCACGCGGCGATTTCCAGCGGCTTCAGGCCGATCAGGTCGTTGGAGCAAATCCTTGCCGGTGAAACGACACTCGAATGGCAGGGCGACGGTCGCGTAGTGGGCCTGGAAGCCTAGGAGGCCGGCCTCGACCGCGGCCAGCGGCGGATGGAAACAGCCAACCTGCATCCGCGGCGATGGCCTGTGCGGCGACTGCCGACCAAGATCGCCGCCGACCGCCAGACAGCCACAGTCGAAATATCCGGCCAGCCTGGCCCAGATCACGGGTTTCTCAGACCGTCGACTAGGTTTGAGCGCTCGTGGCCCTCAAGAAGCGCCCAGCTCTCAATCCGCCGAAGCGGCTTGAAGCGAGGGCCCAAGCGTTGCGGTCGCTCATGGACCGCTATCTCGAGGACTCCGCTGTTCTCGGTCGAGGAAGAGACGCCGACTTCGGCCCCGGCTTCGATCGGCTGGTTGGCGCGCTCGCCTGAACGGCTTCGATCGGGTTGGTATCCGAGCAGGCGGTGTCTCAGCCTATCGAGGGTGTCGCGCTCGATGCCGGGAGATGCGAGCGAGGGACCAGGCTTCCCGTGATTAGGAGCAGCGTCGCGACGATCGCGAGGATCCCGAACGTCGCCTGAAACCCGCCGCTCACGTCGCGGACAGCGCCCAGCCCGAGTGGCCCGACGGCGGCGATCGTGTAGCCGACGAGCAACATGAAGCCCGACAAGGTACCTGCCCGGGCGGGGGTCAGGCTGATATCGATCGGGTAGATCAGTAGCAGGGGAAAGATGGCGCCAAGGCTCAGGCCAAGAATGGTGGTCCATGCGAACGCCGCGCTCGGTAGAGCGACAAAACCGAGCGCAGCGGCGAGAGTGCCCGCCGCGCTCATTCTGATCTGCATCAGGCGCGGCCCCGCCCGGTCTGAGAAGGCTGCGACGGCTATGCTGGCCGCGAGAGCGCTTCCCTGCAGGAGCCCGATTAGCTCGCCCGCAGCGGCTTCGGTCCAGCCGCGCTCGACATATGTTTCGGCCAGCCAGGCAGTGCCGCCCCAGTAAAGGGTGGCCTGGAGCCCGAACACGAGCGCCAGCAGCCATGACGACCGCAGTCGCCAGACGGGCGTCCGCGCCGGCAGCGCCAGGCTCGCCAGCGGGTCCCCGCCGAGCAACACGAACCAGCCAGCCGTCGTCGCAAGACCAACTGCAGCAAGAAGAGCCAGCGCCGGGCGCCATCCCCCGAGCGCCTCGGCGACCGGGACGACAGAAGCCGCGGACGCGACGGCGCCCGCGATGATTCCCGCGGATGCGGCGCCGCCGACGACCGCTGCCCGCTCCGGCGCATGGAGCTTCGTCAAGATCGACGGGATCGGGCCACTGACGCCCGTTCCGATCCCGATCCCGAGGGTGGCCGCGAGAAACGGAACGGCTGCGCTTGATGTCACACGCACCAGAGCCGATGCCCCGAGGATCAGCAGGCCCAGAGCCATGGCGCGCCGAGCGCCGACGCGCGCAGCAATCAACGGTCCGAGTGGCGCGAAGATACCCATGCACAGGACCGGGACCGTCGTCAGCAAACCGACGAACGCGTGGTTAACGCTGAGGTCGTTTGCGATGGATGGGGCCAGCGGGCCGATCGTGACGATCTGCGGGCGGAGCGCGAGCGATCCGACGAAGAGCGCGATCCCGGCGATCGCCGGTCTGGTCACGCGCTGGGATCGGCTGCGTGGGCGCTCGGGCGAGCCCACTACAGGTGGCGCCGGGACTTCACGGCGGCGCGCACGCAAATCCCGACCCGAAGAGACCTACTAGCACCCGCTCCTCCCTGGTCGACTCTGGCCATGAACTCCGCTCGCGGCGGCCGGGTTCTTCGAGATTGCCCGAGCCCTCTCCCCAGCGCCCGGGCCACTGGTGGACCGGTCAACCTAGGCTACGGGAGAGTGGAAACGTCCGTCAAGCGCCGCGGAAGTGCCGATCGACCCAAAACGAAACGGCGACGAGTGTCCATAATTCGATCGGTGGACACCGACCTGCGACCGGTCGACCGGTCACGCGAAACGATCACCGCGGAGATCACCCGAAAGCTGCTCGCGTTTCTGCTCTCGGGAAAGGTCTCCCCTGGGGAGCGGATTCCATCCGAACGCAACCTCTCGGAAACGCTCGGCGTCGGCCGGTCGGTCGTTCGGGAGGCCTTGAAATCGCTCACCGTGCTCGGCCTCATCGAGGTCCGTCAGGGCGACGGGACCTACCTGAAGCGAAGTGACTCGGAGCTGCTCCCACAGGCGATCGAATGGGGACTGCTCCTGGGAGCTAAGCGCGTGACCGACCTCATCGAGGCGCGGCATCATCTCGAGGTCCTCCTGGCCGGCCTCGCGGCCGAGCGACGACAGGACGCGGAGATTGACGAAATGCGGCGGTGCGTCGCGACGATGAAGCATACGTCCGATCCCAGCGAGTTCGTGGCGGCCGACATCGCCTTCCACTACGCAGTCGCCGCAGCCGCCGGCAACCAGTCGTTGCTCCAGATCATGCGCAGCATCCGGGCGCTTCTCCAAGTGTGGATCACTCGAGTCATCCACACGCCGCACGCCTCCCGGCCCACCTCGGAGGAGCACGAATCGGTGCTGAAGGCGATCGAGCGCAGAGACGCTGGCGGCGCGCGCGAGGCGATGGAGCGGCATATGGCCGCCGCCACACGCCGCCTCCAGCGGACGCTCGAGGAGCACGAGGCAGCCAGCGATCACGGCGTCGCAGCCGAGACCGCCAGATAGAGGCTGTCCCAAGCGGGAGCGGGATGCCACTCCTTATTGACTCGCGTCTGTCGCGCGCGGTAGAGTGTGGTCTACCGGTGGACCAGTATTCGGCGGAAACCAAGATTCCAACCATGGCTCACAACAGTTCGCCGGTCGCGAGACGCATCGACCACGTTGGCGTTGCCGTTCACGACATCTCGGCGTCATTGCCGTACTACGTGGATGTGCTCGGCATGCGGGTCAGTATCGACGCGGAGCTTCCGGACGGGTCGGCGCGGCTGGCCTATCTCGAGGCCGGTGACACCACCCTCCAGCTGGTCCAACCGCTCCTGCCGGGACCGGTGGCCGGCTTCCTCGTTTCCGATGGCGAAGGCTTGCATCACGTGTGTTTCGCGGTGGACGATATCGGCGAGGCGTTGCGCAGTTTGCCGGGCAACGAGCCGACCGATGGGATCAACGTCGGCGGTCGCCAGTGTCGGGTCTCCTTCATCCAGGCGCACCCGAACGGACTCGTCGTCGAGCTGACCGAGATGGCGCCTGTACGCGGGCGCGACGTTTCACGGACCCCCGTCCAGGCGCGGGCCTCGCCCACTCCCGCGACCTGAGCCGCCTGGCATGATCGAGGCGCGAGCGGAGGGCGCGTCCTTCCGGCGGGCAGCGTCTGCGACGCGAGCGGTCTCCGGACGCGGTCGTCGGCAGCCATGTTGCGGGGCCGCCTCCACCGCCCTGAGCCGTGGTAAGCACTTCCGCCACTGCAACGGGACCTTACCCTGCGCCCCCGGATTGCCCCCGCTCGGCTCTCGCATGTGCGCGCCCTCGACGATTCCGCTGACCTGGAAATCACCCCACCCCGCCGACGGCGGTGGCCTCGATGAGCTGCTGCAAGGCGTTCTGGGCGGATCCTCAGTTGACACGCGGCGGGGTTGGCAATTAGCGTCCCGGTCAACCGGTACACCAATTCTTTCTGGGCGCGTATAGGCAATGACCGGAGATCTGCCCATGTCAGGCCTTCTCGAACCCGTCGACCTGTCGAGCCGGCAGAGTCTCTCGACGGAGGTCAGCCGCAAGATCCTCGACTACCTCCTGGCCGGAAACGTTTCCCCGGGTGAGCGCCTGCCGCCGGAGCGACGGCTGGCCGAGATTCTGGGCGTCGGCCGTGGCATTGTTCGGGAGGCCCTGAAATCCCTCACCCTGCTCGGCGTGATCGAGGTGCGGCCCGGAGACGGCACGTACCTCAAGCGAACCGATTCGGGCCTGCTGCCAGAGGCCATCGAGTGGGGTCTCCTCCTCGGTACCCCGCGGATCCTCGACCTGATCGAGGCGCGCCGCCACCTGGAAGTCATCGTCGGCGGCCTCGCCGCCGAGCGCCGAGACGACGTGGCGCTGGCCGACCTGACCAGCCTGTTGGCGGAGATGAAGACGGCGATGGGGGAACCTGACCGATTTGTCGCCGCAGATGTGGCGTTCCATATTCGAGTCGCGCAGGCGGCCGGCAACGAGACCCTCTATCAGATCATGGTCAACATCAGGTCGCTTCTCCAAGTGTGGATCTCGCGGGTAATGCACGCTGCAAGCGACTACCAGCCGTCGCTGGAGGACCACGTGCCGATCCTCGAAGCGATCAGGGCCCGCGACGTCGAGGGGGCCAGGAGAGCCGTCGATGCCCATCTGGAACGTGCCACGCACCGGCTCGAAGCCACGCTGAACGACCTGGAAGTCGAGACGGGTGCCCCCGTGGAGTAGAGGGTTCGGCTGCCAACCGCGCCGATCCTCGTTGACAGCCGAGCCGCGTGGAGGTACGTTGGTCGACCGGTAGACCAGCCAGTTTTCTCCGAGGAGTTGCGGTGTCTGGCACCTTCTTCAGGCGTCTCGTGGCCGAGAGCCCAACCCGGGTGTGGGTCAACAACCCGACGGCCGCGGAGATCGGTCTCGCCCTCGGGCAGGGCGCGGTGGGATGCACCACGAACCCGGCCTACGGCGGCGGGATGCTGCGGCGCGCCCCTGACGAAATCCGGCCGCTCATTGCCGCATGCGCCGCCGAATCCCCCGACGACGCCCACGCGGCTCAGCTCGTGCAGCTACGGCTCGTTGCCCGGATCGTGAGCCGCTTCGCTCCGCTATACGACGAGTCGAACGGGACGCTCGGGTTCGTGAGCATCCAGGGTGCTCCCGATGCCGATGACGCAACGGCCGCCATCCTCGACGAGGCGCATGCCGGACGAGAACTCGGCCCGAACGCCACACCCAAGCTGGCGGCCACGGTCCCAGGTCTCGGCGCCTTCGAGGCGCTCGTCGAAGAGGGTTCGCCCACGATCGTGACGGAGGTCTTCAGCCTGGCCCAGCTCGTCGAGGCAAACGAGCGCTACCTGCGGACGACTGCTCGCACCGGCGTCAGGCCGCCGTTTTTCATCAGCCCCATCACGGGTATCTTCGGCGACCATCTCAAGGCGGCCGCTGCCCGCGAGGGACTCACGTCCGAAAAGGCTGACGTGGAGCTCGCTGGCGTGGCGCTGTCGCGTGCCTGCCTGCGAATCGTCGAGGAGCGAAACTACCCGAGCAGGCTGTTGTGTGGCGGGGCCCGAACCGCGTTCGATCTGCTTGGCCTCGCCGGCGCCCCCGTTCATGCCACGATCAACTGGAGCACGTTCGCCGAGATCCTCGAAAGCGATCCGGACCTTAAGCCTGGCATCGAGGCCCCCATCGACCCGGCGGCCCTCGATCGCCTCACCGCGACCTTCGATGACTTCCGGCGAGCCATGCAGCTCGATGGACTCCGTCCCGAGGATTTCGAGGCGTTCGGGCCCGTCCAGCATTTCCGCGGCAACTTCACGGCTGGCTGGCAGCAGGTCCGTGAGGCGATCGCCGCTGAACGCACGATGGTGCCGACCTGATCACGCCGGACTGCGTCAGGTGGAAAGGAGCATTGGAGGAATGCGGGTAGCAGTCGTCGGAGCCGGCCAGATGGGCAGCATCTACGGGGCAGCCGCGCACGAAAACGGGCACGAGGTCTGGTTCATCGACGCGAGCCAGCCGATCGTCGACGAGATCAACAGCCGGGGTCTACGGATCGATCGCCGGGACGGACAGACCGCCGTCTATCAGATAGCAGCAACGACGGATCCGGGCTCCACAGGCTGCGTCGCCGACGTGGTGCTGATCATGGTCAAGGGCTGGGCCACACGTTCGGCGGCGGAGCGTATGGCGCCGATGGTTGGCGCCCAGACGCGGGTCCTGACCCTTCAGAACGGGCTCGGGAACGAGGAGATTCTGAGCCAGATCTTCCCCGACCGCCCGATCCTCATCGGGCTGTCTGTCCACACCGTGATCACCATCGGCGTCGCCCACTACTCGCACACCGGTGTCCGCGACACGTACCTGGGACCCTCTCGCGGTGAAGACCTCGAAGGCGCGCGCGGTGTCGCGAGCACCTTCGAGCGCGCCAACTTCCCGGTGCATGTTCTGCCGGAGGCTGAGATCCGTCGTGAGCAATGGGCGAAGTTCGTCCTGAACTGTGCCTCCCTGCCTACGATGGGCTTGACCCGCCTCCCGACCGCTCATGCGGGCGACGTGCCCGAAGTGTTCCGGCACATGGACGAGGTCACGCGCGAGACCTGTGAGATCGCTCGAGCCGAGGGGATCGAGCTTGATACGGAGGAGCGCGTGGCGTTCCAGCACGAGCTGTTCCGGACCGCAGGTGGCCGCGCGTCCATGCTCGGCGATGTCCTGGGGAAACGCCGGACCGAGGTCGATACGATCAACGGCGCAGCGATCATGTATGCCGACAAACACGCTCTCGCTGCGCCTTTGAACCGGGCTCTATTCGCGCTGGTCAAGGGGCTCGAGCGGTCCTTTGAGTTGGGGGAGCCATGACAACCCAACTTCGCTTCCTGGGGGCATCGGGCTACGAGGTGGTCGGGCCACGGTCGCGGATCCTCTTCGAGCCACTCATCCGGGCCAATCCGTGGGCCCCGGTCTCCGTCGACGACATCGAGCGGCCCGACCTGATCTGTGTGAGCCACGGCGCCTGGGACCACCTCGGTGACGCCGCCGAGATCGCGCGGCGGACCGGCGCCCCCATCATCACGAGCTCCGACGTCGCGCGGAAGCTCGTCGCCGAGGGTGTGCCCCGCGAGCAGGTGCGCGCCACGATCTGGGGCGTCTGCTACGAGATCAACGGCATCCTGGTGCGGCCGGTCGAATGCCATCATTGGACTTCGTCCGAGTTGCCCGACGGTTCGGTCGTCGCCGGAACCCCGCTCTCGTTCATCGTGGAGACCGAACCCGGCGTCCGTATCTACCACTTTGGCGACACGGCGCTCTTCACCGACCTCAAGCTCATCGGTGAGCTCTATCAGCCGACGGTCGGGCTCCTCGGCTGCGCCCAGACGGATGGCCTGCCGGACGATCCGGGAGCCGGAACGCTCGTGAGCGGCGAGATGACTCCCGATGAGGCTGCGCTGGCCGCGGAGTGGCTCGGGGTCCGCTATGCGATCGCCACCCACTACATGCATCCGGGCGCCGAGGCGCAGGAATTCCTGCTGCGTGTTCGTGCCCGCGACACCACGGGGCGTCGCGTCGCGCTCGCCCCCGCGATCGGAGAGGTCATCGAGGTCGAGCCCGTCGAAGGAGATCGGCCGCACCTCGTTTGGGGCCGGACGTCGGACGCCTGGGATCCCGCTTATCGCCCGCCGATGGCCACCGGCGTGCCAGTACCTTAAGGAGGGCCGAGATGAAGCTCGTGCAGTACGACAACGGAGGTCAGATTGGCGTTGGTGTGATGGTCGGGGAGGAGGTTCGGTATACCGGATACAACGACATGCTCTCGTTCATTCGGGACGAGGACCGCGCCCTCGACCGCGCCCGCCAGGCTGTGGAGTCAGGCCGGCCTGTGCGCTACGACAAGTTCGTCGCGCCGCTCACGAACTCGGGCAAGATCTGGGGCTCTGGTCCGAACTATCTCAGCCACGGAAAGGAGGACCCGGACTGGGTCCCGTCCGACGAGCCGATGTGGGACTTCATCAAGCTGACGAGCGCCGTGACCGGTCCATACGACGACATCGTGATCCCGCCGAGCGATGACGTAATCAAGCGGCTACCCGGGGGAGCGGCGAAATTCAGCGAGCATGGCTTCGCCGTCGACTGGGAGGTCGAGTTCGCGGTCGTGATTTCCAGAACCGCCAAGAACGTGCGGCGTGAGGACTGGCTTGACCACGTCTTCGGCTACACGATCATCAATGACGCCGGCTCCCGCTCCGTGCAGTTCCACTTCGGCCAGCGCGACATGGGCAAGAACTTCGACACGTTCAGTCCCATGGGGCCCTGCATCGTCACAAAGGATGAGATCCCCGACATTTCGGGAGTCCTGATCGAGTCCTACGTCAACGGCCAGCGCATGCAGCATGAATACATCCGCGACCAGTTGAATCCGCCGGACGTGGCCATCGAGTGGATCAGCTCCGTCATTCGGCTCGATCCTGGCGACATCCTGAGCACCGGGACCCCGGCCGGGTGCGGCACGTTCATGAACCCGCCGCAGTTCTTGAAGCCCGGAGACGTCGTGCGCTGCAGCGCCAGCGGGATCGGGTATATCGAGAATCCGGTCGTCCTCGGAACGGCTAGGACCTACCCCGCGGCCGCGACCGAGCCGGTCCTCGCGACCAGCTGAACGCGATGAACTGAACGCCGGGTCCGACGGCTCCGGCGGTCAGGACGCGCTGATTACCACCAACGGTCCTTTGCCGGCAGGAATGGCAGATCGCTCGTAGCCTCACGGCAGCGGTCCAGGATCTCCTCCTCGCTCAGGATCTCAGCAGGCCGCGGCTGCCATGGGCTGGCCTCCGCGGCCATGCGCTGCCTAACTAGCTTGGTGGCTGCCACGTCGATCACGTCGCCGTCGAAGATCACGCCGTAGACCGTCTCCGCCCGATCGCGCGAGATCCATTCCTCGAGAACGTCTTTGCCGACACGCTCCAGATCGCGCTCCCATGGTCGGCCGTATCCGCCTCCGCCAGGACCAAGCGCCACGATGGATTCGCCGGGAATCATGTGGACGGGTCCAGTCGGTCCCTCAGGCGTCAGATTGCCCTGGCGATCGCGCTTGAGCTGCCCAGCACGACTCCCGAAGCCGCCACCGCGCGCGCCGGGAGCGGGGAAGACGCTCCCATCGGTCATATAGATGACCTGCATCGTCGCGTCTGGAATAGGCCCGTACTCGGCATAGGTGCCTGGGGCACCGCGAAGCCGGCCTGCGCCCTCGCTGTCCTGGAGGATGTTCCGCTCGTAGATGTAGAACGGATATTGGATCTCATCACTCTCGATCGAATCGCAGTGGACCATGCCCATCGCGCCGAGGTCACCAACGGTGAGCCAGCCGTCGACGTCGGGCATGGCCGCGCCGCCTGCGCAGTTGAGCAGGACCTGATTAATGAACACGTCCCCGCCCTTTCGAGGGTCGGTGCCGGAGATGATTCCGAGCTCCGGTGATTCGATTGCGCCAACCTCCGCGTGCCCAATTCCGTCTTGCAATTCGGCGAGTGCCCGACCCGTTGTGCTGCCGATCCGGTTTCCCAGGTTGGTCGTGGCAAGGGAGCAGGAATGGGGGTGGCTCGGGATCCCAACGCAGCAGTTCTCGCGAAGGATGACGTTCAAACGGCGGAAGCTGCCGGCGTTGGTCGGGACTTGACTCGAGATGGAGTTGAAGATCGCGATCTGGGTCTGCGTCGTCGCCGTCGAGCGGCTCAGGTTCAGCCCGTTCGGCAGGCAATCCGGGTTGTGAGTGATGTCGACTTCGATCCGGCCCTCATCCGGCTTGATCTCGACGACGGCCTGGAGGGGCACGCCATTTGGGGCGCCAGGGAACGGATCGTGCGACGTGTAGGCCGACGCCTTGCCCGCCGGCATCTTGCGGATCGCGGCATCCATCATCTGTTCGCTGTATTCGAACCACTGGCGGGTGTACTGGTCGAGCGTGTCCCAGCCGAGCTCCTCGCCGAGCTCGAGGACGCGTCGTTCCGCAATCCGTGCGGCGCCGAGCAGCGCCAGGTAGTCCCCGTAGAACTGCTCCGGCTTGCGGATGCGGACCATGCACATCCGGATAATGTCCTCGACGTCCCGGTAATCCTCCTGGACCTTGACCGCGGGAAAGATCAGGGCGCCCTCCTCATACACGTCCTTTGCCCAAGGATGTTGGGCCGCAGGGATCGAATTACCGATGTCACTCAAGTGAGCCTTTGCGATGGCCGTGAATCGATGCACGCCTGCGTCGTCAACGATCGGAACGAGAACGCCCCAGTCACCGGGATGCGTGTTCCCGTGGTAGGGCGAGTTGTGGAAGTAAGCATCGCCGCGCCGAAGCACCGGATGGAACTCCTTTAGCGACGCAGCCTGCCAGTCGGTCCCCCGCATCACGTGGATCGGCAGGCTGTCGGCCATGATCAGGAACTCACTGTCCCGGGTGATGAGGCAGCACGATAGGTCGTGGGCGGTGTTGATGACGCCGGCCTGACCTGTACGGAAGATCGAGTTGGCCATCTGCTTGACGATGCCCCGGAACCGCTCCGTGATCACGGCCAGCTGGACGGCATCCAGAGCTCCAGCCTCCTGGATGACTTCCTCGGCAACAGGCATGGCGCGTCTACTCCTTCGACTCGATGAAGATACGGATTCAGGGGGTGATCAGGAGGCTGCCGATCGGCGTCCGTTCGACGGTGGCTCCCGGGTCCACGACGACGGTCGTCATGGGCGACTCGATGATTGCTGGCCCGACCAGCTTCTCGCCTTCTCCCAGCGTCTCGAAGTAGCGGACCAGCGTGTCGACAAGGCCGAACCCGGGGAAGTATACGGAGCGCTCTCCGTCGGTCGGACGATGCCCGCCATTCGAGCGCGGCCTCCCGATTTCCGATTCCCGGAGAGGGCAGCTCACGCGTGCGCGCCAAGTCACGATCGTTGCCGCGGACTTCGGATTCGAGGAACCATAGACCTCTTGCTTGGCCGCGTGGAGGTCCTGGCGGAGCTGCTCGACCTCCTCGGGAGTCGAAAAGCGCGTGACCCGCAGCGGCACTTCCAAGTCCCAGACCTGTGTCGGGTAGCGCATTTCAGCGGACAGGTGAATCGAGGATTGCTTTGCGCCCGCGCCGGGACCATCGATGAACTCCTGGCATTGCCGCACCAGCGAATCAAGGACCCGGTTGGCTCCTTCGTAGTCGAACTCGTCGCTCGACGTCACGAAGGTGGTCGAGTACTCCGCCGACAGGAGCGACAGGAGACCGCCAAACGCGCTGAGGGCGGCGCCCGTTTCAGGGATCACGACGCGCGACGTGCCGAGACGTCGGGCGAGGGCCACCGAGTTGAGGCCGGCGGCACCGCCGCCCCCAACGAGAACAGCCGTGCGCGGATCAACGCCTTGGTTGAGCGACAACTGTTCGATCAGCTGGACCATTTTTTCGGTGACGACCTGCATGATTGCAGAAGCCCCCTCGAGGGTCGTCATGCTGAGCTTCCGTGCGACGCCCTCATCGATCGCCTGCTCGGCCCTGGAGGTGTGCAGCTTCATCGCGCCGCCGAGGAAGTAGTCGGGATCGATGTAGCCGAGGACGAGGCTTGCGTCCGTAGTCGTCGGCAACGTCCCGCCCTTTCCGTAGCAGGCAGGTCCCGGCAAGGCTCCGGCGCTCTGCGGTCCGACGTGGAGGAATCCCCCCTCGTCTACCCAGGCGATGCTGCCACCGCCTGCGCCGATGCTCCTCACGTCGATCGAGGGGAAGCCCGTGATGTGGCCCGTCCATTCGTGGCCCAGCCACGTCTCTCGAGTGAATGGGATCATGCCCCTCCGCACGAGGCCGACGTCATAGCTGGTGCCGCCCGTGTCCGCAACCAGCACGGTATCTGCTGCGGCGTCCTTCTGACCGTAGTAGCGGCCTGCAACCGGGGCCATGGCAGGACCGGAGTTGATCAGGTGGATCGGGGCCTCGGCGACATGCGCGAGGTCCATGACGCCGCCTCCGGAGGTAATCATCAGCAGCCGACCATCGAAGCCGGCATCCCGTAGCCGGCGTTCTAGGTTGTTGAGGTAGTCGCTCATGATCGGCTTGAGCGACGCGTCGATCGCGGCTGAGCTGCCCCGCCGGTACTCACGCATGCATGGATTTAGCCGATGAGAAAGCGTGTACGGAACGCCGGGCAGGTGCTCGTCGAGCAGCTCCCCGACCCGGCGCTCATGCGCTCCGTTGGAAATGGACCACAACAGGCACACGGCCACGGCCTCGACCTTCAGGTCGGCGAGTGTGCGGATCGCGTCGATCGTGCTCGCCTCATCGAGCGGCACGACGACCTCCCCCTGCGACCCGATGCGCTCCGTGATCTCGAACGTCAGGCGCCGGGGGATGTAGGGATCCGGATAGTCCTCGTGGAGGTTGAACTTCTCGCGACCACCTTCGCGAATGACCAGGACGTCTCGGTGGCCTCGCGTGGTCAGGTACGCCGTGCGCGCAGTCGTTCCGGTGAGGATCGCGTTGATTGCACGGGTCGTGCCATGGATCAGAAACTCGCCCTTGCGGAGGAGCTCTCGACGGGAGATGCCCATGTCGCGGGCTGCGATCTCGATGACGTCGAGCAGCCCCCGTACCGGATCCTCCGGCGTTGTCGAGCTCTTCCGAAGCCAGAGCTGACCGTCATCGTCCTCGACAATCAGATCCGTGAACGTGCCGCCGATATCGACTGCGAATCGCATTGGATCGAGTGCCTCCCCGACGCGAAGGGGGGTGCCGCTCCGAGGAGGAGTCGGAGCGGCACTCCCACATGAGGCCGTCCCGCAGGTCGGACGGAACGGGAATTCCGACTACCTGGTTGACCGGTCCACCACAAGGTACTGTAGACGCCTACCCGAGTCAACAGGCGGGGAGGATCCAAGAGCCTGCCGTCGTGCGTCGTCCCCTTCTTCGGCAACCCCTGCGCTGCCGCTCCTGAGAAGGCCTCGGCCACGGGGCGAACCGGATTAGGTCTTCGAAAGACGTCGCGCGGCGATCCGCTCCTGCGCTTCATGGAACGGCCGTTCGATATAGTGCCGGTGGTCGAGATCGTCGTGCACGTAGTGACGGACCAAGACGCTCGCGATCTCTCCCTCGCCTCCGGCTATTGCGGAGCCCTTGATGTATTCCATGCAGCCCTGCACCATCATTTCCATCTGGGCCAGGACGGCATCATCGCGCATCTGCCATGTTTGTCCGCACGTCGCATAGATAGGAGACGTGTGGGCAAATCGCCCGACAGGCAGGCTTCCTAGGAAACGCGGACCGTCGAAGTAGGATGGCCCGCCAACCCGAGCGGCGAGCCAAGAGTCGCGGGTGATGGCGACGCGTTCGTGGAGCTCCAGTCGATGGGTCCCACTCGCCGAGCTACTCTCGGCGACGACCTCGCCGGCTCGGACGACCTGCAACGTGTGGATCGGGAAAGCTGACGCCGCCCAAGCGCGAATTTCGACGGTTCCACCGGTTGACCCGAGGAACAGAGTGTCGCCTATCTGGGCACCATCGGCCTCGATTCCGATTAGAGGACCGCCGCTTATGAAGGTCCGCCCCGATCGGAGATTGCGGCACCACGTTGCATAGTCGACGTCGTCAACAGTTGGCACGTGGACGTACGTGCGGTACTGGCCGATCGGTGTTTCATTTGTCATCTTGTCCGTCCCCCCGACTAGGGGAAGCCGGTACCCGGCGTTGAGGTATCCGTAGTACTTGTCGTGAAAATGCGGATGCTGATGGATCATCTCCAACGCATCCACTCGTTCGGTCGCGACGAGGGCTGCAAGCTCGCCGTCCGGATAGCCGAAATGCGCGGCGATGACCGTCCCGCCCTGCGCATGGCACGCATCGGCCCAGTGCGACAGAGTCGTATCAAGACGGCTCGCGAGTTCGGCCTCGCCCGGCCCGTCGCTGCTCCAGGGCATCACCGGGCTTGTGAGCCCGAGCAGACCCAGGTGCCCGAACATGTGCTGCCGGTTCTCTTGGCTGACGTAGACAATCGTCCCGCGCTCGCGCGAGATCGAAGGCTGTCCCGTCCATTCCTCGGCACTGGTGAACAGGCTACCCCACTGCGCCTGCAGGAGGTTTATCACCGATAGATCCTCGGCACTCCCCTCGAGGTGCGCGCCCGACACCGAGAGGAAGTGCACGTGCGTGTCCCCGCTCCACCAGCCTTCTCGGCGCATGTCGATCCAGCGACGCAAGCGGACTGTGAGCTGATGCTGACCAGGCCGAATGTCCACAACCGTCCGCAGGGGTGTGTACTCGTGGCCGCGAGCTGCCTCTACGACCAACCTACCGACCGGGAGCCAGCCCTGGCAGCGACCGTCGATATACGCGTACGTGGTCTGGCCGAGTCTAAGGTCCCCACCAACATCGATATTCCAGCTCGGTACGTTGGAGCCGGCATGCTGAGGATGGCCGTGGGGCTGATACGGGATGCCCGCCTCGGACCGAAAGTGAACCCGACACGGGGTCGGCTTCCCTGTTTCATCGTCAACCACCGTGACGTGGACCCATGTGAGCTCTCGATCGACGCATTCAACGCTCACGCCGGGTCGTAGCTCCACAGGGCCGGACGCTAAGGCAAGGTCCCGAAGGCCAACACGCCCAAGCGCTGACGGACCGTCCGAGATTGAGACTCGCGCCGAGGGCGTTGCAAGGAGCTTGGCGTAGCTTGGGTTGCCCAACCTATTGATCGGCTCTCCCCAACCAGTGGTCGCCTCGGCCCCCGAGGGCGTCGTCGGCCTGCGCGGAAGCGGAAATACATGGGATGCCATTCCGCGATCGACCGTTACCGACAGATCGTGCGGATGATCGTCGGACAGCGCGATACGAATGGCGAAGGGTCCCAGCGCAACGAGCGGATGCTCGTCTTCGTAGCCGCATGTAATTCCTGCGATCAAGAACTCGCGATCATGGGGACTGACCTCGATCTCCTCCACCATTGAGAGCGAGTCATTTCGCCAGGCCCACAAGTGATAGCCGTTCGATAACGACTGGATGGACTCCGTGAGCCGGTGGCCGGACAGGACCCAGGGCCCCGCCCTGAGGTCATGGAGGGCGTCATAACGATCTGGCCGCGCAACGAATGGCTGGGCGGCGGACATAGACGGAAGCGAATCGAGCACATTGCCCGCAAACCGTGGCCGGATCGCGATCTCGAACCGCTCTCGGATAGGCACCCTGACCGTACTACCGTCGGCGAGATGGATGTCGTAGTCGGCTACGACTCGGCCGAGGAACTCGTCCTCACCTGGCGCCGTGCCGAGTAGCAGGTGCGCAAAGATCAGCCAGCGCGCGGCTCTTCGGACTTCGATCCTGACTGGCTCACGATAGCCCTCCGGTCCGAAAAGCACGAAACATGGCCGCTCGGCAGAGGTCCGGTTCACCGGGGAGGGACCGACGTTGAACGGAATGCCGCGGAGATCGAGGTGTCCAGTGGGTGGGACTCTCGCGGACGGAGTCACCGCGTCGGCTTCAACGGTAGGAGTCCGGAGCCCGAGGTGATCGAACTCGGCCTCGAGCACGCTCGTCGTTGCATTCGCGAGAGCGGACAACTCCAAGGGTTCGTATTCGGCTCGCATGGTCATGGCACCCTGCTGCAAGCGCTCAATCGGGTATTCCAGGGAGATCGGGCTGCGCCTTCAAGGCTCGCTTCCCACGTCGCATGGGGCTTCCCGCAGATCGGTCGCACCGAGCGTTGTGTCACGACAGGCGTCAAACTGGTGTCAGGGCTGACTGGATCGCTACGTCTCGGCTGACCCTGATGCAGGCTGCAGAAGCGGGTCCTCCAGCGGCAACCTGGTCGTTTCGGTCGCGGCGACTGCCATGCGAAGCACGTTCTCTCTCGTCTTTTCTTCCCCCTCCAGAATGCCGATTAGCCGTCCTCGATGAAGCACGGCAATGCGGTCCGAAAGAGCAAGCAGCTCGGGCAATTCGGACGATGTCATGATGATCGACGTCTGCCGAGCGGTCATTTCACCAATCAGGTTGTACAGATCGTCCTTCGCACCCACGTCAATCCCGGACGTCGGGTCGTCCATGATCAGGATGGGAACGTCCCGAAGAAGCCAACGACCGACGATGACTTTTTGCTGGTTGCCGCCCGAAAGCCTGGTGAGTTGCTCCTCGATCGATGGGGTCCGGATGCGCAAGACGTCCACGATTCTCGTCGTGAGCGCCTTCTCGGTGCTGGGCCGCAGCCAACCGAGTGGAGCGATGAGGTCTGACGAAGCAGCGGAGAGGTTTTCGCGGATGGTCAAGAATCGAAATCCACCCTGGCTGCGTTCTTCCGGCACAAGACCGAGGCCTCGACGCTTGGCATCAGCCGGGGATCTCAGGCGCGCCACCTTGCCATCAACAGTGATCGTGCCCTCTCGAATGGGATCGGCACCGAACAGGGCGCGCGCAAGCTCGGTACGACCCGAACCAAGCAGCCCGTAGACGCCCAGCACCTCCCCTCTCCGCAGACCGAGCGATATATTCGAAAGCCCGGTATCGGAGGTTAGCGACTCGACACGTAGGACTTCATGGTTGGTTGCGTGCGATTCCTTCTGGAGAACGTGGCCGAGCCGACGCCCCACCATCATCGTGATGAGGGCTTCTTGGCTCGTCGCTCTCACAGCCACGGTGCCAACTGTCTGGCCGTTTCGAAGCACGGTAATCCGGTCGGCTATCCGGAACACCTCGTCCAGCTTGTGGGAGATGAAGACAACCGCCACTCCTTGCCGCCGAAGCCGGCGGGTGATGGTGAAGAGTCGGTCTACCTCTCGTTCACCGAGTGACGCAGTGGGTTCATCCATGATCAACAGGCGCAGGTCCCCCCAGAGAGCCCTAGCGATCTCAACGATCTGCTTCTCGGCCGCACTTAAGGACCCAGCAGGGACGTCGACCCCAAGCGTCACGCCCAGTGTCGCCAGGGCCTGCCTAGCTCGCATCCGCTCCTCCCCGGCGTCGACAAACATGAATTGGGAACGCTCGCGCCCGAGTGCGATGTTCTCTGCCACCGTCAGGTGATCGAGAACGTTTGCCTGCTGGTAGATGACATGGATGCCCAGCCGTTCGGCGTCGCGGAAGTTTCGGATCTCAATCGGCTCACCGAGCCATGCAACAGAGCCCGCGTCGGGCTCCAGCGCTCCGGCAAGGATCTTCACGAGGGTCGACTTACCGGCTCCGTTCTCGCCAAGAAGCGCATGGACTTCGCCCGCTCGCACCTCAAACGAGGCATCCGCCAGCGCGTGAACTCCGCCGAAGCTCTTGTCGAGTCCGGTCACCGAAAGGACCGGGCCTGCACTCGCGAGCGGATCGTCGGTCAAGGGCGTCGTCAGGTACCCGGGAGCCTCGCCACCTTCCAGGTCCTGGGTCCCATCCGATCCGGATTCGCGACGCGCCACTGGGTGAGTGCGACCACGGCGTCCGATGAGCACTGCATCGAGTCCCAACGCGAATAGAAGCATCACGCCAAGAGCAACTGTCTGCCAGAAGGTCGAAACCTGCAGAAGATCCAACCCGTTGTTAAGGCTCCCCACGATCAGAGCCCCGAGAAATGTCCCCAGCGGGCTGCCCTGGCCGCCGAACAGGCTCGTTCCGCCCAGTACGGCGGCAACAACAACCTTCAGTTCGAATCCAACACCGACGGTAGGGTATCCGCCGCCGTCACGCGACGAGACGATTACACCGGCCCAACCACTGGCAGCTCCAGCGAGCACGAAAAGCGCGAACTGGACGAGCCGTGTCGGGACCCCAGAGAGCCGAGCCGCTTGCAGATTGCTGCCGCTTGCCCTCGCATACTTCCCCAGGAGTGTTCGCTGCGAAACAACCTGCATCACTACCACAAAGACGACCAACACGATGACCGGAATGGGGATCGCGCCCGCATATCCTGACCCCAGGAACTTGTATCCGGGATCGGGCACGTAGGTCGACAGCCCGTTCGTTGTGAGCTGCGCGCCGCCCCGAGTCAGGTACATCATCCCGAGGGTCACAATTACCGAATTGATGCCGACGACGAGCACTAGGAGGCCATTCGCCGCCCCAACGAGGCCGCCAAGGACGGTTGCTGCGGCAAAGGCAGCGGGAACCGGCCATCCTGCGTTGACCAGTGTTGCCGCCACGCAGCCTGAGAGGGCGAGTACGCCACCCACCGATAGGTCGAAGTTGAGCGAAACCATCAACAACGTGACCACGGTCGCGACAATCCCGACGTCCGCAACTTGGCGAAAGATGTCCGTTAGGTTGATAACACTCAAGAACCTGGGCGTGGTGATCGTCAAGAAACTCCAGACCATGACCACGATCGCGAGGTTGATGAGAAGCTTCTGGGTCGTTGGTCGCACGCCGGTGGCCAGGGCACGGATACTGCCGATGAGGGGGGGAGGGGAATTACCGGGCACTCTAAGCATTCCTTGTAGGTTTCCGCCGGAGCGAAAGGCCACGGGGTCGGCGAGAGACTGCGTCCAGACCAACTGCAGCAATGAGCACGACACCGGTAAGGACGGTTTGGACAAAGGAAGGGACGCCCAAGATGTTCATACCAGTCAGGGCCGACGACACGATCAGAGCGCCAATCAACAGACCAACGACCGTTCCCTCACCGCCGAGGATACTTGTCCCACCAAGCAGGGTCGCGATAATGACCTCGAACGCGAACTCCGCGTCGGCAAACGGGTCGGCCGCCCCTAACTGCGATGAGACCATCACGCCGGCCCAGCCGGCTGCTGCGCCAGTCAGCGCAAATAGCGTTACGAGCGTGGATCGGGTCGGTATACCACTCAGGCGTGCGGCTGCCGAGTTGCTGCCCGTAAGCACGGCATACCGGCCAATCAGGCCTCTCCGCTCGAGGATCATCGCCACGACGAGTGCGATCAGCATCACGACGACCAATATGGGAAACGGACCAAGGGTTCCGTTCCCGAGGTAAGCATAGTCAGCATTGTTGGGAGCGATCGTCTTTCCGTTGGTCCACACCTGAGCGAGGCCGGTCGTGATGTAGAGTGTTCCAAGCGTAGCGATGACAGTGTTAATGCGAACCACCGAAACAAGCAGTCCATTGACGATTCCAACAGCCAACCCGAGGCACACAGCCGCTGCGAACGCAATTGGAATAGGCACGCCCGCGTTGACCAAGAGGACGCTCACCGCTCCGCTGAGCACAAGCACGCCGCTGACCGAAAGGTCGACCCCACCCGCCACCATGGTGATAGTGAAGAAGCCGCCGACGGTCGCGACGGTAGCGGTCTGCTTGAGCACGTTGATGACGTTTTCCGATGTCAAGAACAACGGAGTCAGGACAGACAGAATTGCGATGAGAACCGCCAGGCCCACGAGGTTGAATGCCTGACGCTTGGCTCCTGAGCCAAGCCTCGGCCACACCGCGACAGCAGGGCGCCGGGTGGGCTGCTGCTTTGTCCCGCTCACGCTGCGTCGACGTCCTCTAGGTCAGGTTTCGCGCCAGGCCGCTTGAGGCCCCGGCACCGGGCAGGCGCCCCCACCTCGCAGGAATGGTGGCCATGTCTCGCTGGATGACGGGATCGCGACGAGCCCGATCGTGGGGCATCCGCCACTTCGCCCGATCGTGGGGCATCCGCCACTTCGCCCGTTCCCGAGGTGGTGAGTGCAAATGTCGCACGCGCGGACAACCCGGACCAGGGGCCACGCCGCGTGCGCACGGTACGATCCGGGCGTTTCGCCGGGATCGACGGCCGCCGCCACCCACGTCGGCGGGCTCGGAGTGGGGCACCCTCATACCTCTTGCGGGTCGTCGCTGTGGACCGTCAGTCCCTTGACAGTCGTACGCTCGGCGCGTACGTTACCTCCCAGCCGTCAACCTGTCTACCGGTCGACCGGTTACCCGGCAAGGAGGATAGAATGCGCCTTCGCTTAATGCGCCTGGCGGCCCAAGGTGCCGGTATCGTGCTGCTAGTTAGCGCTTGCTCGAGCACACCCGCCGGGGGAGGGAGCAGCACGCCGGCCACCCCAGTGTCGTCCGCAGGTTCGCCGGCTTCGTCCGCTGTCGCGGCCACCCCCAGCCCGGCCCCGCTCGCCGGCAAGAAACTTGCTTGGGTGCTCTGGGGCACAGATCCGTATGCCCAAGCGAATAGCGGGAGCTTCAAGCAGGCTGCAGAAGCAGCGGGCGCGACGGTTACGATCATCGATGGTAAGAACGACCCCCTGGTTCAGTCCAAGGCCATCGACACTCTGATCGCCTCGCACGTCGACGGGATCGTCTGGCAGCCTGCCGACCCGGCTTCGGGGGTTCAGCCGGCCAAGAAGATTCGCGCCGCCGGCATTCCTCTCGTATTCGCCGGCACCGAGCCTGATGCTTCTTCAGGGATTACGGCTCCGTTCGTTGGTGGCAACACCATCGTCGATCTCACCAAGCAAGCCGGTAAAGATGCCGCAACGTTCGTAACACAGACTCTCCATGGGACCCCCAAGGTCGTGCTGTTCGATATCCTCAATGTGCCGATCTGCCACGAGCAGCGCATGGTTCCGTTCATGGATGGTGTCAAAAGCGTCTCTCCAGATGCTCAGACCGTCTTCTGGGATACGGTGCCGTTCACCAAGGATGGCAATATCACGAAGATGGAGAATCTGCTGCAGTCCCACCCAGACTTCAACATCTTTACAGGGTGTGGTGGAGATCTAATCTTGGGTGGTTTCACGGCTCTTCAGAACGCAGGCCGCGGCAAAGCGGTCAACGGGGTCCCAAAGACGGAGTGGGTCCTGATGATCGACGGAACCCCGGAACAGTTAGTGCTGCAGATTGATCCAACCGCTTCGGTCGTAGAGACAATTTCACAGACACCGCATGACAATGGCCTCGCAGCCTTGGACTTGATGACAAGAATGATTACGGGCGCACTGAAGCCGGAATCGTCGGAAACGCCTAGCATTCCCGGAGTGCTCTATTCGAAGACCGAGAGCTGCGATCAGATCAACCAGGTCTTCACACAGCAGTTCGGAGCCGTCTATAAGGCCCTTGACTGCTCCAAGTCCCCGAGTCCAGCCCCGAGCCAGTAGCAGAACGGCCGATGGCGCGGGTCAGGGCGATCGCACCTGACCCGCTTGCGACCTGTGAGAGCCCAGTCTGAACTGTGAGGGCGCACAAGCGGACAGGGCTCTCACACCTCCTTTGTATGCGTGACGGTCCCATGTGTGCGCCTGCTCCGGGCCCGTATAGGTGAGCAGGGTGGCTGAATTCGATCCCTTCGACTACGAGTTCCACATGGATCCAGCCGCGTATTACGCGGCGCTACGCCGAGAGTCGCCTGCCGCCTTCAATGCGAAGCGGAAGCTCTGGGCGCTTTCGCGCTACCGGGACGTTCAGATTGCACTGAGGGACCACGATACCTTCGCCTCGGGCGAGGGGGCGTCGATTGAGGCCGATGCGGAGATGGCAGCTTATCTTCCTCCCACCGGAAATATCGTTGACATGGACCCGCCTCGCCACGATCAGCTTCGGGCAACGGTACGTCACTTCTTCACCCCGAAAGCCGTCGCGGCGCTTGAACCGCATGTGCGGGAGGTCGTCCGATCAGCGATCGCGGAACTCGGGCGAAAACGCGAAGGCGACCTGGTGGTCGATTTCTCGCAGCTTGTTCCCCTGGTCATCATCTCCGATCTGTTGGGCGTCCCGACCGAGGATCGCACAGCAATGGTCGACTGGACGTGGGAGGTGCATGATCGCCTTCCGAACGACGATCGAATGACGTCGGCGGGGAGACTTGCCGCTCAGCACCTCCACGACAAGTTTGCCGAGCTGATCGCTGAACGACGACTTGCGCCAAAGGACGATATTGTCACGAGCCTGGCGCGCGCCGCGATCGGCGGTATCCCCCTCGAAGACGACCAAATCATCGGTATCGCATTTCTCCTCTTCCTGGCAGGCCACGACACAACCACCCAACTGATCGCTCAATCGATCAGCTACCTTGCCAGCGACCCAGAGGCACGACGGCTTCTTGCGTCCGAGCCCGAACGCATCCCAAGAGCCGTTGAGGAGTTTCTGCGGTTTATCTCACCTATCTCGATGCTGGCGCGCACAACTACGCGCGCCGTCCACATCGGCGGCTGCGACATCCCTGCGAAGAGCCGCGTGATGATGCTCTACGGCAGTGCGAACAGAGATGAGTCGGAGTTTGAGCGTCCGGACGTGATCGACCTCGACAGGAAGATCCGTAGGCATCTCGCCTTTGGAGAAGGCGTGCATCACTGCATCGGCGCACCTCTCGCGCGCCTTGAGGCGCGGGTCGCGATTGAGGAGTTCCTGACCTCATTCCCGGAGTTCATGCTCGTAGGCAATCCCGAGCTCGGCCATTTCACACTGCATCACGCGATCATGACGCAACGAATCGTCGTGGATCCGCGCTAGCTCTGCCCGCTGGATCGATCATGAGTGCCATGGAACCGAGAGAACGTGTGATGAAGACGCTCAATCATCGCGAGCCGGATCGGGTCCCATTCGACATCGGTTCGACCGTCGTGACCGGAATACACGAATTGCCATACAAGGGTCTGCGCCGTTTGCTCGGTCTACCGGAATCCTCCACGCGCGCGCATCCGCTCTACTTCTTTGTAGTTCCGGAAGCGGATCTCAAGGACAAGATGGGGATCGATGCAGCAAGCGTGTGGACTGACGCGGCGGCAGGGTTTGAGGTTCGGCATGAGCGCCGCGGGAATCTGTCGTTCATCCGGGACGAGTTCGGGATCGGATTCGCGATGGCTGACGGAGGATCCGAATACAATCCCGTCGACTTCCCCTTGGGTGGCTCGCTCTCGCTGTCGGATGTCGCGCATTACCCGTGGCCAGATGCGCTCGATCCAGGTCGATACGTGGGATTCCGCGAGGCCTGTGAAACGGTCGCGGACGACGAAATGCGCGCGGTCGTATGTGAGGGCAGCCTGGGCGGCACCATGGAAATCGCGACATGGATGCGCGGATTCGAGGACTTCTATGCCGATTTGGTTCGCGATTGCCAATCCCGCGACGGCCGAGAAGGTCGTGATCATGGTCAACGGCGGTCGCGAGACCGAACCTCCATCTGAGAAGGGACAGTCATGAGCCGGCTGCCAAGCCACGCAAGAGTCGTCATCGTCGGAGCCGGGATCGTCGGCAACAGCCTGTCGTGGCATCTCGCCAAGCTCGGCTGGCGTGACATTGTGCTGCTGGACAAGGGACCGCTCCAGAACCCGGGTGGTTCGACCAGCCACGCGTCGAGTTTCACCTTCCCGATCGAGTACTCACGCCAGATGGTCGAGTGGTGCATGGCCGCGATCCGTCAGTTCAACGACCTAGGCACTTTCACCGAGGCCGGCGGGATCGAGATCGCTCGGACAGAAGCAAGGATGACCGAACTCAAGCGCCGCCATGAAGCAGCCCTCGCTTTTGGGGTCGACTCAGAGCTCGTAACACCGGCCGAGATCGAGCGGCTTGTCCCCTGGATGGACACGCGCCTGATCGTGGGCGGCTTCCACATCCCGTGCGTGGGCGTTGCAGATCCGCTCTACGCCGGAACACTCATGCGCAAGGAGGCAGGCGACCTCCGTGCCCTTACTGCGTTCGGAATGACCGAAGTCACCGGAATCGATGTCCGCGACGGGCGAGTCGAGGGCGTCCGAACTGAGAAGGGCGTCATTCGGGCGGAAACGGTGGTGGTTTGCGGCGGGGTCTGGAGCGCGCGCCTCGCCAAGATGGCCGCCGCCTCGATCCCGCTTACCCCGGCGGTCCATCAGATGATCAGTATCGGGCCCGTCCCTCAGTTCTCAGAGCTGACGGGTGCGATCAGCTACCCGGTCATCCGTGACATGGACTCCCTGATGTACGAGCGCCAGAGCGGCCAGGACTTCGAGATCGGCTCATATGCCCACCGGCCGATCCTCATGAACCCCGAGGACATCCCTTCGAACAAGGAGGCGGTCCTTTCGCCCACCGAGATGCCCTTCACAGCCGAGGATTTCGATCCGCACATGGAGCGAGCGCTCGAGCTGTATCCCGACATCGTCGGCAACGAGAAGATTGGGATTCGACATGCGATCAACGGCCTGATCTCGCTGACAGCCGATGGCATGCCGCTCCTCGGGGAAACGCCCGACGTAAAGGGGCTTTGGTCCGCGGCCGCGATGTGGATCAAAGAGGCGCCCAGCATCGCCCGGACCCTTGCCGAATGGATGACCGACGGCAAGCCACAGTTTGATCCGGCCACCTCGAACATCGCCAGGTTTTACGACCACCAGCTCACGATGAGCCACGTCCGGGCGCGTGGGAGCGAGTGGTTCCCCAAGTTCTACGGGATCGTTCATCCGACGGAACAGTGGCTCTCGGATCGTGACGTGCGGCTCGGTCCCGCCCACGACCGACACGTCGACTTGGGAGCGGAGTTCTTCGAGATCGCCGGCTGGGAGCGACCATTCTGGTTTGGCGTGAACGAGCGCCTGCTCGCCGAATACGGCGACCGAGTCATGGCGCGTGAGGCCGAATGGGACGCCCGCTGGTGGTCGCCGATCATCAACGCCGAACATCTGGCTCTGCGTGATCGCGTTGGGTTGATCGAGAACCCGGCGTTCGCGATCTTCGACATTACCGGTCCGCGTGCGCTCGACTACCTCCAGGGTGTCGCCGTGAACCAAATCGACGTGTCGGTCGGCCGGATCGTATACGTACAGCTGCTCAACGAGGCTGGCGGGATCAAGGCAGATCTGACGGTCATGAGGCTTGCCCATGATCGTTTCCGCATCGTCACCGCGGGAATCACGGGACCGGCCGATCGGGCGTGGCTCACCGATCATCTCCCCGAAGACGGATCGGCCCAGCTTGCGGACGTCACTTCAGCTTGGACCACCATCGCAATCTGGGGCCCTCGGGCACGCGACGTCGTGCAATCAGTCACTGAGCTGAACGTCTCGAACGAGGACTTCCCGTTCGCCACGTGCCGGGTGATCGACATCGGGCCTGTCCGAACGTTGGCGGCCCGAATTAGTTACGTCGGGGAGCTGGGTTGGGAGATCTACGCGCCCATGGAACAGGGCGCCCGTCTCTGGGATCTTCTCTGGGACGCCGGCCAGCGCTACGGCATCGTGGCCGTCGGACTGGGCGCCTACGGCACGACCGCACGGATGGAGAAGAGCTATCGGGCGATGGGCAGAGACCTGGAGCTCGATCGGAACCTGGTGGAGGCCGGCATGGCTCGGCCGAAGGTCAAGGAAGACGAATTCGTCGGGAAGGCCGCGTACCTCGAGCAGCGCTCGAATCCACCTGCGGCCCTGCTCTGCACGCTCACGGTCGATGACCTCAGGTCTTCGACGGGCGGCAGGCGCTACATGCTCGGCGGAGAGCCGCTCGCCTTTCGAGATGGTCGGCCGCTGGTCGATGCCCGCGGCCGGCATTCCTTCGTCACGAGCGCGGGCTCAAGTCCTTCGCTCGGGAAGCATTTGCTGATGGGGTACCTGCCCCTCGACGCTGCGAGGGTCGGCACTCCGCTCGCGGTGGAGTACCTCGGTGAGCGCTATCCGGTTACCGTCCGAGCGGCTGGATCGACGGCGCTCTTCGATCCGGACAACGCTCGCCTCCGGGCCTGACGTGGCCGCAGCACGCCGAGCCTCGCAAGGCCGGCCCGCAGGTAGCGGGTCGCCAACCCAGGCCGGCAGTCGTGGCGCGAGTTCCGGCGCTGTCGACTTAGCGGCGATCCAGGTCGCCGCAGGGCGGCTTCAAACGGTCGTGCGTCGGACACCGCTGCTCCCGATCGAGCTTTCGGCACGCGAGGGACGGTGCTTTCTCAAGCTCGAATCGATGCAGACGACCGGCGCTTTCAAGTTCCGAGGCGCCTACAACGCTCTCTCTGCCCTTGGCCCCGCCGAGCGGCGGTATGGCGTCGTGGCCGCCTCGACTGGTAACCACGCGATCGGCGTCGCAAGGGCGGCGCTCATGCTCGGGCTGCCGGCAACGATCCTCATGCCTGCCACTGCCCCACCTGTCAAGCAGGCTCTCGTGGCGGAGGCTGGTGCTGATCTTCGGTTGTACCCAGGCGGAATCGACGAGGCAACTGACGAGGCTCGGCATGTTGCGGCCATGAGCTCGCGAACGTTCGTTTCCTCGTATGACGATCCTCTAGTGATTGCTGGCCAAGGAACAATCGCGATCGAAGTTATCGAACAGCTCGCGGACCGACACGAGCTCGATGGAACGTCACCGACCTTCCTCGTACCAGTTGGCGGGGGAGGGCTGGCAAGTGGCTTCGCTATTGCCGCGAAGGCGCTCGTTCCGGCCAGCCTCGTCTACGGTGTCGAGCCGAAGCTCGCCGCGAAGGGCCAGGAGTCGCTCGACCAAGACCGAATCGTGCGGTGGCCGGCGGAGCGTATCGGGCGCACATGCGCGGATGGCTTGCGGGTCGCGCGTCTCGGAACGCTGCCGTTCGGGATTCTGCCCTCGCTCTTGGACGGAATTCTGACCGTTACGGAGAGCGCCATCCGGGAGGCGATGTACGTCGCCGCATTTGATTTGAAAGTCGTGCTGGAACCGGCAGGTGCCGTTGCTCTGGCAGCGTGGCTCGGGGGTGGGTTGTCGATCCCGGACGGCCCAGTCGTCTGCCTTGCGACTGGTGGAAACGTGGACCCGGCGTCCTTCACGAGACTCGCGACCAAGGGCGAAGGACGGGCACGGTCCTCAGTTCAACGCCAATGAAAGGCCGGGATCGGCGCGCAAGCGGATCTGGGGCCCTATAGGAAAGCCGACAGGATCGTGCGGTGGAGGACCGCCAGGAGAGGAGCGATCAGCACCATGGCGCAGCTAACGGAGCTGACGAGGGCGGTCGAGGCGGGCGATCGGGTCAAAGCGGTAAGCCCCTACTCAGCCCGCTAGGCGTGTCGCACGACGGCACTCCAGACGGAGGCCCTGGACCAGGGCCGTAAGTTTAGGAGCGCCGTTTTTCATGAGCCCTAGCGCAGGTCTCACCGTCGAGCCGGTGCCCGTGGGGGTCAGAAACCCCGATTCGCGCTCGGACAGTCCCAGTACGATCGGCCGATGCTGTCCCTCCTCTACCTCGTCGTCCGCGCTCTCGTCCGTCTCCTCGTCAGCGCTGGACAGCCTGGTCGAGCCGACGGATCCAAGGACCTCGAGATCCTCGTTCTCCGCCATCAGCTCCGGGTGCTGCAGCGGACGTCGGGCCCCACGCAAGCTCCGGGCCATCGACCGGGTCCTCCTCGCGGCGGCGAGTCGGGTCATCCCGCGTGACCGCTGGGTCGCCTTCCTCGTCACCCCGGCGACCCTGAAGGGTTCAATTTCCTCGGTTCGTGGTCCGGCACCGGTAGCATGCGCTCCCCTCTACCGGAAGGAGCTCCATGCTGTTCTCGCTCCTGTACTTCCTGGTCCGCCGTCTCCTCGGAGCCGGAGGTCGCCTACAGGATGAGAAGGACATCGAGCTCCTGGTGCTCCGGCACGAGGTGAAGGTGCTGCAGCGGACGTCGGGCCCCACGCAAGCTCCGGGCCATCGACCGGGTCTTGTTGGCGGCGGCGAGCAGGGCGATGACGAGGAGCAGCTGGTCCTCGTTCGTGGTGAGGCCGGAGACCCTGCTCCGTTGGCATCGCGAACTCGTCCGAAGGAAGTGGACCTATCGGAGGACGGGTCACCGCGGCCGGCCGCCGATCGAGCCCGCAGTCCGGGACCTCATCGTCCGCCTCGGGGTGGGAGAACCCACGCTGGGGTTACCAGCGGATCCGCGGCGAGCTGCTGAAGCTCGAGATCCGGATCTCCGCGACGACGGTCCGGACGATCCTGCTGCGACACGGCCTGGACCCTGCTCCCCGCCGGGCCGGCCCAACGTGGACCTCAGTTCCTCTTAGGGCCTGTGGCCGAAAACGTTGAGCACGACCGGCGAGTGCTCCCGGCGCTGATCGATCCTGTTTCGGCCTCGATCAGGCCCGTTCGATCGGAGCGTTTCAGCCACAGGCCCTTAGTCACAGGCGGCGGGGATCCTCGCGACCGACTTCTTCACCGTCGAGACGATCACGCTCAAGACGATCTACGTCCTTCTTCTTCATCGAGCTCGCGACCCGGCGCGTGCACGTCGCCGGCGTCACCGCGCACCCCGACTCGGCGTGGGTCACCCAGCAAGCCAGGAACCTCGCCATCGACGAGCGGCTTTTCGGGTGTTCGGTTCCTCGTTCGCGACCGGGACGCCAAGCTCTCGGGACCGTTCGACGGGGTGTTCCGGGCCGAGGGTGTCCGCGTTATCCGAACGCCGATCCGCGCTCCTCGGGCGAACGCCTTCGCCGAGCGGTTCCTTCAGGACCGTGCGCCGGAGAGTGCCTCGACCATGTCCTGATCCACGGTCGTCGGCACCTCGAGCGGGTGCTCCAGGCGTACGTCGCTCACTACGTCGAGGAGCGACCTCATCGGGGACTGCGCCTGGCCGTACCTGCCGGTGACCGACCTCCCCGGGTCCGGAGGACGACCCCAACGCCAGTCGAACGAAGGGACGTGCTCGGCGGTCTGGTTCACGAGTATCGCTGGGCAGCGTGATTCGGATTGTTGAACCCTTCACTCCGGCGCCACGTGCCTGACAACTGATTATGAACCGATGGTCAAGGACGACGGTGCGCTGTTGTTGGTTGAGGGGTTTGTGGGCGTTGACTCGACGCATGCGTCGGAGCAACATTGCTGGAGTCAGGGATGCTGTAGCGGAGAGGACAGCCGTGGGCTGGCATGGGTGGTTCAACGTCTCCGGCGGAGCCGCCGCCTTGCGTTCGCCAATCACCGTGGTGGCGCGGAATCCCGACCACCTCGATCTGTTCGTCACGGGCACGGACGGGCTGATCTACTCGTGCTGGTGGGACGCCGCCAGCGGATGGTCGGGCTGGTTCAACGTCT
>DATCPH010000172.1:0-9155 GCA_036570185.1 Candidatus Limnocylindrales bacterium | reverse complement strand
AAGCGGTTCTTGTCCGAGGTCAGCGAAGGCCGAGTGGGTGGCTCGGTTTGGAGCCCAACTGAGGTCGGCTTCGTTCGAAACGGAAAGGAAGAGGTCCGGCGTGTCATCGACGGCGCGGAACCATTTGCGACACCAAAGCCTCCTGCCGGCGGCGTCCGCGATCGCGATCCTGCGCTACGGCCTCTACGACATCGACCGGATCGTCAGCCGGACCGTCAGCTACGCGGTCCTCACCGGCATCCTCGGGCTGGCGTTCCTGGCCTTGGTCCTCGGGTTGCAGGTCGCTCTCGCCCCGGTCACCGCGAGCAATAGCCTGGCGGTGGCTGCCTCGACGCTCGTCGTCGCCGCGGCGTTCGCCCCCGTCCGGCGACGGGTGCAGCGGATCGTCGATCGGCGCTTCGACCGCGCCCGTTATGACGCCGCCCGAGAGATCGCAGGCTTCACCCTCCGCGTCCGCGACGAGGTCGAGGTCGACCGCCTGGCCGTCGCCCTGGCCACGACTCTCGAGCGGACGATGCAGCCGGCCTCGGCGTCGATCTGGCTGCGGTCCCGAAACGGCCCCTGATCCGCCGCTCCCTTATGAGTCCAGGTCAGGCTTCGCGCCCGCTAATCGACACGATCGTTCCATGGTGTCGCGGCGCATCGGGGGTCCCGGAATCACACCAACGTCGGTTTTCGGGAGCTCAGACGCGCTCGAGCGAGGGTGCGGGTATGACGAAAACAGTTAGCTGAGATGCCGGAGCCCTGGCCAGAGCGCTGTCCAGGACACCCGTAGCCCGCTGCAGACGGAGATGGCCTGTCGCTGCTCCTGGTTCTGGATTCCGAGCCCGTTGTCGATGCGGGCCGCGGTTCGGCAGCTGACGAAATCGGGGCTCCACTCGGCCTCCGTCCAGTCGCCCACGTGGACGACGATCGTGTCGTCGGCCGGCGGCGGTCCCCAGTCCCAGAACGCGTTGTGGCCCGAGTAGACCGCCGGCAGCCCCGTGCCCAGCAGAGCAAGAGCGCCCGCCTCGCCGTAGTTGCTCGTCAGGATCACCGCGCGGGCGCGCTCCTGAGCGGGCAGCGCGGCGACGACCCCCTCCACCGTTGTGACGAGCTGTGGCCAGCCAACTTGCTCGGCCGTGTCGGGGACCGTGGACGGCAGCGACGTCCTGGCAAACGCGGTCACCGGCAGGATCGGCAGCGTCAGCACGACGATGAAGCCACCCGATATCGCCGCCGCCGCGCTGAAGGCCGCGGCCCGCAGGCGCCGATGGCCGCGGGCCAGCCAGCGGTCCGTCAGGATCGCGCCGGTGGCCATGAAGGGTGGCAGGCTGCCGGTCGCGTAGTAGCCCTTGCCGCCGCTCACGACCACGAGGACGAGCGCGACCACGGCGGCGATGCCGAGCGCGTGCCAGGGCGTGGCTGCCTTCGCTCCCAGCATCCAGGCCCAGCCCGCTGCGGGCACCGGGAAGAGCAGCGGGCCGGCGAGGAGCCAGAGCAGCGGCACGAGCTGCGCACGGTTGTCGGCGGCGTTGCCGGCGATGTGCGCGGCCATCGCGACCTGGGGCCAGCCATGCGCCGCCTGCCAGGCGAGGTTGGGCGCCCAGATGAGGAGCGCGATCCCGATCGCGGCCCATGGCCACGGCGAGCGTACGACGTCCCAGCGCCGGTCGAGGACGAGTCCCGCCGCCAGCCCGGCACCCAGGAAGAGGAGCGTGTCCTTGTTCTCGAGGCCGATCCCCGTCGTCACGCCGAGGGCCAGCCACAGGCGGCGATCGCCACCCGCGAGCAGCTTCACCAGCAGCCACACGATGACCGCCCAGGCGAGGAAGTCGTACTCGCTGGTGTCGTCGAGGTGGCCCGCGGCCAGATAGCCGGAGAGGGCGACCGTGATCGCCGCCAGGACCTGGGCCCGTCGCGATCCGCCCAGGTCGCGCGCCATGAGCCCCGCGAGGATCACGATGACCGCCATCGCGAGGGCCGGCAACACGCGAACCGCGGTCGGCGACAGCCCGAGCACTGCCACCGACGCAGCCGAGAGCAGCGGCGTCAGCGGCGGTTGGTCCGCGTAACCGAAGGCCGGGTGGCGGCCCGCCACGATGAAGTACATCTCGTCGCGATGGAAGCCGTAGGCGCCTGACACGCCCAGTAGCCCGCCGACCATGAGCATGGCGACCAGGAGGACTGGCCATGGCAGGGGAAGCGGCGAGGCCCGGTCATTCGGTGACCTCGCGACCGTGCTGGTCAGTGTCATGACTCCGTGGTCGTTGATCGAGACGTTCAACAGGACCGACACAGCCGCAGCACGCTCTTCGCGTCGTCCACGGCCATGCAACGCATGATGGCGAACCCGTCGAGGCGCAGCGCGATACGCACGGGCTGGGAGCAAGGGCGGTCCGGCCCCTACGGGCGGCGACGAGCTGGCTCGGACCGGCAACGTCGCACGCATGGCTACCGGCCGACACGACGTTGCCGTGGTGTCGCTGACCGCTCTGTTCCGCGTGTGCCGCGGTTCCGGTACGCTCCCCATCCTGCCACCTGAAGGGCGAGGGCGGTCGTTGATCTGCTCAAACTGTGGGACCAAGAACCCGACGGGCGCGAGGTTCTGCAACCAATGCGCCACACGGCTGGCGACCGAGTGCCCGGCATGCGGAACGGCCAACGCCCCGAGCGCTAAGTTCTGCTCCGAGTGCGCGACGCCGCTGAGTGCGAACGTGGCTGGATTGGCGACGTCACCGATCAGGATCGTGTCCGAAATCCCGTCCGGCGCGAAAGCTGCTGATGCCGCGGTCGAGCGTCGCCTTGTGTCAGTCCTCTCTCGCGGATCTCGTGGGCTTCACCCCGTACTCGGAGGCGCACGACTCAGAAGAGGTCCGCGAGACGCTCGACGGGTACTTCGAGATCGCCCGAAACGCGATCGAGCGCCACGGCGGCACGATCGAGAAGTTCATCGGGGACGCCGTCATGGCCGTGTGGGGCGCACCGATCGCCCGCGAGGACGACGCGGAGCGGGCCGTCCGGGCCGCGCTTGAGCTCGTCGACGCGGTTACGCCGCTGGGTGTCCAGGCCCGCGCGGGGGTCCTGACCGGCGAAGCGGCCGTCAACGTCGGGGCGGTCGGCGAGGGCATGGTCGTCGGCGACATCGTCAACACCGCCGCGCGGCTGCAGTCCGTCGCTGCTCCGGGCACGGTCCTCGTCGGCGAGTCGACCTACCGAGCGGCGTCGGCCTCGATCGCCTTCGAGCCCGCAGGCGAGCAGAGCCTCAAGGGCAAGGCCAGCCCGGTTCCGGGCTGGCGGGCCCTCCGGATCGTGGCCCAGCGCGGCGGCAAAGGCCGCTCCGACCTACCCGAGCCGCCGTTCGTCGGGCGCGACGAGGAGCTGCGCCTCCTGAAGGACCTCTTGGCGGCCGCCGGCCGCGACCGACGGACGCGTCTCGTCTCGATCACCGGTCCCGGCGGCATCGGCAAGAGCCGCCTCGCCTGGGAGCTCGAGAAGTACCTCGACGGCCTCATCGAGACGGTCTACTGGCACCGCGGCCGCTCGCCGGCCTACGGCGATGGGATCACCTTCTGGGCCCTCGGCGAGATGGTCCGCCGCCGGGCGCGGTTAACGGAGACCGACGACGAGGCGACCACCCGAAAGCGGATCGAAGCGACCGTCGCCGAATTCATCCCCGACGAGGCCGACCGTCGCTGGGTCGAGCCTGCCCTGCTGACGCTGCTGGGCCTCGAACCGGCACCGCCCGGCGGCCGCGATGTGCTCTTCGCCGCCTGGCGGATCTTCTTCGAGCGGATCGCGGCGCGCGGCACGACGGTCCTCGTTTTCGAGGACCTCCACTGGGCCGACACGGGACTGTTGGACTTCGTTGACCACCTGCTCGAGTGGTCGAAGGGCGTCCCGATCCTCGTCGTCACCCTCGCCCGGCCGGAGTTGTTCGACCGCCGACCGGACTGGGGCGTCGGTACTCGCAACTTCAGCGGCGTCGCGCTCGAACCGTTGCCCGAGGCGGAGATGCGGGCGCTCATCGCCGGCCTCGTGCCGGGCCTCCCCGAACGCGCCGTGAGGGCGATTGTCGAGCGCGCCGACGGCGTCCCCCTCTATGCCGTCGAGACCGTCCGAATGCTCGTCGCCGAGGGCCGCCTGGAGCGGGCCGATGACGGCTACCGGCCGGTCGGCGAGCTGGGCGCGCTGGCCGTGCCCGAGAACCTGCGCTCGCTCATTACCAGCCGCCTCGAGGCCCTGGAAGCACCCGATCGGAGCCTGATCGGCGACGCCTCGGTCCTGGGCCAGACGTTCACGCTCGAGGGCCTCGTCGCCGTCACCGGCCGCGACCGCTCCGATCTGGAGGCCCGTCTGCGCGGCCTTGTCCGCCGGGAGCTGGTTGAGATCGAGGCTGACCCGCGCTCGCCGGAGCGGGGCCAGTACCGATTTGTTCAGTCACTCACCCGCGAGGTCGCCCATGGCACCCTCGCCCGACGTGAGCGGCGGCCCCGGCACCTCGCCGCCGCCCGCTACTTCGAGGCCCTGGGCGATGACGAGCTGGCGGGTGCCCTGGCGACTCACTACGTCGCCGCGTACGAGGCGTCGGCCGCCGGAGCCGAGGCGGAGGCGGTCGCGGTCCAGGCCAGGCTTGCCCTGCGTGGCGCCGCTGAGCGCGCGGCGACCCTCGGCGCCCACGACCAGGCGGTCGCCTACCTCGAGCAGGCGCTGTCGGTTACGACCGACTCAGGCGAGCAGGCTGATCTCCTCGAACGGGCAGCGACCTCGGCCGACGCGGGCGCTCGATACGATGCGGCGGCCGATTACGCGCGTCGAGCGAAAGTGGCCCGCGCTTCCTCCGGGGATCGGCTCGGTGCCGGTCGTGCGCAGGCGCTCCTGGGGTACATCCTGATCGACGGCGGCGACCTGGAGCACGCGATCTCGGAGCTCGAAGGAGCCTTGGGGGACCAGTCCCAAGGGGCTGCGCCGGAGGTTGAGGCCCGCTACTCGGCCCATCTCTCCCGCGCTTTGTTCCGCAGCGGCGCGTACCGGCGAGCCATCGAGGTTGCCGACCGCGCGCTGGAGCTGGCCGAGCGACTGAACGACGAGTTCGTGATTGCCGAGGCCCTTCTCAACAAGGCCGCGGCGCTCGATAAATTAGGTCGGCGCCACGAAGCCGTTTCGTTGACGGAGACGGCCCTGCGCCTGGCGGCCGCGAACGGCTGGATCGCAACCGAGTTGCGGGCCCGCAACAACCTCGGCTTCTTCGTCTTGGGATCCGAACCACGGCGCGCCGCTGACATCTTGCGTGACGGGCTCGCGCTCGCCCACCGCGTTGGCGACCGGGGGAACGCGAATTGGCTCGCTGGCATGATGGCCACAGCGGCGTGGCGAACCGGCCGCAGCTGGGACGAAGCGCTGGCGGCAATCGATGACGCCTTGGCGGCGGGACCGTCGGCCTCCGATCGGGCACGCCTGTTATCCGGTGCGGCGCTCCTGCGCATCCCGCGCGGGGAGGATGCGACTCGCCTCATGGCGACCCTCGAAGCTGCACTGGCGGAGGTGTCGGACCCGCAGACTCACGCGATCTTCGGAGAGAGCCGCAGCGACGCCGCGCTGGTGGCGGGCGACCTCATGGGAGCCTACGAGGCGGGCACGCGCGTCCACGATGTCTTCGCCGGGTTAGGCCGATTTGGCTACCCGATCGCGCTGCGCGCGGCCGCCTGGGACGGCAGTCTGGAGCGCGCCCGCGCCGCGGCGGAGGGCCTCGGCACTCTCCCCGAGGGGGGAGCCGCGATTGAGGCGGTGCGGATCTGGGCGGACGCAGTCGTGGCGACGCTCGAGGGACGGCGCGACGCGGCCATCTCTGCCTTCACGGAATCACGAGCGTGGATGCGCGATCTCGGGCTGGACTTCGAGCTCGCCCTCACGGGCCTCGATATGGTCCTCCTTCTCGGCGCCGAGGAACCCCAGGCGCGAAGTGCCGCCGAAGAGGCGCGGGTCATCCTTGTTGGACTGCGGGCCACGCCCTACCTGGCGCGCCTCGAGGCGGCTCTGTCCGGCGCTTCGCCCGCCCCAAGTGAACCCACCGCGCCGCCCACTGAGCGAGTGACGTCTCAGGGCCAGACCGAGTCGGCGTCGCCAAACTGAGAACACGCCTCCGTTGGGTGCAGTTGGGTATCCGCCGGAGCGCGTGAACAGCTTCTGGGCGTCCGCTTTAGCCCGGATCCACCGAAGGCTCGGCCGACCGGCCAGCTTGAGGGCCGAAAACGGCCATCCCGACGGCTGACCCAGCGATCCGAGCGGTCTGGTGTCCGCGATTCGCGATCAGAAACGGATGGATCGAGACGTCCGAGGGCTTCCGACGTCGTCGTGGGCAGGCTGCCGCACGCGGCCCCTGGAACCGCGAGGGGTCGGCGTAGGTCAGGCGAGGGTTGGGATAGCCCGCAGTCTCGCGAGCGCCGTCGCCCAGCCGATCGCCCACGGCCAGCGCGCCGGGAGGTGAAGGGTCAGCCGGCGGGCCGACCGGGTGAGGCGACCGACGAGGCCGAACAGCCGCCGGCGGAGCGTCTTGGTCGTGACGATTCCCTCGCCCAGGCCGACCCGGGCCGTCCAGCGGGCGAGGTTGTGGGGCGGTCATAGGAGGCGCGCTCTGGGCACAGGTAGGAGAGATGAGGGCCCGCCACGCACGCCGCCATGCGGGCCGGGTGTCGTATCGGCCGTATGTCTTGTCGGGCCTTCTCGTCTGTCGGGCCTGTGGGCGGCGGATCACCGGACATGGAGGTCGGTACCGGCATGTAGAAAGCTGCGAGCCGTTCCGTAACGCGAGGCGCCCGCGCTCGCTGACCGGCGCGGCAAGGGCGACTCGTATGCGGTCGCTGTCTACGACGAGGTCGGCCCTCGGGCTCTTGCCCACGTTGCCGCGTCCGCGGCGCTGATCGCAGAGGTTCAGCATGTGGTCGAGGACGGCTCAGCGCCCGCGAACCAGTTCATCCTCGCCAGGATCGCCCGCGATCGACGCGAGGCGACGCGCCAGCTCGAAGCAGACCGCGACATGGCTGCATGGAAGACGGCGTGGGAGCGGCTCGATGGTGAGGAGGCAGAGGCCCGGGCGACGGTCGCATCTCGGCCGCGCCCATCCGAGGTCGCCGAGTCCCTCTCCGACATGGCGGGCTTGTTCGCTGGCGCGACCCCACAAACACAGCATCGGATCCTCCAGGCGCTCTTCGAGCGGATGGAAGTGCTCGGCCCCAATCAGATCTGGCTCGTCCCGAGCGTCGAGGCCGAGGAACGCGGCTGGGCTGCCGCCATGAGCGGAGAGTTCCGCGTGGAAGAACGTCGGACTGGTCGGGGCGAGAGGGATAGACCCTCTGATAACTACATTCTCCTCGACTTCCTTTCGCGCTCGCTTGTCGAACGAGTAGAGACCGCCTGATCGGCCGTCCAACCGGCACTTCCGCTCGAGCTCGCCGCTCGCTAGAATGACCGCGGGTGATCGGTCCGGGACCGCGGCCAGCCGCGGTGTATCGCAACCGGTGCGTCGGAGCTGCTCTCCACTGCCTCCCCAATCGTCCCCGGGCAGCGCCGACCCAGCGACCTCACGGAGGCGGCCCGGCGATGGCCCCGATCAACCGATCCTCGGCGCGTGGCGGCGCGCGCCTCCCCGCCCAGGATCTTGCGGTGGCGTCGATCGCGCGCCAGGTCGCGCGCCTCCCGCCCGAGCGACGGGCGGAGCTGGAGGCATACTTGCGCGCGGCTGGCCAGCGCTGCTGGGTGTGCAACGGACCCGACAGCGAGCCCGTGCGGCTGCAGCAGCGGGTCGATCGACGCTGGGTGGCCAGCGGCACCATCCAGCTCTGTTCGGCCTGTCTGATGGCGCTCTGCACGCCCGTGCTCGTGCGCCGGCTCGGGATCGGCCGGTGGGTCCAGGAGGCCGCGGCCGCGCCGGGGCGGCCTGCCGCGCCCGGGTCCACGACCCTCGGCAGCTCCGCGGCTCCTGCCGACGTCGACGATCAGGAGCCGCCGCTCGAGCTTATCAAGGGCGCCTGAGCCACGGGGACGACCGAGCGCTTCTTCGACCCCAGCCCGCCCTCTCCCTCAGGCTTGCGTACGGCGCGGGCGCGCTAGTCGAGGCGCTCGAAGCGGCCGCGGCGACGAGCATGTGCAAGGTCGGGCCGCCCATTGCTCCGGTCGGCCGGTTCTCGCCGGCCGACTTCACGATCGACCTACCGCCGCGGACCGTCACCTGGTCCGAGGGCGGATCGACAGCGTCGGAGACCCTCTACCTTGAGGTCACGAAGGTCGACGTCCATCACCCACCCCTGGGACGAGACCCTCTCGCGCCTGCATCAGCGTCACGGACCGTCGAGTGATCGGCAGGGCGAGCCCCAACACGATGGGTGGATCGTCTCCCGATGGTTCCCAACCGCCGGCCGGGCAGCCGCGCAGTTCTACACCGGTCGAATGTCTGCGACGGGTTCGTCCGGCGGCGCGCGACGAAGTTCCCAGACGATGACCAGGGTGAGGGCGATGCGGATGGCCACCACCCCGCCCACAACGAGGACCGTCGCAAGCTCGGGGTTGGCCGCCACTTTCACGATGTCTGCCCCGATGGCGAAGTCGAGCGCCAGAAGGATCGCGTTGCTGAGCCCATGACGCGCCGGCGTCAGGCCCCGGCGCCGGGCCAGCGCGACGATGGCCAGCCCCGCGCCGCCGAGGATCGTCAAGGCAGATGCCGCTTCGAGGAGCCAGACGGCCGCCCTGAGCAAGGCACCGATGGCATCGGGCGCGGTGTATGGCATTTCGTCGATGGTATCCGGCCTGACACGCAGGAACCTGTCCGCGAAGGGTCGCTCAGGCCTCGCCGAGATTGAGTGGCGGCGCACTCCCGGACCGCTGTCCCACCAGGCGCCTGGTCGCGGCGAAGTTGTCGAGCCGGCGAACGGATCTTGCCGGGGAGCTTGGCGGGCCAAGGCACTAGCCCGCTCGGCTAGTCGCGCGCATCCGGGAATCGAGCCGCAGGTGGGGCTGGGCGTCCTCCCGCGACACGATGACCGTCGGTCTCAAGCGGTGAACGCACCACCTCGTCGAACGGGCTAAGACTGCTCGTGAAGGACGGGGGTGGTGGCGATGGTCCGGTCAGCGTTGACGGTGCCGGAGAAAGCGGCGATCTGGCGGGGATACCAGACAGGTGC
>DATCPH010000171.1:0-7263 GCA_036570185.1 Candidatus Limnocylindrales bacterium | reverse complement strand
CGGGCGTGACGCTGGCTCCCGACGAGGTCGAGATCCTCGCCACGCCGAGACCCGGCACCGCGGTCGCCCACGATGAAGGGCTGGTCGTCGTGATCGACACGATCCTGACTCCGGAGCTGCGAGCCGAGGGCGACGCCCGAGAGGTCCAGCGCGCGATCCAGGACCTCCGCAAAGAGGCAGGGCTCCAGGTCGACGATCGGATTGAGCTCTGGGTCGACGGTTTGGGCGCCAATGCCGCCAGGCACCTGGACGCGGTTGCCGCCGAGGTCCTCGCGGATCGCACGGTCGTTGGGGCGCCGCCGGCGAACGACGGGGTCGTCGTGTCGACGATCGGCCTCGATGGTGGGCCGGTGACCGTCGGCCTTCGCCGGCGCTCGGACGCCTAGAGTGGCAACGTCGCCGGCGAATCCCGCCAACGGTGCCGGAGGCCAGAACGAGACGAGCGATCGGGGGCCGGCATCGGCCGACGAGGGAGCGACCCCCGCGCCACCCGCCGCGGCGGCCGATGGGGCGCGCCTTGGGGCGGCCGCGGTTGCTCCACGGGCCCGGCCGAGATGGGCGTCCTTCATCACGATCGTCGCGGTCGTGATCGTGCTCGACCAGCTTTCGAAGGCCTGGATCCAGGCCAACGTCGTGCCCGGTACCGCGATCCGACTCGTCGGCGACGAACTGCGCCTGATCGTGAGCGCGAACACCGGTGCCCTCTTCGGGCTCTTTCGGGACCAGGCCGGGCTGTTCGCGCTGTTCTCGCTGGGCGTCGTCGCCGTGATCATCGGCTACGAGGCACGAGCCGGCCGGAGTCGGTACCTGACCGTCACGCTCGGCCTGTTGCTCGGCGGCGCGCTTGGAAACCTCGCCGATCGGGTCCGACTCGGCCACGTGGTCGACTTCGTCGACGCCGGGATCGGTGATCTGCGGTTCTACACGTTCAACGTTGCGGACGCCGCAATCAGCGCAGCGATCCTGCTGCTGCTCATCCTCGCCATCCGCCCGTCGCTGGCCGATACAGTCGACCCTCGCTCGGAGGTCGTGGAGCCCGGTGGTTGACGAAAGCGCGATCGACCGCGTGAGCGTCGTGACCGTGCCGCCCGATGCCCGGCCGGGTCGCGTCGATCGGTTTCTGGCCGACGTCACCGGGCTCTCGCGAAGTTACGTGCAGAAATTGATCTCGGCGGGACACCTCACGGCCGAAGGCCAGCCCCTGCGAGCGAACGCGATCGTGACCGGTGGAACCGCCCTGCGCCTGGTGGTCCCCGCGCCGGAACCAGCCGCCCTGGAAGCGGAGAGCGACATCGAGGTCTCGATCGTGTACGAGGACGCAGACCTGCTCATCGTCGACAAGCCGGCGGGCCTCGTCGTCCATCCGTCCCCGGGTCACTCGGCCGGCACGCTGGTCAACGCCCTCCTGGGCCGGGCCGGCGGCGCCGAATACGGTGGAATCTCCGGCGTACGCCGGCCGGGCATCGTTCATCGCCTCGATCGCGACACGAGTGGCCTGCTGATGATCGCGAAGAACGATGCCGCGCAGGCTTCCCTCATGGGGCAGCTGAAGGCCCGCCGCGTCAAGAAGACGTACCTGGCCCTGGTCCAGGGCTCGGTCGCGGCAGCCGTCGGCCGGGTCGAGGCGCCCATCGGGCGCGATCCAGGCCACCGCACGCGGATGGCGGTGGTCTCGGGCGGCCGGCCTTCGGTCACGGGCTACCGGGTCCGGGAGCGGTTCAGGGAATGGACATACCTGGAGCTCGAGCTGATCACCGGACGCACGCACCAGATCCGGGTCCATCTCGCAGCGATCGGGCACCCCGTCGCAGGAGATCCGCTGTACGGCACCGGCACTTCCCGCCGCGGGCCCGAGGGACTCGATCGGCTGTTCCTGCATGCGTGGCGACTGGAGCTGACCTCGCCCAGCGGCGGCGGACTGATTCGTGCCGAGGCGCCCCTGCCGAGCGACCTGGAAGGTGTCCTTGATGGCCTCCGCCGAGGCGTACGGCTCGGCTGCCGGACCGTGCAATCCGGTCGATCGGCGTGAGCGAGCCGGTGCCGGGCGCCCCGGGAGCGATGCTCGTCATCATCTCGGGGCCGTCGGGGGTCGGCAAGGACACCGTCATCGACGCCCTCAAGGCACGGACCCACGAGCCCGAATACCACTACGTCGTCACGTGCACCACGCGGCCGCGCCGGCAGTACGAGGTCGGCGGCGTGCATTACCGGTTCCTCGATCGCGAGAGCTTCGAAGCGCTTCGGGAGCAGGGGGAATTCCTGGAGGCCAACTACGTCCACGCCAACTGGTACGGAACGCCCCGCACCGAGGTCCGCGCCGCCCTCATCAGCGGCCGTCATGCCGTGCTGAAGATCGACGTCCAGGGGGCACAATTCATCAAGGAGACCGTCCCCGAGGCCCTTCTGATCTTCCTCGTCCCGCCCTCGCTCGAGGATCTCTTCGAACGTTTGCGGACCCGGGCCACGGAGACCGCCGACGAGCTGGACGTGCGCCAGCGGAACGCGGCCCTCGAGCTGGCCCGCCAGGACGATTACGACTACGTCGTGGTCAACGAGACCGGTGGGGTGGACCGGGTCGCGGACCGGATCGACGAGATCATCGCCGATGAGCGGCGCCGGAATCCGGACCGACGCGTCTCCGTCTGAGCCCCTGGCTCGGCCGTTGACGCGAACGGTCGAAGTCGCGATCGACGCGGCGGGCGCGGGCGGCAACCGCACGTACACGTACCACGTCCCCGATGCACTGCGGGGCCTCGAGGCCGGCGAGGCCGTGCTCGTCGAGTTCGGCCGACGCCAGGCGCTCGGGCTGGTGCTCGGCGACATCACCGTCGACCCAGGCCTCGAGACGAAGCCGATCGTCGCCCGGGTCCGCGCCGACGGACCGCTGCTCCCGCCGCTGTCGCTCGAGCTGGCCCGCTGGATCGCTGCCCACTATCTCGCGCCGCCGGCGCTGGTCGTCAGGGCCATGCTTCCGCCCGGTCTCCTCGAGCGGCTCGAACTGGTTGCGGAGCCCCGCCCGCGCGACTCGCCGGCCGACGACGCTGCCGGGGAGGGCCTTTCGCCCGAGGAGCAGGGGGTCCTCGAGCTCCTGGGTGATGGTCCGCGTCCCGCGCGCCGGCTGGCCGCGCCTGACGGCCGCGCGACGCTGCTGCGCCGACTCCGTGCCCTCGCCGATCGTGGATACCTCGATCTCGAGTGGACCCTGACCGGCACCGGCGCCGGACCGAAGTACGAACGCTGGCTGGAGCTGACCCCCGTCGGCCGAGCGACCGCCGACGCGCTGGCCCGGGCCGAGCGACCGGAGGGCCGGCCGCTGGGACCGCGGCAGGTGTCGTTGCTCGCCGAATTGGTCGCCGTGGCGGAGGGCGGTGGAGCGCGGGCGGCGGAGCTGGCCACCCACCACGGTTCCGCGGCGATCGCCGGGCTGATCCGGCGGGGGATGGTGGGCGCCGAGATCCGGCAGGTGGCCAGGCGACCGCTCGCCAGTCGCGCTCCGGGACGCAGGGGCGGTCGACCGGCCGGATCGGACCTCACGACGGGACAGGTCGAGGCCGTCTCCGCGATCCGTGCCGCGATCGATGCGCGTGACGCGACGCCCCTCCTGCTCGACGGCGTCACGGGTGGCGGGAAGACGGCGATCTACGTCGATGCCATCGAAGGGTCGCTCGCGGCCGGCCGTCCGGCCCTCCTCCTCGTCCCGGAGATCGCGCTCGCCCTGCCGATCGTGGATCGTCTCCGAGCCGATCTCGACGCGAACGTCGTCCTCATCCATTCGGGCCTGTCGGACGGCGAACGCTCCGACGAGTGGCGGCGGATCCGGGCCGGCGAGGCCGACATCGTGGTCGGCACCCGGCTTGCGGTTCTGGCGCCGCTCCCCGACGTCGGGCTCGTGATCGTCGACGAAGAGCACGAGGCTGCCTACAAGAGCGATCGCACGCCGCGGATCCAGGCGCGCGATGTTGCACTTCGGCTGGCCGAGCTAGCCGGGGCGGCGGCAGTGCTCGGCTCGGCCACCCCGGCGGTCGATACCGTCGGGCGAGCCCGCGCAGGCACGTACCGTCGGGTGGAACTGCCCGCTCGCCCCGCGGGGGAGGCGCCAGGCGTGGAGGTCGTCGACCTCCGAGCGGAATTGAGCGAGGGCAATCGGGGCTTGCTGTCGCGATCCCTCGCCGGGGCGCTCGTCGAGCTCGAACGCGCTGCCGGTGACCAGGCGATCCTGGTCATCAACCGCCGCGGGACCGCGTCGGTCGTCCTTTGCCGCGACTGCGGCGCCGTCCAATCCTGCCCAGACTGCGATCGCCCGCTCGTCTACCACCAGGCGGGCGCCACGCTCCGGTGCCACCATTGCGGCCGGGCTTGGCCGCTCGCCACGCGCTGCCCGAACTGTGGATCGGCACGGATCAGGTACCTCGGGGGCGGAACCGAGCGGGTCGAGCGGGAGGTCCGGGCCGCGTTTCCGTCGCTGCGGGTCGGCCGGCTCGACCGCGACGTGGCGGCCCGCAAGGGCTCCGCGGAACGCGTCATCGACGCGTTCATCGCCGGCGAGCTGGACGTGCTCGTCGGGACGAGCCTGGTGGCGAAGGGTCTCGACATCCCCGGGGTGACGCTCGTCGGGGTCGTCTCGGCCGATATCGCGCTGAACCTCCCGGATGAGCGGGCCGGGGAGCGGACGTTCCAGCTCCTGGCCCAGGCGATCGGCCGGGCCGGGCGGGGTGGACGCGCGGGCCGGGCCATCATCCAGACCTACCAACCAGAGCATCCGGCGATCCGGGCGGTCGCCGAGGGTGACAGCGCCGAGTTCTACGACGCGGAGCTGGAGCTCCGGCAGCGCTTTCGTTCTCCGCCGTTTGGGCGCCTGGTGAAGCTGACCGTTGCCGTCGCCGATCGCGCCGGCGCCGAAACGGAAGCGGCGCGACTGGGGACCGTCCTTCGGGAACGAGCTGCCGGTCGGCATGTGGACGTGGAGGTCGCGGGGCCGACGCCGGCCTACATTGCCCGCCGCGCCGATCGGTGGCGTTGGAACCTCGTCCTTCGAGGCGACGATCCCTCGGCCCTCCTTGACGGCGGGCTCGAAGCGCCGTGGTCAGTGGACGTGGACCCGGAGTCCCTCCTGTAACGGCGCCGCACGGCGGGGATCCCAATCGGTTTTGGATGATCTTCAGGAATCGAGGGACAATGCTCGTCCACCATCGACTCACGACCGCGTGCGAGGAGGAATCGTAAATGACCGAACCGATGTCACACGATGAGCCGGAGTCGACCGCTCCGAAGGCCGACGAAACGTGGGGCTGGACCAGCGGCTCGCCCGAAGCAGGCGGCGCGCCCGAGACGAGCGGCGCGCCCGAGACGAGCGAGGCCGGTCGCGGCTCGGCGGGTCGCGAGTGGCTCGATCAACTCCAGTCGATGATCGAGAACCTGGCCGAGCAGGCGGGACCCGTGGTACGCGAGATCGGCGCCAAGGCTGCCGAGCTCGCCGCGGTGGCAGGCGAGAAGGCCGGACCGTTCGCCCACCGGGCGGCCGAAGTCACGGCTGACGCGGGTGTCAAGATCGCCTCGCGATCGCGCGACCTCGCCGTCGAGCTGCGCAAGGACGCTGCCGCCGCACGAGCCGCGACGGCGACCGCCGAGCCCGAGTCGACGGACGGCCACAGCCCCGATCCCGGCGAGATGCCTCCGAGCTGAGCCCCGCGGGGTCGCCGGCCCTCCCGGCTGCGGCGACGCCCTTCGATATACTCGGGCCGTGAGTGTTCGGCCCATCGTCCTGCTGGGAGACCCCCGGCTCCGCCTGAAGGGGCTGCCCGTCGACAGCTTCTCGAAGCCGCTCCATGAGCTGCTCGACGACCTCGCTCAGACCATGCGGGATGCACCGGGGGTCGGCCTCGCTGCGCCCCAGATCGGGGAGGCCCTGCAGGCGTGTGTCATCGAGGTCGAAGGCCAACTGCACGAGCTCGTCAATCCCCGGATCGTGAGGTCGAGCGGCGACGACCGCGATCTTGAGGGCTGCCTGTCGATCCCCGGCTATGTGGCGTACGTGACGCGCCGCGAGCGAGTCTGGGTCGTCGCCCAGAACCGCCTTGGCAAGAAGATCAAGGTTGCGGGTTCGGACCTGCTCGGGCGGGCCCTGCAACACGAGCTCGATCACCTCGATGGCAGGCTGTACATCGATTACCTCGAGTCGATGGACGAGCTGATCGCAGTCGGCCAGGGTGAGGACGCCTCGGAGGACGAATCCGAGGAGATGCGGGAGGCCGCGAAAACGCTCGCGTGAGCGGCGTGCCACGCGCCGATCGGCCGCAGGCACGAACGATCTTCTTCGGCTCGGGTGCCTTCGCCGTCCCGATCCTTGATGCGCTGGCAGGGCACGATCGCATCCGCCTCGTCGCCGCGGTGACCGCCCCGGACCGCCCTGCCGGGCGCCGCGCCGCGCTGACGCCGACGCCGGTCGCCGAGCGTGCCGCCGAGCTGGACCTTCCCCTCCTCCAGCCGGAGCGGCTGCGCGCCCCGGAATCTGTCTCGGCGCTCGCCAGCCTGGGTCCTGACCTGGGCGTTCTGGCCGACTATGGCCAGATCGTGCCGCGGAGCGTCCTCGAGCTGCCCAGATTCGGGATCCTCAACATTCATCCATCGCTCCTTCCCCGGCACCGCGGCGCAACCCCGATCCAGGCGACCATCGCTTCGGGCGACGAACGTGCCGGAATCTCGATCCTCCGTATGGACGAAGGACTCGACACCGGCCCGCTCGTGGCCCAGGACTGGTGGGCGCTCGACGGAACGGAGCGCGCCACGGAGCTCGAGGCAGTCGCCGCCCAGCGGGGGGCAGACCTGCTCGAGCGGACGCTCGGGCCCTGGCTCGACGGGACGATCCAGCCGACGCCGCAGGAGGACTCACTTGCCACCGTCACCCGGCCGCTCCGACGGGAGGACGCACGGCTCGACCCGTTGCTGACGGCTCTCGATCTGGACCGACGCGTCCGGGCGAACACGCCCTGGCCCGGCTCGTTCGTCGAAACGGAGCTTGGGCGCTTGGCCGTTCTCGCCGCCTCCCTCGCTGAATCCCGGCCCGGTGACCGGCCCGGAGTGATCCTCAGGCAGGGCGATCGACCGGCAATCGCGACCTCGTCGGGGCGCCTCGTGCTCGACCGGATTCGGCCGGCCGGGGGACAGGCCATGGACGGTGCCGACTTCGTCCGGGGGCATCCGTCGATCGTCGGGACGGCGGTTCTGGCTCGCCGCTGAGACTTGGACGCGGCGGGGGCCGTGCGA
>DATCPH010000170.1:0-1882 GCA_036570185.1 Candidatus Limnocylindrales bacterium | reverse complement strand
GAGCCGCTCGCGCCACCTGACGCGTCGATCTCCGAGTACCTGGGTGTGCAGACGAATAATTTCGCGGAGTACACCGCGCTCATCCGCGGGCTCGATCTTGCCCGTCGGCTGGGCGCCGGGCGGGTCGAGCTGCTGCTGGATTCCAAGCTCATCGTCGAGCAGCTCCACGGTCGGTGGCGCGTCCGGCATCCGAAGATCGCGCCACTGTGGGCGGAGGCACGCCGGCTCCTGGCCGGATTCGACGGTGAGTGGGCCGCGAACCACGTCCCGCGGGCCCAGAACTCGGCGGCCGATGCACTGGCCAACGAGGCGATCGATCGCGTCGCGCGCGGTGGCCCGACCTCGGTCGTGCGTCGTCCCCTGGGCTGACCCACGCGGCCCGGATCTGGCCGGCGCAGCCCAGCGTCAGCGCCAGCCCTCGAAGAAGAGGCCGGCGGCCAGGAAGGCCAGGCCCAGTGTCACGAAATCCAGGCCGCTGGCCTTGATCGCGAGCACCGCCAGCAAGAACAGGATCGCTGCGACGGCGAACAGGGCCTTTGACAGGGTGATCCTCGCGGTTCATCTCCCGAAACGGACGGCAGGGCGAGATCGCCCGCGCTTTCTTACCGGCGAGCGCATCTCCTCGTCGTCATCGGAAACGCGCGGGCCATTGCGAACTTGGGACAGCGAGCGCCGCGTCCCCGGCGTCCGTGGTGGTGCCAGAACGGGGCCCGAGCGGGGCCCGAACCGGCCCCGGGTAGAATTCCACTGTCAACGAGGCCGTCGGATGGCCGCGCGCCGTTCGGGGCGACCCGGCGGCGTGAGGAAAGTCCGAGCTCCACAGCGCGGGGTAGCGGGTAACGCCCGTCCGCCGCAAGGCGAGGACCAGCGCCACAGTGACGATGCCGGTCGGCGGCGCGAGCCGGCGATCGGAGTGAAACGGGCAAGCTCTACCCGGAGCAAGGCCAAATAGGAGGGCGCAACCCGGTTCGCCGGGGGAGAGGCGCGCTGCCCAGCCCTCGGGTCGGCCGCAAGAGCCGCCGGGCAACCGGCGGCCTCAGATGGATGGCCATCGCCTTCGGCCGTGAGGTCGGGGGCACAGAACTCGGCTTACAGACGGCCTCGTTGACGCCTCTCAGCGCCGATTTCGCTAATCCTCGTCGGCGCGAAAGATCCCCGTGGCGCAGCACGCATTGCAGATCGGCGTCGCCGACTCGAGGTTGCCCAGGGGGATGGGCATCATTCGGTCGGGATAGAGGCACTCGACGTCGTAGGCCCTGTGGGACGCTGCGCCGGCATCGATGACGCGGCGGTACGAACAGCGTCGGATCCGGGTCGGGCCAAGCCCGTGGGCGTCGACCTCGGGGACCATGACGGGGAGCGGCAGCGCCATGATGGGGCTGGAACCTCGACATCTGGATCGGCACGGTGATTCCGGGCCGAGGCGGTTGCGGAGCCTAGCATCGCGGAGCTCGACACCGCAAGGCATCTGAACGTACTAGACTCGGCCGCCCCATCCGGCGGGGCAAGACGCCGGCAGGCGACCGTGGGCAGGGCAGTCGACGACCGCATGCCCCGCCAAGGCTGACCTCGTGAGGCGAATTGGACGTGAACGCGGTCAATGGACATGGCAGCGCGGTCGACGAATCCGCCCACGAAGGAGACCGCACGTGTCCGTACCTTGCGACGGTTCTCGCGGACGCCAGGCTGGGTCCGGCGTCACGCGAACCGGATGACGCCAATCGTTGCGCAGCCCTGGCGCATCCGATGCCCCAGTCGACCCGTCAGCAGGCGCGCGTCTGTCTCACGGATGCCCATCGCCGCTGCCCCCGATATCGTCTCGGAGTGATCCTCCGCCGCAGTGAGGCCGACCCGGAGGCGGTCAAGGTGTCGGGACCCAGGG
>DATCPH010000169.1:0-4444 GCA_036570185.1 Candidatus Limnocylindrales bacterium | reverse complement strand
CTCATACAGGGTCTGGTCGGTCATTGCGCTTCCTCTCTATCTGGTGGCCGGCTGGGCAATGGAGTTCCCTGGTTCTGGGGCCGCTGCCTGAGGGAGGTACGTTGAAACGCCAATCCGTGGTTCTTCCCTGCTGGCGCGAGGCGCACGACGTCCATCTGCTCCGCCTGCAACCCGCCCTTGGGCCGGAATGAGGTGGTCGTACGTGCTCCGGAAGCTGCGCGCACCAAGACCTTGACAAGCGAACCGACACGCCATCCGAGTTGGAGCGCTGGGTCTTCACCGCGTCGTGACCAGCCACGCCCATCCAGTGCTATCGGCGCCGCCCACGGCCTTGCTGACTCTGCTTGCGCGATGCGATCGCGACTCCGACCAACAGCGCAGGAGACAACGCCACGAGGGTGACAAGTCGTGGCGCACCGGCCAGCCAGAGACCTGTTCCGACACCCAGGGAGAATGCGGCCAGAAGCTCGAGCCTCGGATCGGCCAACTCCTGGAGCATTCTCACGGACTCGGCAGCTCCCTCGACGCCCGCTGACGCGATGCCGGGCAGCCTGGTCCCCACCTCGTCGGCGGTGACCCGGGCAGTCGCCAGCGCAGCCGCGGCGCCGTCCTGCGCCTTGTTCGCGATCTCGGCGGCCGCGTCGATCACGGCCCTGGACGCATGGCTGCCGGCTTGACGGACTTCGGAAGCGGTCATCGTGTTCCTCCCGATTGAACCTGGCGGCGTTGCTGAGGCTGAGCTGCCCGAGCAGTCCCTGCGCTACTTCCGTGTGCGCAAGTCGTCGGCCGCTTCGCTCTCCAAAACGGCCAGGCGGGTAGCCACCATGATAGAAGTGCGGATGGCTCCAAGCGTTGTCAAAGGCCAGCTCATCAATCGGGAGTTGCCGACCATTCTTGCCGACCTTGCCAGCCGGATCGAATCAGAAGCCTGACCCGGGCGTCGGTGTCTTCGCCCGCGACGTCCGCCGACGCTGGTCACGACCCCGATCGTGTCCACGTGCAGGACGATCGGGTGATAGAGGGCCGGTTCTTTGCCCGATCGATCGGAATGCTGGCGCCTTCGCGTCCTCGAAGATCATTCGCTACCGTCCGGTTCGAGCCAGACGAGATCGGCGCGTGGCTCGAATCGAGTCTCGCGGCGCGGGGCACCCTCCGGCGGGGTGGTCGCAGGTCCGATTTCGGAGAAGGACGGCGGCAAGCTGGCTGCGGCGTGCGCTGATGAACCGTCCATCGACTCCACGAGCAGGTGGTAGTAACCGTAGCCGTCTCCCGAGCTGAACTCGTCCTCGACGACCCGTGGACCCTCTCGGGCAAGCAAGCGAGCTTCCGTCGCCTAGTGGGTTTCGACGGGCGTCTTCGCCTCGGCGGCGGCGTTGATCTCCAGGCCGGCTTCCTCGCCCTTGTCCACGACGATCGTCGTGCCGGGCTCGTACTTGCCCAGGAGGAGGTGCTCGGCAAGGACGTCCTCGACCAGGTTCTGGATCACGCGGCGGAGTGGCCGCGCGCCATAGGCGACGTCGTAGCCCAGCTTGATGATGTGCTCCTTGGCCGCCTGGGTGACCTCCAGCTGCATCTGCTGCGCCCGGAGCTGGTCGCGGACCCGGTTGAGCATGAGGTCGACGATCTGGGTGATCTCTCCCACCGTGAGGCTCCGGAACACGACGGTCGCGTCGATCCGGTTGAGGAACTCCGGGCGGAAGTTCTGCTTGAGCTCGGCGGCGACCTTCTCGCGCATGAGCTCGTAGGAAGCCTCCGCGCGCGCGGCATCCGTCTCGCCCCTCGCCCGGAACCCGAGGGATGAGTTCGTCTGGAGCTGCCTCGCCCCGAGGTTGCTGGTCATGATGATGATGGAGTTGCGGAAGTCCACCCTGCGACCCTTGGCGTCCGAGAGGTGTCCGTCCTCGAGGATCTGGAGGAGGATGTTGAACACCTCGGGATGCGCCTTCTCGACCTCGTCGAGGAGGACGACCGCGTAGCTCTTGCGGCGGACCGCCTCGGTCAGCTGGCCGCCTTCGTCGAAGCCGACATAGCCGGGAGGAGCGCCAACCAGCCGGCTCACGTTGTGGCGCTCCATGAACTCGCTCATGTCGATCTTGATGAGTGCGTCCTCGCTGCCGAACATGAACTCGGCGAGCGCCTTGGCCAGCTCGGTCTTTCCGACGCCGGTCGGCCCCAGGAAGATGAACGAGCCGATCGGACGCTTCGGGTCCTTGAGACCGGCGCGTGCGCGGCGGACGGCCTTGGACACGAGCTCGATCGCCTCCTGCTGGCCGATGACCCGGGAATGGAGTGACTCCTCCATCTTGAGCAGCCGCTCGGACTCTTCCTGGGCGATCCGGGTGACCGGGATGCCCGTCCACATCGCGACGATCTGGGCGATCTCCTCCTCGCCGACCGTCGGGGCCTCGCCCGCGACTTGGGTCTGCCACTCGCCGCGAAGCGCCTCGACCTTCTCGCGAGCCTCCGCCTCGGCCTCGCGAAGCTTGGCCGCGGCCTCGTAATCCTGGCCGTTGATGGCGCTGTCCTTTTCCTTGGTGACGCGCTCCAGCTCCTTCTGGGCCTCGCGGAGCGGCGGCGGCGCGGACGCGTAGCGGAGCCGGACGCGGCTGGCCGCTTCGTCGATCAGGTCGATGGCCTTGTCGGGAAGATGACGGTCGGTGATGTATCGGCTCGAGAGGTCCGCCGCGGCCTTGACGGCGTCGTCGGTGATCGTGACCTTGTGGTGCTGCTCGTACCGCTCGCGGATGCCCATGAGGATCTCAACGGTTTGCTCGAGCGTCGGCTCCTCGACCATGACCGGCTGGAAGCGCCGCTCGAGCGCGGCATCGCGCTCGATGTACTTGCGGTACTCGTCGAGGGTCGTCGCGCCGATGCACTGGAGCTCGCCGCGAGCGAGCGGCGGCTTCAGGATGTTGGCGGCGTCGATCGCGCCCTCGGCCGCGCCGGCCCCGACGAGTGTGTGGAGCTCGTCGATGAAGAGGACTGCGTCATTGGTGTTCCGCAGCTCCTCGATGATCTTCTTCAGGCGCTCCTCGAACTCGCCGCGGTACTTCGTGCCGGCGACGAGCGACCCGATGTCGAGGGTCAGGACGCGCTTGTTGAGAAGCGTCTCGGGGACGTCGCCACTGACGATCCGCTGGGCCAGGCCCTCCACGATCGCGGTCTTGCCGACGCCCGGCTCGCCGATGAGGGCGGGGTTGTTCTTGGTCCGCCGCGACAGGATCTGGATGACCCGCTCGATCTCCTTCTCGCGGCCGATGACCGGGTCGAGCTTGCCGGCCCGAGCCGCGTCCGTGAGGTTGATCCCGAGCTGGTCGACGGTCGGGGTCTTGCTCGCCCGCTTCGTCTCCTGGGCGGGACCGGCGGCGGAGCTCTGGGACAGGACCCGGATGACCTCGTGGCGGACCTTGTCGAGGTTCACGCCGAGCGACTCGAGGACGCCCGCCGCGATGCCCTCGCCTTCCCGGACGAGGCCGAGCAGCAAGTGCTCCGTCCCGACGTAGTTGTGGCCGAGGCGGCGCGCCTCGTCGATCGCGAGCTCGATGACCCGCTTGGCGCGGGGGGTCAGGCCGATCTCGCCGACCACCGGCCGGTCGCCACGCCCGATGATGAACTCGACCGCCGTCCGGACCTTGGCGAGCTCGACGTTCATGTTCTCGAGCACTCGTGCCGCGACGCCCTCGCCCTCACGCACCAGGCCCAGGAGGAGGTGCTCGGTCCCGATGTAGTTGTGGTTGAAGCGCTGGGCCTCGTCCTGGGCGAGCGTCAGGACCTTGCGTGCGCGATCCGTGAACTTGTCGAAGCGATCCATCCGGCCGAACGCCTGTTTCCACTGCGGCCGCCCCGTGAGGGCGACCCCGAGGGCCATGCTAGCACCCGGCCCGGTCAGCGACTCGATCCCGATCCAGCGAGCGGTCGTGCACGGCAGTGCGGTGGCGCGGGCGGGCCTCGAGCAAGGCGACATCATCAGCAGGGCGCTGTTCGGGTGCCGGCCATTCACGAGCTCCATGCCACCGGCTACACCCTCCCGCGGTGCCGTGCGGAATGCCTCGATCAGGCCCATGCTCTCGTCGGCGCTGTCGCGGTGCGACGAGCCCCTCGAGAGCGCCCGCGCTGACAACGCCTCCCCCGACGTCCGATGCCGAGTCCGGGTCGGGCGTCGCGGCGCAGCCCTTCTGCGGCGCCGCGGGCGGCCGTAGTTCGGTACAGAGGCTCTGGCACAGAGGCTCCTCGCATGACGCTCGATCTCGACACCGTGGTCCTCCGCTCCGGCACCCACACCTCACCCTCGGACGGCGTCTCGCTCATGGAGGCGGTCAGCGCCCTCGCGGGCGAGGCCTGGTCGAATAGCCCGAGCTGCACGAGCCCGGTGATCGCCGCCTATGCGCGCAGCCTCACCGACTGGCTCCCCAACGACGCGCGCCAGCGGCTCAAGGCGTATGTC
>DATCPH010000168.1:0-2880 GCA_036570185.1 Candidatus Limnocylindrales bacterium | reverse complement strand
CCTGCCACAACACAAACGCAAGCGCCGTGGTCGTCTTGCCGTGCGATCGAGGTGCGATCAGGACGAGCCGCTTCGAGCGCACCATGAGCTCGGCCCACCAGCGATGATGGGCCGCAACCTCGAGCAAGCGCCCGCCTGGATCGGCGAGATGGGCCATGAACAGCGGGAAGCTCGCATAGAGGAGCTGCGCGAGGGTCCCCGTCGCCGGTGCGCGTGGCGACCGACCCGCGCCCGCACGGCGTTGGCCGCGCGCGATCATGAGATCTTCCCGCCGGACGGGCGGTGCTCGAAGCGGGTGATGTCAGGCGCCTCGACCGGGTCCCCGGACCGGAGACGCTGTCCGGCCTCGAGCAAGCGCGGGACGATGACCTCAATGAAGGCTGGGTCGAGCGGGATGACCTCGCCGGAAGCCCGGCCAGTGGCGCCTCGCTCGTTCGCGATGGTGTCGCGGTCCGACGTTCGCAGCAGCCATCGATCGCCGAAGCGGCGCTCGAGCACCTTGAGCGCCCAGACCGGGTCCCGCATCGCGGCCTGCGTGAGGGTTCCGGCGAGGCGGACCTCGAGGTCGGTCACGGCCTTCTGGACGAGGTCGCGGAAGGCGGCATGCTCGGGCCGCGAACCCCGCATGTAGCGGTACAGCGAGGCCGCGCTGAAGCCAGCGTATCTCGCGGCCACCTCGGGGAACGATCCGGCGGCAATGGCCTTGATGAACCGTTCGGTGGCCTCGGGGCTCAGCCGACTCGGGCGGGCCATGTCAATGGCCCTCACGGGCAGCCGAGGTGAGGGTCCCGCGAGGGCTACTCCTCGGCGCCGGATGCCGGGCAGCGTGCGGACCACGACCCGCGTCGGACGGCCACATCGGTGGCTCCGTCGGGGGCCACGAGTGCCGGCAGGCAGCCGGATCGAAGGGGAGGAAAGCCTGCCGGCAGTTCATGAGCCCGCTCCGTTCCTGTCGCGGGGCTCGTCCGGTTCACGAATCGCCCGCGGTCTCGTGCGGCTCTCGCCGCTTTCAAGACCTTGGCGGACAACGTACGCTGACGCCGACCTGCACGGTCAGATCCAAGCGGTGCTCGTTTCCGGCACCGCTGGTCGTACCGCGGATGCTACCGCAACTTGGTCCAAATTCCAAGCTCGTGTACTCGGGCGGCACGCGTCCGCTTCCGCGAGCCCTCGATCCTCTCGCCAAGACTCAGATGTCGTTGGCGCGGGCGCGGTAGGGGACCGCGGAGCGTTTCAGTTTTGGAACCCGAGCGATCGGCTTGGAACCGCGCGATCGGCCGTGTCTGATGGGGAAGCCGTGATCATTTCTGACCGCGCGTGCCGCATCACACGATGCAGACGCTGGACGCGCGCCCCGGGTCGATTTGCGTCGTCATTTCAGCTTGGACGATGGCTCGGTTCGAGGCGCTTGTCGAGAAGCGGTCCGCCGTCGGGATTTATAGCGGATGCGGCGCAGATGGTGATCGATTACCCGGCGCTGCATCTTGGAGAGGGGAATCAGCGCTTCGATCGCGGCCTGCGCCGCCCAAAGGTGCCGTCGGACGTCAGCCAGGTCAGCGGACCAGCGGGTGACGGGGTAGCGGCGCTCGAATTCTTCATCGTCATCCTTCTTCTCCAGCGGCTTGATGCGCCGCAGCGCGCCGGCCACGCTGAGTTCGGCGGAGTGTTCGACGAATGCCAGGACCTCCTCGGCATGGCGAGCCAGCCGCTGGGACGTCCAACTGAGATCACGACTGATCGCGAGATCGGCCAACGTGGTCGGCGTGCCAGAAGGGCCTGGGATCTGAGGGAACCGAAGCGGATAGATCCATTCGGGGCGACCGGCCAATTCGTAGTTGGCATTCAAATAGTCGTCGACGTCGACGTTTGTCGGTCTTCCTGGATTGGCCACCTCTCCGCGCTCGCGGCCTTCGATGAGCAATTGGCCGAGCTTGACTGTCGCGAGGACGACCATCTGGCTCGCGGATCGCTGCGGGCGTTCGCCCAATCCCTTTGCCCGGGCATACGCCTCGGCGGCTTTCGCCAGGTTGCGAAGCTCACGGATTCACCGGAGATCGCGCGCCTCGGCGAGCATCTGGGCGGCATTCTCGATCAATGCAAGTTCACGCGGTTCTTCTTCCACGGCCACCGCCCTCGCGGGCCGCGACAAAAGAACGCGCGGCACGCAAATCTTGGTGGGTCATGGAGCCCACCGATTGCGATGCCGCGAAACGGACGCGCCGTGGGTGGCCGCGCTGCCGGCGCCTTTGAGCGCCTTGCAAGTTGCAACTATGGACTCCCTGAGGTCGATGTCAAAGCGGTGTCCTCGTCCAGTAGGTCGGCTACACATGGAGGCCTATGGACGCGAGAAATTCGGCCGGGGTCAGATAGCCCAACGCCTGGTGGGGACGGATCGTGTTGTAGACGGTCTCCCAGGCAGCGAAGAGGATTTCGGCGAAACCGAACGCCAGTTCTCCGGGGGCCAGGCCCCCAATCAGATCACGCTGCGTTGGCTCTCAGAACTATCAAAACCCGCCCGGGTTGACCATTGATGTGACTGGCAGCGTCGGAGCTTTGCGCGCGGCGCGACCCGCGTTCCGGCGGCGACAGCTCGAGGAGCTGCGGAGCCGCAACGTCATCAACGGCCATGCCTTCAAGCTGCCCGACGACCCGCGCATCACCCGCTTGGGTCGATTCCTGCGGCGGACGTCGATGGACGAGCTGCCCCAGCTCTGGAACGTGCTCCGAGGTCAGATGAGTCTCGTGGGGCCGCGTCCACCGCTGCCGGCCGAAGTCGAGAGATACGACATCTGGCACCGTCGTCGCCTGTCGATGACCCCAGGCATGACCGGACTGTGGCAAGTTCGGGGTCGCCGCGAGGCGGACTTCAACCGCTGGGTC
>DATCPH010000167.1:0-9674 GCA_036570185.1 Candidatus Limnocylindrales bacterium | reverse complement strand
GTACACGACACTCCGGCCGAGGCCGACCGAGCTGGCCTCGGAGAAGTAGCGCGTCGGGACTGCGATCTCGCCGATCTGGAAATCGCCGGCGGCCACAACCTGGGCGATCAGCTCCTGGTCGAACACGAAGTCGTCGGAGTTGAGCTTGTAGGGAATTGTCTCGAGGAGTCGCCGGCTGTAGGCCCGCAGGCCAGTGTGGTACTCCGAGAGATGCAGCCCGAATGTCCGGTTCTCGAGGATCGTCAGGAACCGGTTGCTGATGTATTTCCAGCGCGGCATCCCCCCGGCGAGAGGGTCGCCCAGGAAGCGGCTGCCGAGCATGAGGTCCGCCTCGCCACCGAGGATCGGCCCGATCAGCGCAGGAATTCGGGTGGCGTCGTACTGGTAATCGGGGTGGAGCATGACGACGACTTCGGCGCCGGCCGCGAGCGCGGCGTCGTAACAGGTCTTCTGGTTGCCGCCGTAGCCCCGGTTCTGGTGATGGACGATCACGTCGAGGCCGAGCTGCCGGGCGATCGAGACGGTCTCGTCGCGCGAAACGTCGTCCACGAGGATGATCCGGTCGACGATGTCATGGGGGATGTCGGCGTAGGTCCGCTCGAGGGTCTGGGCGGCGTTGTACGCGGGCATCACGACGACCACGCGGTCGCCCGGCTTCGGTCGCGCGGACGCCGGGCTGGGCTCGTCGGTCGGCGTCTGGGCCGGGCGGCCGGTCGAACTCACCGGCGAAGGGTAGCGCACGCAACTCATCGGGCCCGGCGCCCGGCGCCCGGCCCCGGCCCCGGCCCCCGCGATGTAACGCGGGGCCGGCCTGTGGGACGATACCCACCATGTTCGAGCGTTTGTTCGGAGGCCGAGAGAAAGACCCGGCGGTTGCTGCACGGATACCGCCAGGCCAGTATCGGACGCAGAAGTTTCCGGTCCTCCACTACGGTTCCGTGCCGCGAACGGACCTCGCGACCTGGGATTTCCGGGTCTGGGGCGAGGTCGATTCGCCGTTCACCCTCACGTGGGAGCAATTCAGAGCGCTGCCCCGAAAGACCGTTGGTACGGACATCCACTGCGTCACTCGCTGGACGAAGCTCGACACGACCTGGGAGGGCGTGCCGATCCAGGAAATCCTTCGCCTTGCCTCCGTCCGGCCTTCGGCGACCCACGTTCTTGCGCACTCCGAGCAGGGATACACCGCCAACCTGCCGCTCTCAGTGCTTGACGATGACGACGTGATGCTCGCCGACACATTCGATGGCGAGCCGCTCGAGGCGGAGCACGGCGCGCCGCTGCGACTCCTCGTGCCCAAGCGCTACTTCTGGAAGAGCGCCAAGTGGATCCGTGGCCTCGAATTCCTCGACCACGACATCCTCGGCTTCTGGGAGCGCTACGGCTACAACAACGACGCGGATCCCTGGAAGGAACAGCGCTACTCAGGCCAGTAGGCCGAGCGGCCCGCCGGCCGGGTGCGGGGTGAACGAACGAGCCGCCGGTAGTCCGGCGGCTCGGTGCGAGCGGCGAGAAAGCTGCGACCTCAGGTCGTCAGTGGGCGCAGGCCCGTGCGCTGCCCGCGTCGTCCGCGGTGCGGAAGCTTGACCCACAGCCGCAGGCCGCGACCGCGTTCGGGTTGTTGACCGTGAACCCGGCGCCCATCAGCGTGTCGACATAGTCGATCTGGGAGCCCTGCAGGAGGCTGATGCTCTGGCCGTCGACGTAGACCTTGACGCCGTTGGCATGAAGGACGTTGTCCTCGGGCGTGGGCGCGTCCTCGAGCATCATCCCGTATCGGTACCCTGAGCAGCCGCCGCTGTAGACGTAAACGCGCAGCCCGATGTCGGGGTTCGTCTCTTCTTTGGTCAGGTCGCGCAGCCTGATGGCGGCAGCATCAGTCAGCGAGAGCACCGTCGGCTGCTGGTCGATCATGTGGCCAGGGCCTCCTTCGGAGGATCATTCGGTTTCGCGTGGTTGGTTGTCGCGGCTGTTCGTGACGGTTCGCGGGCCGATCAGCCGGCCCGTTTCCCAGATAGTACGCAGGTCAACCGATTCCGACAAGCGTCAATGCCGACATTGCCGCGGAGCGGCTCGAGAGCAGGGAGTCGGGCCGGCGCGGGCCGCCTGGTATGGGGATGTGCCGGGAGAGCACAACCGGGACGGATTCCGGGGCGCGGAGCCCGACAGGTGCGGCGATGTGCAACCAGAGCACAACTGGGACGGATTCCGCGGCGGTGGTGGGCCGGGTCGTGCCGGATGTGCCACCAGAGCACAACCGGGACGGTTTCCGCGGCGCTGAAGAGCATTTGACGGCCGAAATGGCCTGGCTGCGGGCCCGGTCGCGTCGGATCGGTGCCCCAGTGGCACAAATCGACCTCGCACGAGGTGTTGCGCAGCACGAATCCGTGGATCTCGCCTCGGTTGGGCCCCTGGTGCACATTCCGCGTTCAGCCGGAGCGATCCAGCCCAACACGGCGGTCCAGACCCGTCGCCGGAGCTGCCCCTACCCGTCGATCCGCTCGATGACCGTGGCAATCCCCTGGCCGACACCGATGCACATGGCCGCAAGGCCGTAGCGGCCGCCGGTCCGGCACAACTCGTGGACGAGCATCGTGATCAGACGGCCGCCGCTGCTGCCCAGCGGGTGACCGAGTGCGATGGCTCCGCCGTTGACATTGACCTTGGCCGGATCGAGGCCGAGCTCGTCGATCGAGACGAGCGACTGGCTGGCGAACGCTTCGTTGAGCTCGACCAGGTCGAGGTCGTCGACCCCGATCCCTGCACGTTCCAGTGCCTTGCGCGTGGCCGGGATGGGCCCGACACCCATGATCGCCGGATCGACTCCGGCCACGGCCGTCGAGACGACGCGCGCCATCGGCCGAAGCCCCAGCTCGCGGGCCCTCTCGGCCTCGACGAGGAGCACCGCCGACGCCCCGTCGTTGATCCCGGAGCTGTTGCCCGCGGTCACGCTGCCTCCCTCGCGAAACGCCGGCCGAAGCCTCGCAAGCGCCTCCATGGACGTGTCGGCGCGAGGATGCTCGTCTCGCGCGACACTGATCGGATCGCCGCGCTTCTGGGGGACCTCGATCGGAACGATCTGATCGTCGAAGCGACCGCTCTCGATCGCCGCGACCGCGCGTCGATGGCTTTCCAGCGCGAAGGCATCCTGCCGCTCACGGTCGACCTTCCAGCGCTCGGCGACGTTCTCTCCCGTCTCGCCCATGGAGTACGGGTAATGGACCGCTGCCAGCTTCGGGTTTGTGAACCGCCAACCGAGCGTTGTGTCGAACAGCTCGTGGCTGCCGCGCTCGAATCCGACCTCGGGCTTGGCCATGACATACGGAGCCCGGGTCATCGACTCGACGCCGCCGCCGATGAAGACGTCGCCGTCGCCGACCTCGATCGCGTGGGCGGCCGAGTTGATGGCCTGCAGGCCCGATCCGCACAGGCGGTTCACGGTCAGGCCGCCGACCTCGACGGGCAAGCCCGCGAGCAAGAGCGCCATCCTGGCCACGTTCCGATTGTCCTCACCCGCCTGATTGGCGCAGCCAACGATCACGTCCTCGATCAGGCGCGGGTCGATCCCCGATCGGTCGACCACGGCTCGGATGGTAGCGCCGGCAAGGTCGTCGGGACGAACCGCCGCGAGGGCGCCGCCGTAGCGACCCACTGGGCTCCGCACCGCGGCCACGATCCACGCCTCGCGAAGCGGCCGCCGGAGATCTCGACTCATCGATTGGATTGTATTCGTGGGTTCGGTGCCCGCCCTTCGACTGCGACGTCAGCCCCCGAGCGACGAAGGCGGCGCGAAGCGGGTTCCGCGCCCCGCCAGCGGTTGGACCCGTGCCAGCAACACCGCCGGCCCGCCGATGTGGTCGATGTGCTCGAACGGCCCGATCGGGTGGTTGGCGCCGAGCCGGAGAGCGACGTCAATGTCGGTCGCCGTGGCAACCCCGTCGTCGCGCGCCCGAATCGCCTCGAGGTCGATCGCGAGCCTGATCCGGTCCGCCACGGCCGCGCCGGCGTCGCGGCCACCGCGCGCAGCCGGTCCGCCCGCGGACGTGAACTCCTCGGCCGGTCGTCTGGCCCCGCCGCCGTCATACACGTAGAAACCACGCTCGGTCTTTCGCCCGAGGCGTTCCTCGGTGACCAGACGTTCCTGCGTCCCTGACGGGCGGAACCGAGCCGCGAGCTCGTCTCCGCGGCGTCGAAAGCCCTCGTAGATACCGAGCGCGGCCGCGAAGCTCACGTCGATGCCGGTCAGGTCCATCAGCTCGAACGGTCCCATCGGGAACCCTTGGGCGCGAACGGCCGCATCGATCGCCTCGATGTTGGCCTCGCCGCCCTCGAGGGCGGCCAATGCCTCGAGCGTGAACGCCCGATTCACCCGGTTGACGATGAAGCCCGGGGCGTCGGCAGATCGGACCGCGGTCTTGCCCCATGAGATCGCGAGCTCTGCCGCAGACGCGAGCACCGACTCCGCGGTCTGCCCTCCACCAACGACCTCGACCAGCGCCATCACCGGAGCCGGGTTGAAGAAATGCATGCCCACGACACGTTCCGGCCGAGCAAGACCGGCGGCGATGTCGTCGATCGAGAGAGCGCTGGTATTCGTCGCCAGGATCGCGTCGGGCGAGCCGTCGCGGTCGAGAACCCCGAAGATCGTCCGCTTCAACTCGAGGTCCTCGAGAGCCGCCTCGATCACGACGTCGGCCTCCGCCGCGATCGTGTCCAGCGAAACCGCCTCGCGGAGGTTGGCAAGGCGCCCGTCGACCCAGTCGTCGATGGAGTCAGCATCGAGGTCGAGCCTCGCTGCCCGGCGGGCCAGTCCCTCGCCGATTCGGGCTCGACCTCTGGCCAGCGCCCCGTCATCGACGTCGTGGATGACCACCTCGTGGCCGGCTTCGAGGGCGACCTGGGCGATCCCGGTGCCCATCGTTCCGGCGCCAACGATCGCGATCAGCGCGCGCTGTCCCTTCACGCTGTCAAATCGGCTTGAAGGCCTCGAATGGCTGGCGGCAGGACGTGCAGTAGTGAATCGCCCGACACTGGGTCGGGCCGAAAGCGTTCTCCATGACCGTCCGATGGGAGCCGCAGTTCGGGCACTCAACGGCATCATCGATCGTCGCGAGGGGGAGGAGCCTCAGTGGCGGCGCCTTTCCCGGAGGCGCGAATCCGGACGCGCGGAGGTGCTCGCGTCCCCTCGGGCTGATCCGATCCGAGCTCCACGGAACGGAAAACGTGAATGACGCGTCGACCGGCCGGTCGAACGTCGCGAGCCGAGCCTCGACGGAGGAGCGGATAACGTCCAGCGCCGGGCAACCGACGAACGTCGGGAGGAGCTCGACCCTGATCCGCTCGCCTGACACCTCGACACGATGGACGAGGCCGAGATCCACGATCGAGATCGACGGGATCTCGGGATCCGCGACGTCCGCCAGCGCTGCCAGGACGGCATGCTCTTCGACGGCGCGCTCTTCGAGAGCTGGATCGCCGACTGCGGCGGTCACCAGGTCGCTCCCGGTTCCAGCCGGCGGACCGACGTGAACTCGCCCCACAGCCACCGAAAGCCGTCGGAGTGCGCTCCGCCGCGCTCCTGAACCGGCGAAGCCGGCGGCATTGGCAGGTCGAGTCGTTCGAATATCGGCCCGATGGCGGCACGCCAGCGCCCCTGCAGGTCATGGGATTCGGCGTCGATGATCCCGGCCATCCGCAGGCTTGTTTCGTCGGGAAGCGGACTCAAGATCGTTGCGGCGTCCGGCGACAGTCGGCCGAGGGCTTCGAGGAGTCGCCCGCGGGGCTCGCCCGCGCCACATGCAAGCCGCTGCATCCACGCGCCGACGTGGAGGAGGTGGTAGCGCTCCTCGCGCCGGATCTTCGCGACCAGCTCGGCCAACGGCCGGAACGACGAATCGGCCAGGGCTTCAAGGCGAACCGCGTCGGCCGTATCGTACAGGTAACGGCGCGCGATCGTGTGGGCCCAGTCGCCGCGAGGGTGGTCGAGCAATGGGGCGTGGTAATAGCCCTCGACGGGTCGATCGAAGGCGATCGCGTCCGCGTCGCGGCCGTCGTCGACGACCTGTGCCAGGAGCTCGTACATCGCCCGGGCGTGGCCCAGCTCGTCCTGCGCGATCGAGCTCATCGCCACATCCTCCTCGAGGAGCGGCGCAATCCCCGTCCACTCCGAATCGCTGAAGCCGATCACGAACTCGTCGTCGGCCATCGACAGGAGGAGCAGCGACAGCGCGTTCCGCGTGGCCGGCAGCAGATCCGCGGCGATCGACGTCACTTGGGAGTTGCCTCCCGCCGCGACCCGGCCTCTGGTCGCGAGCTCGCCTTTGGCTTCGGCTGGCCCGAACGCGCCCGGGCGGCGGCGAGCTTTTCGCGCATCACGTAGCCGCCGGGCTTCTTAAACGATCGATCCAGCGGCGGATCCAGCAGGTCCGGATCGGCCAGATCGTGGATGTCGGAGCGGCGCACGATCCACAGCCGGACGCTCTCCTGCCGACGACCGAACAGCTCCCGGGCGTAGTGGACGGCGAGTTCCGGATCGGGCGCCAGGACGCTGCCACCGTGGCGCATCGGATCGCCCTCCTTTTCGCGCCGGAAGACCTCGTAGGGCTCGAGGGTGCCACCGGCGCCCTCGGCGGTGCCCGACGAGGCTCGGTCGGGGGGCAACGAGTCTGTCACGCGGCGACCCCTGAAGGCGGCATCGCCAGGACCGTCTCACGAACCCAGCGGGTCTCCTCGCGGTTCGCCCGCCTGAAGTCGAGCCGTTCCTGTGACATGGGGCCATGATTCGTGACGACGGCCCGAAGCTCCTGCCAATCGGGCTCGGTGTAGCGCCATTGCCCGCTGGCCTCATCGAAGTGGAGCTCCAGATCCGGAATCTCCAGACCGAGCTCCCGGATGCGCGGCACGTAGATCGAAAGGAACTCCTGGCGGAGCTCCTCGGAGGTCTTGGCCTTGATGCGCCAGTGGATGTCGCGGTCCTTGGCGCGGTCGCTGCGCGGGCCATGCATCTGCATGAGCGGGCCCCACCAGCGAACGAGCGCATCCTGAATCAGCCCTCGCTGCAGCGACGTCCCATTCATCATCGTCACGACGACGTCACGCCCATGCATGATGTGGACCGACTCCTCCCAGCAGATCTTCCGCATCGTGCGCGCGTAGGGGGCGTAGCTGGAGTCGCGAAGCGCCTGCTGGGCAACGATCGCGGCGGCATCCACGAGCCAGGCGATGATCCCGACATCGGCCCACGTCCGGGTCGGGTAGTGGAAGACGTTGTGGAACTTCGTCTTGCCCGCCAGGAGGTCCTCGAGCATCGCCTCGCGCGGCTTGCCCAGATCCTCGGCGACCCGGTAGAGGAGCTGGGCGTGACCGACCTCGTCCTGCACCTTGGCGGTGAGGGCCAGCTTCCGGCGGAGATTTGGCGCCCGCATGATCCACTCGCGCTCCGGGAGCACCCCCATCAGCTCGCTGTTGGCGTGCATCTCGACGAAGCGGAGCACGCCCTGGCGATACTCATCGGCCATCCAGTCGGTGGCCTCGATCTTGCCGCCGCCGGTCACGTGCTCCTCGAAATGAGCGAAGCGCTCGCCGTGGGGAAGGTCTTCGTTGAAGCGGAGACCGGTCCGTTCTCCGGGCGACAGGATTGGATCGAGGGAGATCGGGTCGGTCACAGCGATGCCTCCGAAAGGGTGCGCAGGGCGAGATCCGCGTAGACGTCGCCGATCCGTTCGGCGGACAGGCCGCCTCCCGGCCGGTACCAGGTCGCGACCCCATTCAGCGCGGACAGGAGGAATCTCGAGGCGAGGACCGGTTCGGTCATGGCAAATGTCCCGTTCGCCATCCCATCGCGGATGACGGCGCGGAAACGAGCCTCATAGGCGTCGCGCCGCGCGAGGATGGCCGCACGTCGGTCAGGCCCCAGGGCGCGCCACTCGTGAACGAAGACGCTCGCCTCCCCCGGGTCACCCGCAATGACCGCGATATGCGCCCGGCAGAGGGCCGCCATCGCTGTCGCGGGATCGCCAGGGTTCGAGCGTTGGGCGGCTGCCTGAGCAGCGTCGACAGCCCCTTCGAAGCGGCTGGCGGCGCGGTCCACGATCGCCCAGAGGACCTCCTCCTTGGACGTGACATGGGCGTACAAGCTGGGGCCGCGAATGTCGAGTCGGCGGGCGATGTCGCGGACGCTGGTGGCCGCGTACCCGCGCTCGCGAAACAGCTCGCTGGCGACATCTTCGATGGCGCGCTTGCGCGAGATCTCGACCACCTTCGAGAGTTCGACCATGCCTGAACGGGCTCCTAACGAACGATCGTTAGGGCAACATACCCTTGACCCGAGCGCCCGTCAATCAGTGGGAGGCGACGTGGGCGGAATGCTGTCGGACCACGGACCGGGCCCGCCTTCGAGGGGATTCCCCGTGATCGCGAGTCGCGGTTCGGCGGTCCGGCGAAGGGCCGGCAGCCACCAGGCGGCGATCGCGAGAGCCACAGCGGCGAACCACTGGTCCATTGCGGCCGAGAGAATCGTGAGGGCGATCCACAGCCAGACAGGTCGAAGGGCGAGAAGGCCAGGGATGGCGACCAACATGCCGTGCGCATACAGCGACGGGGAAACCACGACCGTGGCGATGCCGAGCCGAGCGAGGCCGGGGAGACGCCGGGCGGCGATCGCCATCAGGAGGACGATGGCCCCCACGGCCAACGCCAATCCAGGGCCGAGATACCCCACCAGCCCGAATCCATAGAGGCTGGCCGGCAGGAGGGGCTGCGACCGGCCGAACCACTCCAGCCCGACCAGCCACTGGCGCCAGAGATCGAACCCGACCAGCGGCAAGGTCGCGAGGATGACGACGGCGACGAACGCCAGGCCTGTAACCAAGGCTAACCAGCGACGTTCCCGGACCAGCCACAGTGTTGCCACGGCTGAGTAAGCCTTGAAGAGCGGCCCGACCACCAGGAGGCCGCCTGCCCGCGGCGCCCAGGCAAAGAGGGCGACGAGCGGCACGGCGACGTTCCCGACCCAGAGACCCTGGAAGAAAGGCGGCCAGATGAGCGCTGCGATGGCCCAGCGCGTCGAGAAGCCCCAGCTTCGCAGGGCAGCCACACCCAATGCCGCCGAACCGGCGACCCAGGCCGCGTCGACGATCGGCCGCGGCAGCGAGGTGAGGACCGCGAAGAGGGGCAGCGTCGCCGGTGGATACAGGAACGGGTAGTCGGAGCGGTCGACCGGTACAGCGGTTAGGAGATGGTCCAGGTAGACCGTTGAGCCGTCGAGCCAATGTCGGCCCGCCTTGAGGTACAGGTGCAGATCACGCAGAGGCTGCGACACCGTGAGCGTCCCGTCGGACAGGGCCATGGCGACCCCGAGCAGGACCACGATCGCGACGAACGCCCTGGGGCGCCGGCGCCGGGCGACCGTGATCGCCGACAGGGCGGCCGCCGACCCAGCGATCCACAGGACGATGAACGGGAAGCCGTCGGGCGCCGGGAACCCCCAACCCCTGGTCGTCAGGAGGATCCAGCCGGCGGCGAACAGGACGAGGGCACGACCGCCGGCCGAAGTCTCCAGCGCGGCGGTCGCGCGGGCAGCGACCTGGTCCACGTCCGCCGCGATCGTGCGGAGTCCGATCACTCCCCGGTGAAGCGCGGTGGCCGCTTCTCCACGAACGCGCGCAGCCCCTCGG
>DATCPH010000166.1:0-67728 GCA_036570185.1 Candidatus Limnocylindrales bacterium | reverse complement strand
GCTTTTCCCTACGCCCCGTTCGCCCGCCCGAACGGGGCGTTCTCTTTGGCCCGGGCGGGTCGACGCGGCCCGGGCGGCGCGTCGGGGTCGCCTCCGCGCGGGCGATCCCGCCCGGGCGGCGCGTCCATTCGTCGGATCCCTGTCGGGTCCGCGTACCATCCGGGCCAGCGACGGCCGGTGAGGGGTATCGACAACCGAGTCCCGTGCACGAGGTGGCATCGAGCGTGAACGAATCTCCGCTGGGGCCGGGCGGCCCGCCCCCGGGCCGACCGCCGATGGCTCGGCGGGTCGGTGCACCACCACCGGGTCGGCGCCTGGGTCCGGGCCCGGGTCCGGGCCCGGGTACCGGCCCCGGTCGTGCGCCCGGCCGGTGGCTCGTGGTGGCGTCGGTCGCGGTGGTAGCCGTCGTACTCGTGGGAGGCGTGAGCCTCTCGGGCGTCCTCTCAAGCCACGCGTCCCCCACGGCAACGCCCGGCAAGGCAGTGGCTGCGAGCGCGACCGCTTCTGCCCAATCACCGAGCGCGGCCGCTTCGATCACTCCTTCGCCGCCGGCTCGGAGCGAGACCCCTGCGACGACCCAGGCGGGCGTCGCCATCGTGCCCGTCACCGACTTCCGGTCGCCCGCCATTGGCACGAGCCCCGCCGAGGTCAAGGCCGTCCTGGCCGGAACGAGCCAGCAATACGACGCGATCGAGTTGGTGTCCGCGGATGCGGGAGCCATCCTGGCTGCGCTGAAGCTCTCCCCGCCCTCGGTTGCCTCGCGGCTCGTCGAGGCGGCCACGGCCGCGGCGCTCGCGAAGGACATGGCCGCGTACCCGGATCGCCTCGGGCTCCTCCGAGCCGACGAGGTTGGCCCGAGCGTCCGAGCTCTCGCGTGGGCGGGCAAGGCGCTGTTCGGGGAAGCGCGGGTCAAGAGCCTCGCTGCCTGGTCCCTGCGCGCCTCCCTGACTGTCACCGCCAGCACGACCGGAGCGCCGCCAAAGCCCGCGTACGATCCCGCGACGGCCTGGACGCTCTTCGCCGGCGGCGACATCCTGCTCGACCGCGGAGTCGCCCTGACGGTCAAGGTCGAGGGCAAGGGCGTCGACTATCCGTTTGCCGGCGGCACCGCGAAGATCACCTCGCACTACTGCTGCTCGAGCTTCGGGTGGCCACTGGTCAAGACCGCGACCACGGGCGGTGCCGGCGCGGTTCGTGGCCTCATTTCGGGCGCCGACCTCGCGTTCGCCAACTTCGAGAATCCGGCGCCGAACAAGTTCGTCTACCACACGCAGGGGACCGTCTTCTCGGCCGATCCGGCTCTTATCGCCGGCCTGGCCCACGCCGGCTTCGACCTGGTCGGACTCGCCAACAACCACATGCGCGACGCCGGCAGCCAGGGGGTCCTCGACACGGTTCGAAACCTCGACAAATGGGACATCGCCCACGCCGGAGCGGGCGCCACGCTCGCAGCCGCGCGCCGGCCGGCGATCCTCCAGGAGGGCGGCGTCAAGGTGGCGTTCCTCGCCTATGACACGATCGCAACGGCCGCCGTTGCCGCCACGGCGACCCGTCCCGGCGCCGCGATCCTCACCGCGGCGACCGTCAAGACCGACATTGCCGCCGCCCGGGCGGCGGGCGCGCAGGTCGTCATCGTGTTTCCTCATTGGGGCATCGAGTACCGGGCGATCCCCCCGGCCGCGACGGTAACCCTCGCCCATGCTGTGATCGATGCCGGCGCGGACATGATCATCGGCAACCATCCCCACTGGGCCGGCGCCATGGAGATCTACAAGGGCAAGCCGATCTGGTACGCGCTCGGCAATCTCGTCTTCGATCAGACGTGGTCGGAGCAGACGGAGGAGGGCATCACGCTCGAGATGACATTTCAGGGTTCCCGGCTGGTGCAGGTCCGGATGCGTCCCCACGTCATCCTCGACCGGGCGCAGCCCAACTTCCTGGATCCCGGGGGTAGCGGCTCGGTTGTCATGGACCGCGTCTTTGCGGCCTCGAAGGGGCTCCTGCCGTGGTAAGCCCGGTGATCTGACGGAGGCAACCTTCGTGAGCGACATCCCGGACGGCGTGACGATCGAGTCGATCTTCCTGGTCGAGGTTCCGTACACGCCCGAGGCGCGCGAACGACGGCCCCGGTTCGCGGCGAGCACCTCTCGCGCATCGCCCGGCTGATCCGTGAAGGACGGGTGATCGAGGCCGGTGGCTGCGCCGACTTCAGCAAGGCCGTGCTCCTCATTCGAGCGGCAGACGCCGCGGCGGCGCTCGCCCTCATCGAGGAAGACGTCTACACGCGCTCGGGCGTGTGGCACCTCCCGACGGCCACCGCGTACGGCCGGGTCGTGCCGATCGGCTAGACCACGCTACGGCCCGGCAGCTCCGCGCCGCGCCGGGCCGGGCGCGGCGTGCGGCCCCGCCCCGCGCCGGGCCAGCGGCCTTTCCTATCAAACGAGCACCACACGCACCTTGGCGAAGATCCCGGGGATAGATGCCGGTCTCGCGACCGGCGGCGCGGGCTCGAGAGGGCTGTGCGCGCTTCGGCCAGGCGGCGCGGCGTGCACGGGAGCGGGCCTCCGGTCCCACATCGGATGTCGGAGCGGACTGAGGTCGATCAACCCTCCCAACGTGCGCCGGATGCTCATTCGACCGGAAACATGCCCCGAATCTCACGTTAGGGTGCAGCGCATGCTCTTCCGAAGGAAACATGCGGCAATCCGACCTGGAGGCCCCACCAGGCGGTCGGTCGAAACCTCCGGGGTCACCCGCGTCGCCAGGGTCGCCAGGGTCGCCGTGGTCGATCCCGGGCTACGCAATCCCCGCGAAGAGGTCCGACTCGGGTTTGGGCGTTTCGACCGACGACTCGCGGAGGACGTAGGCCTCCCGAGACCAGAACTCGCGCCAGCCGTCGATCCCCGCGGCGAAGAACGGCATCTCGTCGCTCATCTGCGTCACGTGCTTTCGCAAGGCGTTCCACTTGAGATCGATGAAGTCGCCGACGTCGATCCACGTCGTGATCGACTCGTCGGGGATGAGCATGCGAGCGATCCGGGCCTCGAATTCGGCCAGCTGCGCGGGTGTCGCGTCCTCGGGCGGCGAGAAAAAGGCCGGCCGGCCCTGTTTCTCCATCGCCTCCTGCATGGCAGTCCGCACCGACGCCGGCATGGCCGTCTCGTAGAGCTTGGCCGGTGCCCAGGGGGCGACGCCGCCGTCGGCCTCGGAGGGCCCATTGCCGCCATGGTCGGGGGCCAGCTGCTCCGGATACCAGGCCGGATCGCCGGCCCGCGGGAAGGCGCGGACCGCCACGTCGTGGGTTCGGATGTGGTCCGGATGACCGTACCCGCCGAAGTCGTTGTAGGTCGTGACCACGTCGGGCCTGTACTTGCGGATCAACCAGACGAGCCGGCGCGCCGCCTCGTCGAGGTCGGCCTGCCAGAAGCTGCGAGCGTCGACGTTGCCGACCCGCCCCATCATGTCGGAGTCGCGATAGCCGAGGTTCTCCCACTCGGTGACGCCCAGGATCCCCATGGCCGCCTCGAGCTCCGCGGCCCGGATCTCGCCGAGGCGGCGGTGGTTCTCGGGCGTATCCATCTCGGGTACGACAATCTCGCCGAGCTCGCCGCGTGTGCCCGTCACGAGCACGACACGGTGGCCGTCGCGGACGGCCTTGGCCATCGTCCCGCCGGTACCGATGGTCTCGTCATCGGGGTGGGCGTGGACGGTCATGAGGGTATGTCGGTCGCCTGGCATGGCGGCCATGCTAGCCCTACCATCGCCGCGATGCCCTCAGTCGATTCGACTGCTCCGAACAGCGCGGCCAACGCGCCGTTGATCGGCCTGCGTGTCATCGACTGCAGCACAGTCCTGGCGGGGCCCTACTGCACGATGGTGCTCGGCGATCTGGGCGCCGACGTGATCAAGGTCGAGCCGCCTGAAGGCGACGCGACTCGCGGCTGGGGACCGCCATGGGTCGGGTCGGCGGCCACCGGAACCCGGACCGCGGCCTACTACCTGGCGGTCAACCGCAATCGACGCTCGATCCGACTGGACCTGAAGACCGACGGCGGACGGGAGGTCCTCCAGCGGCTGTTGGCCGGCGCGGACGTCCTGGTCGAGAACGCTCGCGTCGGTGGCTTCGCGGCGCTCGGCTTTCCCGACGACGAGCTTGAGCGGTTGATCCGGGCCTGGTCCACCTCGCGATCACCGGATACGGCCCGGACGGTCCTGACGCACCCAAGCCCGGCTACGACTTCGTGATCCAGGCGCTCGGCGGGCTGATGTCGGTGACCGGCTTTCCTTCGGATGAAGGCGGCCACCCGACCAAGGTCGGGGTCGCCATCAGCGACATCGCCACCGGGCTTTTCGGGGCGATTTCGGTGCTGGCGGGGCTCCTCGCTCGCAACTCCGAGCGCGGGCAGGAAGGTGCGCGCGGCCAGCGCATCGACGTCTCGCTGCTCGGTTCCACCCTGGCCGTGCTCATCAACCAGGCCCAGAACGCCTTCGTCAGCGGTCAGGCGCCGATCCGTCGCGGCAACGCCCACCCGAACATCATCCCCTACGAGACCTTCCGGACGGCGGACGGGGAGGTCGCGGTCGGGGTCGGCAGTGAGCGCCAGTGGCGGCGCCTCTGCGAGGAGATCGGTGCGCCGGAGCTGGCCGACGACCCGCGCTTCGCGACGAATGGCAATCGCGTCGCGAACCGCGAGGCACTCCGACCGCTCCTCGCCGATGCGATCGCCGCCGAACTGACTGCTGACTGGCTCGAGCGTCTCGATCGCGCCGGTATTCCGGCCGGGCCCATCCTCGATGTCACCGACGCGTTTGCGTCGGGCGCCGCTCGCGCGCGCCGAATGCGCGTTCCGATGTCGCATCCGGTCCTCGGGGCGGTCGACCAGGTCGGCTTGCCGTTTGAGTTCGCGCGAACCCCGGCCTCCATTCGTACCCCTCCTCCGCTCCTCGGTGAGCAGACCCACGAGATCCTGATCGAAGCCGGCTACTCGGCCGAAGAGATCGGGGACCTGCGCGCCGCGGGCGTGGTGTAGAGGGCAATCACCCGATCGCGCCTCACAGCTCCTGGCGCTCGAAGGATCGCCATGCGACGACAAAGCAGACCGTGATGATCGCCACGGTTGCGACGAGCGGACGGACGATGTCGATCAGCCCTCCACCAACAGCCGCAGTTCGTGCGACCGCGGTGAGGCCGGGCGGAAGGTAGTGCGAGAACTCGGGGACAGCTGAGGCGAGCGCGATTGCGATCAGACCCGCAAACCCGACCGCAGCCCCAGCCAGCGACGAGCGAAACACCGTCGAGCCGACGAAGGTCAGCGACGCGTACGCCAGGGTCGAGAGCCACACGAGCATGGCCAGGACCAGCCAGCCTCCGACATCCGGGGCGCCGAACAGGATGGTGGTGTAGATCCACGCCGCGCCGACCGCGAGGCCGATAGAGATACCCAGCAACGCTGCCAGCACGGTGAGCTTCGCGGCCAGAAATGCCAGGCGCGACACAGGCTTGACCAGGACAAAAGCGGCCGTCCCGCGCTCCTTCTCGGTGGCTACCGAGCCCATCGTGATCAGGATCGCAACCAGGGCGCCGGTTTGGGCGGTGTTCTTGAGGAGCTGATCGACGGCGTCCGTCAGCGTCGGAGGCGGGAGGCGGATGCCGAACCGCTGCGGAGCGACGGCATCGATGATGTCCTGGAGGTAGCGGGCGGTCAGCGGCGAGAGGATGCCGAACGTCAGGAACAGCAGGACGACGACCGGCAGACGCAGCGTCCGCCACGACTCGAGGAGCTCCTTTCGGAGCAGGACGCCGAAGCCGGTCACGAGTCGATCGCCCGATCGCGCTCGCGCCCTACGAGGCGCAGGAAAACATCCTCGAGCGTGGGGCGCAACCGCTCGAAACTTGAGAGCCGCACATCACAGTCGGTCACGATGGCCAGGATCTCGCGGCCCGCGCGCTCCGGATCGCTCACGTAGACCAGGATTCGATCGGCCTCGATCGTGACCCCGCGCGACCACGCCGCGGCGCGCAGGCGCTCCACGAGACGAGCGACTGGCGACTCCTGGCCGGGCTCGGGCTCGAGGCGGTAGACCGGCGGGGCATAGCGGGAGAGGAGGTCGGCCGTGGGCGATTCGGTGACGAGCCGACCGTAATCGAGAATGGCGACTCGGTCGCAGATTCGCTCGACGTCGGCGAGGACATGAGTCGACAAGACGACCGTGGCGTTCGAGCGGAGCTCCGCGATCAGCGCCAGCAGGTCGCGACGGCCTTCGGGGTCGAGCGAGCTTACCGGCTCATCGAGTATGAGGATGGCGGGTCGACCGACGAGCGCCTGGCCAATGCCGAGCCGTTGGCGCATGCCGCCCGAGTAGCCGCCGATGCGACGGTTCGCCGCGTCGCTAAGGCCGATGAGCTCAAGTGTTTCGCCGACCCGGGCGCGCAGGGCTGTCCCGGTGATCCCGAACAGACGCCCAACGAATTCGAGCAGCTCCCGCCCGGTCATCCAGCCGTAGAAACGCGGATCCTGGTCGAGCACCCCGATCCGTCGCCGGAGCGCGTCGCCGTTGCCGGCCGTGATGTCGATCCCGTTGACCGTGGCAGACCCAGCCGTCGGTTGGGCGAGCCCGGCCAGAAGCCGAATCGTCGTGGTCTTGCCGGCCCCGTTCGGGCCGAGGAGGCCGAACACCGTCCCGCTCGGGACATCGAGGTCGAGGCCGTCGAGGGCCACGACGGGGCCGTAGCGCTTCGACAGCCCGCGCGTGCGGATCGCCAGAAGCCCCGACGCTAATTCGGGCGTCATTCCTCGATCCGCCCGACGAGGAGATAGGCAATCGGCCCGACGTACTGGAGAAACAGGATGGCGACGGCCCAGAGGCCTTTGTTTCCGCCCCTGACCCGCCGGTCGTCACGGAGCAAGTCCACGAGGCAGACGGCGTCGAGGAGAAGCTGGATCGCGATGAGTGGGATCAACAATGGCAGGATCTGGCTGACGTTCACACGCGGATCGTACGGGCACAACGTGCGCGCCCGTCATGTGCAGTTCGGCACAGAACCGAGGCCCGTCGATCGGTCGTCAGGGTAGACTCGGTCACCGAACCCCGACCGAGCTGGAGGCTCCCGATGACCGATGACCGCGAGCCCTGGGCGCTGATCCTGGGCGCCTCTTCCGGCATGGGTGAGGCCACGGCCCTCGCTCTTGCCGCGGCGGGTTACAGCATCTGCGGGATCCACCTCGACTTTCGGGCCGCGCTCGGCCATGTCGACGAGGTCAAGTCGAAGATCGCCGCGGCCGGCAGCGAAGCGCTCTACATCAACATGAATGCCGCCGACGACGAGAAGCGTGGTGGCGCGCTCGACGCCGTCGAGGCGCGGTTCGCCGAGTCGCGCGCGGCCGGCCGGCACCCCTACGTTCGGGTCGTGATGCATTCGCTCGCCTTCGGCTCGCTGGTGCCCTACATCGCCGACGATCCGAAAGCGGCGGTCGATCGCAAGAAGATGGAGATGACCCAGGACGTCATGGCCAACAGCCTCGTCTACTGGGTGCAGGAGCTCGTCCGGCGGGGACTCCTCGAGAACGGATCGAAGATCTACGCGATGACCTCGGAGGGGTCGACGCGCGTCGTGCCCTCCTACGGTGTCGTGTCGTCGGCCAAGGCCGCCCTCGAATCGCACGTCCGCCAGCTGGCCATGGAGCTCGCGCGTCGCGGCACTGGGATCACCGTCAACTGCATCAGGGCCGGTGTCACGATGACCCCGGCCCTCATGAAGATCCCCGAGCACGACATGATCATCGAGTCGGCCACGCGGCGGAACCCGACGGGGCGAATGACCACGCCCCAGGACGTGGCCAACGCCATCGTCGCCCTCTCGGGCGACGGAACCGGGTTCATCAACGGCGACATCATCTCGGTCGACGGTGGCGAATTCGTCACGGGCTCCTGATCACGAAGGTGCCGACGAGCCCGCGGTCCCGCCGGTGAGCGAGGTCCGAGACCGATGAGCGGACGGGTCATCGTCGTCGGCTCGGTCAACGTGGATGCCGTTGTCCAGGCCGAGCATCTGCCTGCTCCCGGGGAAACGGTGTTGGGCGGAACATTTGCCCAGTTCGCCGGTGGGAAGGGCGGCAACCAGGCCGTCGCGGCAGCCCGTCTCGGCGTTCCGACGTGGTTCGTCGGCGCTGTCGGCGACGACGCTTTTGGAAGTGAGGCGCGGGCCCAGCTCGAGGCCGATGACGTCCATCTCGACGGTCTGGTCACCGTGCCGGGCATCGCGACCGGCCTTGCCACGATCATCGTGGATGCCGCCGGCGAGAACCTGATCGCCGTCGCGGCGGGCGCCAATGCCGCGCTTGACCCAGCGTCGGTCCGCGCCGCCCTCGACCAGCTTGCGCCGGGGCCTGGGGACGTGATCCTCGTTGGGCACGAGATCCCCACCGAAACGGCACGAGCCGCACTGCGGTTCGGAAGAGCTGCCGATGCGCGAACGATCCTGAACCCGGCCCCCGTGGCCGGGCTCGACAGATCGACGTTTGCGATTGCCGACGTCCTGACACCGAATCGGGGCGAGCTTCGCCAGCTCGCCGGCAGGGAGAGCAACCGGTACGCCGACGGTGGCTGGTCGGCCGACGAGGACACGCCGACGGGGCGGACGCGCTCGAATGACTCGGCCCCATCCGTCGACGACATCGAGGTCGCGGCTCGCTCGTTGCTCGCCCGGAACCGCCGCGGCCCAGGCGTCGGTGACGCGATCCTCGTGACGCTCGGTGCCGCCGGCGCTCTCCTCGTTCGACGCGGCGGCGACGCGATCGAGCTTCCGGCCCAGGGCGTAAGCCCGGTCGATACGGTCGGCGCCGGCGACGCACTCAACGGCGCACTCGCAGCCGGCCTCGCGACTGGGCTCGATCTCGTGGAGGCGGCGCGGCGGGCTGTCGCGGCGGCGACGCTGTCCGTGACCCGTGCGGGAGCGCGGCCGGGGTTGCCGATCGAGTCGGAGCTCGAAGCGTTCCTCGCCCGCTAACGCGGGAGCGCCAGGGCGGCCACTCCGAGGAGGGCCCCAAGGGCGCCGCCCGTGGTGAGCGCCCAGTGGCTCGCGGCACGATCCGCTCGGGGCAGGCGCCGTCCGCGGAAACCCAGCGCAATCGCACAAGCGCCCAAGAGGACCAGGAATCCCGCCAGGATCGTCGAGGGATCGACCGAAACTCCGAGCCGACCCGATTCCAGTGAGTCCGGACCAAGCACCGCCTCGAACCGCCGGCGAGCAGTCAGCGCGCCCGCGCCATCGCGGACCACCACGTTGATCTGCCAGGACGTGTCAGCATCCAACTGGTCGCCGTCTCCGACGTAGCTCACCGCGTCCGATCCGGGGGTCACGGCGAGCCGGAGCGACGTGGGCGGCGGCGGTGGAGCAGTGAGGCCCTCGGTCGTATCGGCGCGGACGAACGAGACCGTGACCGAGGTCCCTTCGGGATACGCCTTGAGCACGGAGACCACGAAGTGATTCGGGCCCGGCCGGCCGGGTCGAAGCCCCAGCTCGATCCCGTCCGCCGCGCGGTCGGATGGGAGTGGAGCGGTTGCCGAGGGAAGGGGAGCGAGCGCCACCGGTCGGACCAGTCCGCTCGGAGTGTCGGCCGCGAGGAGCGCCGCGGCAACCACGACGAACGCGGCGGCATATGCCTCGAAGGCCAGGCGGTCGCGCGTCCCTCCCAGCCAGCGCTTGCCGCGGCCGGCATCGAGCATGTTCGCGGCCCCGAGACCGATCGCAATCAGGAAAATGGCGACTTTGAGGACCAGGGTCCGGCCGTACGTGTCGCCTGAAGGCAGCAGAGTTCCGCTTTCCTGCCAGGCCTGGAGGATCCCCGACGCGGAGGTGATCGCGAGCGCCGCAAGGGCCACGGCGGTGAAGCGCGGGATGGCCGCACTCAGCAGGCGCCGCGGCAGACGCTTCCCGCGCCGGCCGACCATCGTCATCGCGAGCGTGATGACGCCTGCCAACCAGACCGAGGCGGCGGCCAGATGGATGAGATCGACGGCCACGAGCGCCACGGATCCGCTCCCGGCCGCATGGCTGCTGAGTGCCATGAGGAGGATTCCGACCGCGCCACCGCCCGCTCCGAGCAGGACGCCGGCTCCCGGTCGGCGCGGACGGCGCCCGGCGAGGCTCCAGACGCCGGCGGCGACAGCGAGCGAGACGGCAATTCTCAGGACCAGGCGCTGTCCTGCCTGGCTGCCGACCGCGAATTGGACGGGATCGAACGGCCCGACCGTTGCCTGGGCAACATCTCCCGCCTCGAGGACGAGCTGGAGGGCGGCGCCGATGGCGGCGATGACGAGGGCGACCGCCGAGAGCCGAGCCAGCCTGTCGGGAATCCGCCTGAGGGTTGGCCGTACCACGAGCCAGGCAAACGGACCCAGGCCGAGCGCGAGCATCGTCCCGAGGTACCCGAGCGTCCGACCGAGCGTGTCGCCGTGACCACCATGGCCGATGCGGGCGACCTGGTCCACCGATCCCGACGAGGCGGGTAGTGCCGCGGAGGCTCGCGCGATCACCGCGACGACGCGAAAGGCGTACGAGCCGAAGGCGGCGTGGCCGTCGCCTGATGACAGCGTCCGCCATCGGACCTGGTAGACGCCACCCTTGAGCTCGGGAACCTGCGCCTCGAGGATCCGGCGATCGAGCGGATCCGGTACCCCGGCGTGGTCGAGGATCGCCACCCCGTCGGCCTGGACGAGGTCGATCGAAGAGAAGGCGGGATCGACGGCCTCGGCGAAGGCCAGGCGGAGTCGCTGCGGCGACGCGGAGAGACTGTCACCCTCGGCCGGCACGCTCGCCAGGAGATCCGCGTGGCCGTTGACATTCGCGGTCGCATCGCCGATCGCAACCGGCCGGACGAGCACGAGGGTGAACGCGGCCACAGCGCCCAACGTGGCAACGGCGACCCCCTTGGCGCTCGTGCGAACCCACGTCAACCGGTGCTGGCCCATCGGCCTCCTCTGGGGAATCCCTCAAAACCGATCATACGGGCGGGCGCCGGCCACGGATCGACGCGGGGGCTGCCGAGGGCGACGGATGGTCAGGCGGCGGGCGGCTCTCCTCGACTGGATCGCCTGGCCAGCCGCCCCGGGAGGCCATCGGCCCGCGTCGTCAGGGCCAGGGCGACGATGAATGCGCCCGTTTCGACGAGCACGATGGTTGCGCCGCTCGCGGCATTGAGCCAGTAGCTGAGGTACAGACCGAGGATCGGGCAGAGCACCCCGATCGTCACCGCGACCGCGACGAGGCGACCGAAGCTGCGGGTAAGGAGTTGGGCGGTCGCCGCCGGGGTGACGAGCATGGCCACGACGAGGATGATCCCGACCGCCTGGAGGCTGACCACGATCGTCAGGGCGATCAAGGCCAGAAACAGGTAGTCGAGCCGGACCACCGGTAGGCCTGCCGCGGCTGCACCGAGCGGATCGAACGTGGAGTACAGGAATTCCTTCCAGAAGACGGCCACGATCACGAGCACGAGGACCCCGAGCACCGAGAGCGCCACGAGATCGGCGATCCCGATGCCCAGGATCTCGCCAAAGAGAAACCCGAACAGGTCCCCGACGTAATTCGGGATGAGGCTGAACAGGAAGATGCCGAGGGCGAACATTCCGGCAAACAGGACACCGATCGCCGTGTCGCCGCGGAGGCGACCGTGGCGGCTGACCCAGCCGATCGCGAGGGCCGTTGCCACGGCTGCGATGGTCGCGCCGACGTAGAACGGACCCTTCAGCAGGTACGCCGCGACGACGCCAGGAAACGCCGAATGGCTCAGCGCGTCGCCCATGAAGGCCAGGCCGCGCAGGACCATATAGCTGCCGACCACCGCACAGACGACGCCGACGATCGATGCCGCCAGCAGGGCCCGGACGAAGAACGGGAATGCGAGCGGATCCAGCAGCGCCGCGATGGGGTTCACCGCCCGCTTTCCTCGTGAAAGTGGCGCTCGCCCCCACTCTCCGAATCGTGATGATGGGCATCGTCCAGGAGGACGGCGCGCTCTCCGATCACGAGCAAGTGCCCGCCGTACGTCTGGGACAGCACTTCGGGATCGCCGATGAGGTCGACCGACCCAGCCGCGACGAGGCGGCGGTTGATGGCCACGACCTGGTTGAAATGGCGACTTGCGGCGGCCAGATCGTGCGTCGTGGCGATGACCGTGTGGCCCGACTCCGACTCGGCCGTCAGGAGCTCCATCAGGTCCTCCTGGGTCGGCACATCGACGCCGGTGACCGGTTCGTCGAGGAGATACAGCTCCGGCTCGGCGGCGATGGCACGGGCCAGGAATGCACGGCGGCGCTGCCCACCGGATAGGCCGCCGATCTGGCTTCGGGCGCGATCGATCATCCCGACCCGCCGCAGCGCGGCCTGGACCGCCTCACGGTCCACGGCCGACGGCTGGCGCAACGGCCCGAGGCGCGCGTAGCGGCCCATCATGGCCACGTCCTGAACGGTTACCGGGAACGACCAGTCCACGACCTCCGCTTGCGGAACGTAGGCGATCCGGCGCGCGGCTCCGCCTGGCCCGGCTCCCAGCACCGTGACCGTCCCAGACCACGGGCGCATGACACCGGCGATCAGCTTCAGGAGGGTCGTCTTGCCTCCGCCGTTCGGCCCGAAGATCGCAACGAGCGAGCCCGGCGCGATTTCCAGGCTGACGTCCTCCAGCGCTGTGCGCCCGTCGTACCCGGTGGTGACATCGCGAAGCGCGACCGCGGGAGGCCCGGCAGCGGAGCCGATGCTCGCCGTTCCGTCTGCCTGCGGGCGCGTGAAATGAGGCGCGGTCACTTCAGTGCCTTCACGAGGGCGTCGACGTCCCAGGTGATGACGGCCTCGTAGCTCGTCACCGGTGGGTCGCCGAGGGCATCGTCATACAGGTCAGAAACGACCGTGGCGCCTGTCTCGCTGGCGAGCTGGTCGACGAGCTTGGTTGGAAACTGGCTCTCCGAGAAGATGGCCCTGACGCCGGCCGCCTTGATCGCCGTGATCAGCCTTGCGGTATAGCCCGCGCTCGGATCCTGTCCGGGCGCTTCGACCGCAACCCCCACGATCGCGATCCCATATTCGCGGGCGAAATACGGGAATGCGTCATGGAAGACGACGAGCTTCCGATTGGCCGCCGGGATCGTCGCGATCCGGTCGCGAACGCTCTTGTCGAGGGCGTCGAGCCGTCCTTTGTAGGCGGCAGCCTGGCCGTCGTATTGGCTCGCGTGCCCCGCATCGATGCTCTTGAGCCCGGCGGCGATGCGATCGACATACAGCTCCGCGTACTTGACGTCCATCCACAGGTGGGGGTTCTGGGTGGCCGGATCCTCACCGGGAAGGAGCTCGACACCCGGGACGTCGACGGCAAGCTTGATCAGCGGCGTGCCCGTCGCCGCGGCGTTGGTGATCGTCTTCTCGACCCAGTCGTCGAGTCCCAGTCCGTTCATGATCAGCAGCTTGGCCGTCGACACCGTGCGGACGTCTGCCGGCTTGGGCTCGAAGGTGTGGACATCGCCGTTCCTGGGGACGAGGCTGACAGCATTGACCAGGTCGCCACCGACGTTCTTCACGATGTCCGCGAAGACAGTGGTTGTCGTGACGACCGTCAACAGTTGTGCGTTCGGTGGGCCCGCCGTGGTCGAACTGGCGCAACCCGCCAGGATCAGCGAGATCGCGGCCACCAGGCCGAGCGGGCTTCGCAATCTCACCGATCGCCTCCCGTCGCAGTGGAAGCGCTACACACAGCGCACAGGCCGAAAAGCTCCAGCCGGTGGGACTCGATCTGGAACCCCGTCCGTCGTGCGGCGTCGGCAACGACCGCCGAGATGCGGGCGTCGTCGAAGTCGGCCGAACGGCCACAGTTCGAGCAGACGATGTGGTGGTGGTGGCTCGGCTGGCAGCCCACGTAGGCGTGCTCGCCGGTCGGGAGATCGATGCGCTCGACCACTCCGAGCTCGAGGAGCATCTCGAGGCTTCGGAAGATCGTGGCCCGCCCGATGCGCAGGCGGTTCGCCCGGGCGTCCGCGACGAGGTCGGCGGCGGTGAAGTGGCCCTGTCGCGTGGCGATCAGGGCGGCCACCGCGAGCCGCGGCTCCGTCAAGCGACGGCCACCTCGGTCGAGTGCTGCGACGACTGCTCCGCGTTCTGCCATGAGGCGAGATGATACCGAGTCTCAGGTAGATTGTCGAGGCCGCGGGCGGCCTGCGGCCTGCGATGCTACGGTGATCGCACTGCTGACCGGGCGTCCGGCACGCCCCCCACCGAGGAAATCACTTCGTGTCACCTGATCGCCCCGAGCCCGTCACATCGCGCGCGGACCGACGACGCGTCGAGCGAGTCGAGCGGGCTCGAACGCGGCCGCGCCGTCATGCGCCATCGCGCACCCCGGCGTGGCGGTCGCCGATCGCGCTGCTGTCCGCGGCCATCGTAGTCGCGGCCGTCGCCCTCATCGTCGTCCTGAACCAGAAGTCGACCGGGTCCGTGTCAGGCTCGGGACTGATCATGCCGACCACGACATATCCCGTCGGCCTCCAGAACGGCGAGGTGCTCGGGAAGGCCGACGCCCCGGTCGCCCTCGAGATCTACTCCGATTTCCAGTGCCCATACTGCGGGCAGTTCACCCGGACGTACCTCCCCCAGCTGCTGACCCAATACATCGAAACGGGGCAGGTCAAGGTCGTGCCGCACGACCTGGACTTCCGCGGCACCGGCGGCAGCAACGATGAATCGACGCAGGCCGCGATCGGAGCCAGCTGCGCCGCAGATCAGGGCAAGTACTGGGACTATCACGACGTCCTGTTTTGGAACCAGGCGGGTGAGAATGCCGGAGCGTTCACCAACGACAAGCTCGAGTCGATGGCTGCAGCGATCGGGCTCAACAAGTCGACCTGGGATGCCTGTCGCGAGCAGGCGGCGCGGGCGGCGGCCGTGACGACCGAGACCACGAAGGCCGAGGCAGCCGGGATCTCGTCGACGCCGACATTCGTGATCAACGGCAAGGCCATCGTCGGCCTCCCGCGCACCTATGCGGATCTCGCGGCGCTGATCCAGGCCGCGTTGCCGGGTTCATCGGGATCTTCGGCTCCTGCGCCGTCCTGAGATCGATCTTTCGTGATTCGCCGCATCCACCCGGCCCTCGTGCTCATGGCGCTCGATCTGTTCGGCCTCGCCGTTGCGAGCTACCTCTCGTTCGTCGAGCTCCAGGGACAGCTGCCGTCGTGCGGCCCCCTGCGCGGCTGCGAGACCGTGGCCGCCTCGGAATATTCCAGGATCAACGGAGTGCCCGTGGCTGTCGGCGGGGTCGTTCTGTCGCTGGTCCTGTTTTTCCTCGCCTTGGCCTGGTGGCGCCGCGGGGGCATCCCGCTCCTCGCCGCGCACTACGGGCTGTCGCTACTCGGCGTCATCTTCGAGATCCGCTTTACCTACCTCCAGGTTGCCGTCATCCACGCCGTCTGTGTCTGGTGTGCGTCCTACGGCCTGTCGCTCGTGGCTCGTTTCCTGATCGCCCTCTGGATCTGGCTCCGGCGCGACCAGTACGCGACGACGGACTGACCTCGATGCTCGGCCGCCCGACGTCTATGGTGTCGAGTCGTAGCCGGTCAGTTCAACGTAGGCCTCGCCCCCCAGGGGCTTGCCTGATCGCGTTGCGGTCACGCGTTGCGAGCCCTCCCAGTACACGACGCCGCTTGTGGCGCGGGTGTCGAGCTCCTGGTCTGGAACGCTGGGCGTCAGTGCAATCACGAGCCCCTCTCCCGGGACCCGGACCGTCCAGCCGGCCGGATAGTCGACGCCTGTCAGGGGACTTCGCCAGTGGCGGGTGACCTCCACGGTGAAGTCCGCCGCGGCGAGATGTGTCGCACCCCCGGCCGCATCGACGCTGGTGCCGTAGACGAGGGCATTCGCGCCCGTCGGGTCGCGCACCAGCGACAGCGTGATGTCCTCGCCGTCACCGAGCTGCAACGCGAACCAGTCCCAGCCGCCGGCACCGACGGCGATGAAGTCGCCCCACTGGTGGTCGAACCAGGCGATGCCGTCTGCGGCAAGCCGCCGGCCGTCGAGGGTAATGAAGCCCGTGGCCGTCATCCTCGTTCTCGAGTAGTAGTACGAGGAACCCGCAGGCCCGAAATCGATCCAGCCGATCGTGTTGTGGAGAGCCGCGGGCTTGGTCGCCCGGAGGTCGAGAGTCAGCCCCAGCGGGGTTGCTCCGGACGCGCCACTTGGCTGCGCCGGGAGGCCCGCGGCCACCGCCTCGCCAGGCGCAAACGCGGCGTCGAGACGGTCGGTGCCCCCCGAGCCGGCCATCGACCACGGCGCAGATGCAGCCGGCGCCGACGGCGTGGTCCCGCCCGTCGGTGCAGGGCCACCACCGGCGATGGCGAGATCGAACCCCGCAGTGCCCGGTCCGGTTCGATCGACCTGAGGACCGATCTCGCTGCGCTGGGCATCGTGGAACGTGCCGTCGGTTTCGTCGGTGAAGGCGAGGTGCGACGCCCAGGTGACCGGAAATGCGCCCCGCTCGGCTCGGAAGACCACGAACTCGAATCCCCACCGGCGGCCCGTCTCGTCTCGGAGGTGGCCCGTGTAGTACCACCACTCGTTCAGGCGATCGTGGGCCGCGTCGTCGCGGGGCAGGACCACCGGCACGGGGTCGGGCTCGCGGCTTGGAGATGGGCTGGCGGGTGCCGTCGTCGGATGCGGCGCCGGTGCGTTTGCGAGGATCGGGCCACCCACGCAGCCCCCGATCAGCACTGCGAGCGCGCCCAGGACGCCGGCTCCACGCATCCGCATCCGCATCCGCCTTCGCTTCATGGCAGGCGACCCCTGCTCGGACCCGGGCCGGCCAGCTCGGCGGTCGGTCTCTCGGCCGTCGGTCCCCACGAGGCCAGCCAGCGCTCGAGCCGGACGGGGATCCACCAGTTCCAGCGCCCCAGCAGCCGCATCGTGGCCGGCACGAGCAGTGCCCGCACGACGGTCGCATCGAGGGCGACCGCGATCGCCATCCCCAGTCCGAGAGCCTTGATCAGGACGATGTCGGCGAACGCGAACGATCCGGCGACGACCATGACGATGAGTGCCGCCGACGTCACGATCCGGCCGCTTCGCTCGAGGCCGGCGGCCACCGCCTCCCGGTTGTCGCCCGTCCGCTGCCACGCCTCTTTCATTCGGGTCAGCAAGAAGACCTCGTAGTCCATCGACAGGCCGAAGAGGACGCAGAACAGGATCACCGGTTGGGTCGTTTCGACGAAACCCAGCGGCTGGAAACCCAGGAGCGAGGAGAGGTTGCCATCCTGGAAGATCCAGACGAGGGCGCCGAATGAGGCCACGATCGAGAGGCTGTTCATCAGCAATGCCTTCGCCGGCAGGACGACGGACCGCAAGAGCAGGAACAGGACCAGGTAGGTCGTGATGGCGATGAAAACCGCCGTTCGTGGGAAGTCGGCGGCCACCCGGGCGACGACGTCGCTGACTTCGGCCGCCCCGCCACCGACCATCACGGCGAGCCCCGGCGGCGGGGCGATCGTACTCGCGGGGTCCCGAAGGTCCGCGACGAGGGCGTGCGCCTCCGGCCGATTGGGTCCATAGGGCGTCGTAATCGTGAAGGACGTAAGGTCGCCCCGCGTGGTGGCCTGGAGGGTCGCCGCCAGGAAGCGATCGGGCGGCCCGGCCGGATTCGCATAGATGACCTGGTACTGGTCAAGCGTCAGTCGGGGATCGACGTCGACGACGCTATCGACCCGCGCGACGCGCGGATCGGCCGCGAGGCGGCGCGAGTACTGATAGAGGAGCGCGACGTTCGCAGGACCCGTGGCGGGCCCCGTCGTGCGGACGGCGATCTCGAGCGGTGCGAAGGCACCCTCACCGAAGTCCTTGGCGAGGAGGTTGTAGGCGATCCGCGACGGAACGCTGGCGGGCAGGATCGTCTCGTCCGGTGCGTTGAACCGGACGTGCAGGAATGGAAGCCCCAGCACCAACAGGAACGTGAGGGTCGGGATCAGGACCGCGACCGGCCGGCGCATGACTCGGTGGGCGAGGCGAGCCCACGGACCGTCGCCGTCGGCTGCGACGGTCACACGGCGGATGCTCAGGGCATCGATCCGGTCGCCGACCATCGCGAGCAGCGCCGGAAGCAGCGTCAACGCCGCGGACGCGGCCAGCGCCACGACTGCCGCGCCGGCGATCCCGACCGAGCGCAGGATCATGAACTCGAAGAGGACCAGGCCGAGGAGGCCGAGCAGCACCGTCAGGCCGGAATAGAACACCGCTCGACCGGCGCTGGCGACCGTCGCAACGACGGCGGCCTCGATCGTCGCCGCGTCGACGACTGAATGAGCCGCCGGCCCGGGGGCTCCTCGCCGCGCCGCAAGCTCCTCGCGGAAGCGGCTCGTCATGAGCAGCGAGTAGTCGACGCCGAGACCAAGGCCGAGGAGCGTCGCGAGGTTGAGGACGAAGATACTCATCGGCGTGAGGCTGGCGATGACCGCGATCGAGGCAAGCGCGATCGCGACCGCCGCCCCGCCGACCGCCAGCGGCAGCGCGGCCGCCACTACCGAGCCGAAGACGAGGAGGAGCGCCAGACCGGCGAGGGGCAGCGAGATGACCTCGCTCCGACGGAGGTCCGATTCCGACACCGCCTGGACGTCGCCGTAGAAGGCCGGACCCCCGGCGATGCCGACTGTGAGATCCGGGACGTCCCGAATCCGTGACTGGATGATCGGCAGGGCCGCGGGCGAATCGTCAGCCGAATAGTCGAGGAACACGACGTCGTAGGCGGTGTGGCCGTCTGCCGAGACTTGGCGTGGCGCGAGCAGGTGCGAGGCGATGCCGGTGACGTGGGGCACGCCGGCAACCGTGGCCGTCGCGTTCGCTGCCGCCGCCTCGAAAGCAGGGCTGCCGGCTGCGAGCGTATCGGAGTGCAGGAGGATGACGACGGCCGACGACGGCGTGCCGAGCTCGTCCCTGAGGAGACGCTCCGCTCGTGCGGACTCCAGGTTGTCGAGGGTGAAGCCGCCGGGTCGCAGGAGTCCACCGACTCGAAGCGCCAGCGGGGCGGCGACCACGAGCGCGATTGCCCAGCCTGCCACGACCCATCGGCGTCGCCGCACGACGAGCCGACCGAGTCGCTCGAAACTCGTCGTATCCGGGGGCATCGATGGCCATCCTAGCGGCCTGCGCGTCCGGCGCTCTGCTAGCATCTGCCCGACGTTCGCCAGCTCCCAAGTGCGCCATCGACGCGAGGGCCGACGTGCAGCTCTTTACCGTCCTTTTTCAGCGCCCGGTCGAATTCGGTACGGCGATCCTGCTCGCCGCGATCCTGGTCGTGATCCCGCTCAAGGCGGCGATGACCGCCGAGAGTCGCGCGTCGTGGACCCGCCGGATCACGGGCCCCAACGGCAAGTGGTTCTTTGGGCTGCTGTTCGTCGCTTGGGCGGTCGTCTTCGGCGTCGGCCTTCAGCTCGTACCACACCAGGGCGCCGATTCCCCGTACGGCGGCATGGGTCTGATCGCCCTGTTCTCGGGCTTCTTCATCATGATGGGCTTCCTCTGGTCCGTGATCGGGGAATAGCACCGGGCCCCTCGACCGGGCTTCGAAGGGCGAGCCTCAACACGTGGGAGCGGCAAAGGCGGTATCGACGGGGTATCGCGCCCCGACACCTGCGCGCCGATGACGTTCATCTAAACGGTGATGGCAGCCAGGTGACCTTCGATGCCGAGTCCGACGCGGTCCAGACCGTGTGCAGACCCGATCCATCGCGGTTCGCGATGTCGATCGCTCCGGGCGTATTCGAGGTGTCGAGGAGCGAGATGAACCGGCCGTCCGGCGACCATCCGAGTGACCCGACTCCCGTGCCGCCAAGCCACCTCGGCGCGCGCGGTCGACGAGGGCGGCTTCCGCCGCATCGAGCTCAGGCAACGCGATGCGACCGCAACAGGCTGGACCCCGGTGGCATGGGCGTTATGATGACCTGACCATCCACGTTGCATAGACTTTATGCGCCGCGGGCTGGCGCGCAGCGCGAATCGAAGGAGGCCCAGACCGTTGGAGGCCCACGAGATCCAGTCCGTCGAAGGCATCCCGATGTCGGTCGCTGCCGCTCAGGAGGCGGCCTGGGTCAACCCCAGCGATCCAGCACGGGCCGTCGGGCCTGACGGGAGGCCCGCCGTCAGCCGGCGCGCTCCCCTCTGGGAAGACGTTCCCGACGAGAAGTGGAACGACTGGCGCTGGCAGCTGAGTCATCGCGTCAACGATCTCGCGGAGATCGAGCAGGTCCTGAACCTCACCGACGACGAACGCGCGGGCCTCTCGGCGCCCGACAAATTCCGCGTCGACATCACGCCGTACTTCATTTCACTGATCGACCCCCACGACCCCGAGGATCCAATCCGGCGGCAGGTGATTCCGACGGCACGCGAGCACCAGGCCTTCACCGCGATGATGGCGGACTCGCTCGCTGAGGACCGCCACTCCCCAGTGCCGGGGCTCGTCCATCGCTACCCGGATCGCGTCCTGATGCTGGTGACGACCCAGTGCGCGAGCTACTGCCGTTACTGCACGCGGAGCCGGATCGTCGGGGACCCACGCCAGAACTTCAATCGCGCGGAGCACGAAGCGCAGCTCGAGTACCTGCGACGGACGCTGCAGGTCCGCGACGTCCTCATCTCCGGCGGCGATGGCCTGACGCTGGCCCCGAAGCTCCTCGAAACGATCATCCGGGGGATCCGCGAGATCCCCCACATCGAGATCATTCGCATCGGATCGCGGGTCCCGGTGTTTCTCCCCCAGCGCGTCGACGACGAGCTGTGCGACATGCTCGCCCGCTACCACCCGGTCTGGATGAACCTCCACTTCAACCACCCGAATGAGATCACGCCGGAGCTGAGCCGGGCCGCCGACAAGCTCACCCGGTCCGGGATTCCGCTCGGCAACCAGTCGGTGCTGCTCGCCGGGATCAACGACTGCGTCCACATCCAGCGCGCCCTCGTCCACAAGCTCGTCATGAACCGCATCCGGCCCTACTACCTCTACCAATGCGATCTGGTCGAGGGTTCGGGACACTTCCGAACCCCGGTCGGCAAAGGCCTGGAGATCATGGAAGGACTCCGCGGTCACACCTCGGGCTACGCGATCCCGACCTACATCATCGACGCGCCCGGCGGCGGCGGGAAGATTCCGGTGATGCCCAATTACCTCATCAGCTACTCAGACCACAAGGTCGTCCTGCGCAACTACGAGGGGTACATCACGAGCTACGAGGAGCCCGCCTCGTATCAGCAGCACGACCAGCACGCGTGCGCGTACTGCCGCAACCAGCGATCCGAGCCGGGCCAGAGCGGCGTCCTGGGGTTGCTCGAAGGCGAGCGGATGTGGATCGAGCCGAAGGGTTTCTCCGAGATCCATGAACGCGGAAACACGTCGCCGCATCGCCTCCAGGACCCGTCGAAATGGGTGCCGTTCGGTGTCGGCGCGCTCGAGGGCGCCGCGGGTGGCGCCCTCGAGGCGGGTGGCGCCCTACCGGCGCTCACCGGCGGCCACACCGGCGATCGGTCGAGTGCGTCAGGCGCCCCTGCGAACCGTGAGTACGGTCCCGGCGAGGAGCCGCGGCCGAGGGACGGCGAGCCGACGGCCTCCGCGCACGGCGAGCTGCTGTGAACCCGACCTCGCCCTAAGCAAACGGCAGCTTCGGCACGTCTCGGCGAGTCGGGATCCCGGGACGTCGACTCCCGATTTTTCACGATCAACGAACAGTGCGGCCTCATTCCGCGAAGCAGCTGGCCGGATGACGCTGGTCGAGGTCGCATTCCGCCAGGACGATGAGGTTTGTGCTCAGGCCGATGCCCGCACCGGGCATCTCAGGCTGGGATTGTCGGCCGCGGGGCGCCCTTGAGGACGAGATTGTTCGCTCATGGTGGAAAATGCGGCTGAGCTCACCGCCAGCCCGTCACGCTCAAGCCGCATCCGGGCCCGCCCGCAGCGCTCGGTGACCCGCGGGGTCGACGTGCAGAGGCTTCGGAACTCTCGACGGCGCGTGCGATGATCGGCCCATGGCAGGCCGCGAGACCAGCACCGAGCTGATCGGGCGAGAACGCGATCTCGCCCAGGTCGATGAAGCCCGAGCCGATGCCGCTGCGGGGCGTCCGCGGCTCCTGATCGTCGGGGGAGAAGCGGGGATCGGCAAGACGCGCCTGATCGAGGCCGCAGCCGACCGAGCCCGGACCGACGGCTGGCGGGTGCTGACCGGAGGCTGTCTGGATATCGGCGACGGCGGCCTGCCCTACCTGCCGCTCGCCGAGGCGCTTCGGTCGCTCGTGCGGCGGACCTCAGCCGTCGAGCTCGATGCGCTGCTTGGGCCGGGTCGCGCGGACCTCGCCGCGATCCTTCCGGAACTCGCGGAGGCCACGTCGGCGAGCCCGGCCGAGAGCTCGCCGCTGGAGGCCCCCACCACGATCCGCCCGTCCGACCTCAGCCAGCAGATGCTGTTCGAGCGGATGCTCCAACTCGTCAGCCGGCTGGGCGAGGCCGCTCCGACCCTCGTCGTGATTGAAGACATCCACTGGATCGACAACGCGACACGCGACATGCTCCGCTTCCTTGCTCGAAACCTGACCGTCGAACGGGTCGTCGGTGTCCTGACGATGCGGCTCGATGCGCTGGCTCCCGATGATCCGATCCTTACCTGGCTTGCCGAGGTCGGCAGGGTGCCGGGCAGTGGCAGGATCGACCTGGTGCGCCTCGGTCGGGACGACGTCCGACGTCAGCTGGAATCGATCGCGGGGCAGGCTCCGCAGGACGAGCTCGTGGACCGCATCTGGCATCGCTCGGAAGGCAACCCGATGTTCGTCGAGGAGCTGTTTTCGGCGTCGTCGACAGGCGGCTCCGACGATCGGCCCGCGACCCTCGACGGGATGCTGTTGACCAGGATCGCGGCTCTTTCTGCGGATGCCCGCCGGGTGATCGCAGCCGTCGCTGTTGCCGGCCGACCCGTCGATGAGCGCCTGATGGCTGACGTCCTCGAGATCGACGAGGTCGTCGTGGACGAGCGCCTGCGCGAGGCGATGTCACACGGCGTGATTGCCATCGAAAAGGCAAGTGGCCGGTACCGCTTCCGCCACGAGCTCCTCAGGGAGGCCGTCGAAACGGAGCTGCTGCCGGGCGAACGGCGGGCACTCCACGAACGATTCGCTGGGGCCCTGGGGGCCCGCCCCGACCTTGCCGATCCGACCGCTGCGGGTGCCGCCGCCGAGCTTGCCCATCATTGGCTTGCCGCCGGTCGATCAACCGAGGCGTTCGGAGCGTCGCTTGACGCCGCCGCTGCGGCGGCGACCGTCCACGCCCACGGCGATGCCCACCGGCATTTCGAGAAGGCGCTGGAGCTCGAGGCCTCCCTGCCGACCGGCGAGCGGCTCTCGACGAGCGAAGCGCTGTCCCTTCGGCGTCGCGCGGCCGACGAGGCCGATCTGGCGCGGGAGTTCGATCGGGCGATGGCCCTCACGCGGGAGGCCCTCGCGATGGTCGACCCGGCTGCCAGCCCGGCGACGGCCGGATTCCTGCACGGTCGCCTCGGCTACCTCCTGTGGGCCTCAGAACGCGGGGAGGCTGCCCTGGACCACCATCGGCAGGCCGTTCAACTCGTTCCCGACCAGCCACCGACCGCGGCTCGCGCGAGGGTCCTGGCCGGCCTCGGGGGCGCCCTGATGGGAGCGGCCCACTGGGCCGAATCGCGTGATGTCTCGCTGGCCGCCGTCGAATGTGCCGTGGCGGCTGGAGCCCGGGTCGAGGAGAGTCGGGCTCGGAACCTGCTCGGCTCGGACCTCGTTGCAATGGGCGAGATCGAGGCCGGCCTCGACGAGCTGCGGCGCGCCAGGGCAATTGCCGAGGGAATCGAGAGGGACGCTCGGCCGCCCGACATCCTGATGATCGCTCATCACAATCTCGCCCTGGCGTTGCTGCTTGCCGACCGATTCGAGGAGGCACTCGCAGAGGCGGAGGCGGGTCTCGCGGAGGCCCGGCGGACCGGTCTCGAGCGCCGCTACGGCCTCGACCTCTCTGCCCTCGCCGGTGACATCCTGTTGCGCCAGGGACGCTGGGACGAGGCAGACGAGGTGACCGGCACGGCCCTGGGACTCGTCCCGGCGCGCGCGGGGACCATGTACCTTCGGACCATCCGAGGCCGTCTCGAGGCATGGCGCGGCGACGTCGATCGCGCCCGAGCCCGGCTCGCGGACCTGGAAACCGGGGGTGCCGACGCGGACCAGATCGCCGATCTCGCGATCTCGAAGGCCGAGACGGCACTAGCCGCGGGCCATCCTGACCAGGCCGCTGCGGCCATCGAGGGAGGCATCGAGGCGATGACGGGCCTGGACGACCTCTTCTGGATGGCGCCGTTGATCGGGGTCGGCATGCGGTCAGCGGCAGACGAGGCCGAATTCGCCCGGGCGACGCATCGCGGTGAGCTGCTGGCAGCCGCCCTCGCCACCGGGGCACGGCTGGAGGCGATGCGAGAACCCTTGGCCGCCAGGGCCGTCACGGCCACGGCCCGGGCCTGGATCGTGGCCGCGGCCGCCGAACATGGCCGCCTGGACGGCGAGTCCGATCCGGCGACCTGGTTGGCTGCCGCGGAAGCCTGGGACGCGGTGCCCGACCCGTACCGGGCGGCCATCGCCCGGTTCCGCCTCGCCGAAGCGGAGTTGCGACGGACGGGGGTACGCGCCGACGTCGGGGCGAAGCTTCGGACGGCCCACGAGGTGGCGATGCGGCTTTCGGCCCGCCCACTCGCGGAATCGATCGAGAGGCTGGCCGCCCGAGCCCGGATCGATCTCGGCCTGGCACCGGCGGCGAGCCGATCGGACGTCGCCCCTCTCCAGCCCGCTTCGGGGACATTGACCCCGGAGGCCGGCCAGGTCCTGGGGTTATCCCTCCGTGAGGTGGAAGTCCTGAAGCTGGTGGCGGCGGGAATGTCGAACGGCGATATCGCCGAGCGGCTCTTCATCAGCCGCAAGACGGCCGCGGTTCATGTCACGCACATCCTCGACAAGCTCGGCGTCTCGAATCGGGTCGAGGCGGCGATGGTCGCGGAGAGAGCCGGCCTGGCCCCCTGAAGGGCCAGGCCGGCGCATCGAACCTACGGAGCTACTCCGCGTAGATCTGGACGGGGACCTTCCCGTCTGCCCCAGCCGCCCCTACGGCGATGTCCTTGATCATCTTTCCTGACTGACGGTTGGCTGCGGCCCAGCGCGCGACCACGCCGGCCAACGCCCCAGGCTGGTTCGGCACGAACTCATGGTAGACGTCGACGGTACGAGGGTTGTAGCCCGCGTTCTTGAGAGCCTGGCTGGCCGCGTCCATCTGCGAGTGGTCGACCGCGAAGGCGAATTCGCCGCCGTGCTCGACGTCGCTGCCGCCGGCCGCAAGAATGTTGAATGGGGTCAGCGCCCTCAACACGCCCGCGAGATCGGCTGGGGACTTCGCGGGATTCACCCGTATCTGCTGGTGCATGGGGACCTCCCTGTAGACGTCGCGTGGGCCGGCAGGATGTTTGTCGGACGCGGCGTGGTCCGATGCTACTCCCTGTGCTCAACGTGGCCGGCTCAATGTTGACCGGCACGCGAAAACACCCGGGAGTCGAGGAGGGCGACTCCCGGGTGTTGTGTCCCGTGTAGCCGGATCGGGTACCGGCTACGCCCCAGCGGGACGGTTGGAAGCTGCGTCGGTGCGGGGCCAGCCGCCGAAGAGCCGGCTGACTCGCTCTCGGAACGGAACCGCGTCGATCGTTGTCCGCTTGGCTTCGCCGGCCTGTCGGACGAGACGCTCCCGCTCGGCGATGCGATGGTCATCAGCGATCTTGAGCCTGGCGAGCTCGTAAATCGTGTCGGGGTGCATCGTGGTCTCCTTCAGGTCGGCGATGTGATGGGTGGTCGATCAGTTGGGCTTGTAGCCCTTGTTCCACGGAGACGAGAGCTCCGCGAGGTTGTAGCCGTGCTCCTCGAGCACGAAGGCGATGCGCTGTTCGGTCGTTGGGGTAAGGGCCTGCTGGTCCTGGAGGAATTCGGTGCGGGGCTCGGCGATCGAGGGCTTGTCGGCCCGCTGCTCGGCGATGGCGGCCCGATCCGCGCTGATCTGGTGCGCGTCCTGGAGGAAAGCGAGCTGCTGATCCGCGCTGTAGCCGTGCTCTTCAAGGACGAAAGCGATCCGCTGCTCGGCAGTCGGCGCCTGGGTCAGGTTGTAGCCGTGCTCTTCGAGGACGAAGGCCATCCGCTGCGCGGCGGTCGGTCCCTGCTGGGTCACGGTCTTGCTGCCGCCGCTCACCTGGAGGGCGACACCCGCGAGCGTGACCGACGCCGCGGCAACGAGGAGACCGGCACCGATGCGCCGGCGCATGTTCCGATTGTCCGCGACAGCCGGCTTCCGCATTTCGATCGAGACTGCCATTTCCTGGCCTCCACTTCCTCCCGCAGGTGCGGGTCTTCGTTGATGTCGTCGATTTCGGCGACAAGGTCGAAGGTAGGGAGCGGAGAAGGCGCCGCCATCGGGCACCGAGGGCCGTTTTGGGGCCCCGCTACCTCAAAGTTGGCGACGTTCGGGAGCGGCCTACCTTACGGGCGGGGCGCTCGCGCTCAGTTGCGGCGGCCGGCGAAGATCCCGATGACCTGCCTGACGTCTGCGGCGTCGTGCCCACCCGGACGCTCGCCGAGGTATCGATCGAGCAGGGAGATCGCCTCGGTGAACCGGCCCATTCGCCCGAGGAGCAGGCCCCGATCGCGACCGTGATCCGGCTCGGCGGGTTCGACGATCTCGAGCAGTTCCACCGCGCCGAGTGCGTCAGCCCAGCGCCGGGCTGCGAGATGGGCGCCGCGCAGGTTGCGCAGGATACGAGCCAGGATGGCTCGCCGGCCCGTCGGCCGCAGCATCCCGGCGTGAAAGAGCACCTGCTCGCCGAGGGCCTCGCGGATGAGCGCCTGGCAATCGTCCCTGGTCAGCCTCCGGCCCGCCCCGGCGGGATCGATCAGGACGCCGTCGGGCCCGCCGACGATGAAATGACCGGGGAGGCCGATCCCGAAGAGGCGCAGGCCGATGCGCCACCCCACCTCGAGTTCGACAACGGCGAGCGAGATTGGCAGCCCGACGCGCCGCGCGACGACGCGATCGAGCTGGCTGTTGCGCGGATCGGACGCAGCGGCCAGCGTCGCCGACCGGTACCCGAACTCGCGGTAAAGGACCTGATGTAGACGGTCGATCACCACGGTTGGCTCGTCGCCGAGATCCAGACGGAGCCGGACGCGTTCGGCGAGATCGTCGAGCGTGGACAGGGTCGACGTCGGGTCGAGGTCGGGACGCCCGTCTGCCGCGATCGCGAGCGCTGCGCGGGCGAGGTCGACGTCGTCGTCGCGCCCGGCGACGATCAGCCGCGCGAAGCGGGCTCGATTCGCCGCCCGGGCACCCTCGTCGAACGTCATCGAAGGCGATCGTAGCGCAGGCAGCCGTCTCGAATCGCAGGCCGGATCACGACACCCCGAAGCCACGGGTGATAGGCTTCGCGGTTCAATCCCTACTGATTTCCTCGGAGATCGACTGGGCCGTGAACTCAACGACGACCTCACCCGTCACGACCGGCGCGCGGCCCGGCCTTGGGTCGCTGCGCAATGCGCCCTCCGGGTTGCCGGATCCGGACGTTCAGCCGCCGGTCCTTGCCGAGTCGGCCGACCCCTTCTCCGAGCTCAGGATCGTCCATCTCCTGGCCCGAATCGAGCGAGGACACCCGATCCGGGTCGCCGACCTCGTGGATCGCCTCAACGCAACCTACGTGGATTGGCTCTTCGCCGAGACGGTCGTGGCCGACGCGATCGTCCGGCTCCAGTCGAACTGGATGGCCGACTACCGGAATGCGGGGGGCATCGTCCTCGAGGACGGGGACTACGGACTGACGATCGCGATCGAGGACTCGAGTCGCGTCGATCCGTGGATCGTCGGCCAGGCTCTGCGGCTGTCCGCAGCCTGCAATGACCGCCTCAACGAGTTCAGCCGGCGAGATCGGAGCTCCGGAGTTGGGTGAGTCAGCGAGCAACCTGGGCCGCTGCGGGTGTCCGAAGCGGGCCCGATCCAGCTGAGCACAGAGCGCGCCCGCGCGAGATCGTCGTCCGCATTCCGACCCGCCGCCCCGACCTTGCCCGACACGACGACCCCACGACATCAATCCGATGAGATCCACGAGACGAGATCCACCAAAGGAGCACGAACGATGAGCGTTCCCGGCTACGCAACCGATGCCCTCGTCGATGCCGACTGGGCGCAGGCCCACCTCGATGACCCGGCTGTCCGATTCGTCGAGGTCGACGTCGACACCACGGCCTACGAGCAGAGTCACATCCCCGGCGCCGTCGGCTGGAACTGGACAAGCCAGCTGGCCGACGGGATCCGGCGCGACATCGCCGGCCGCGAGGAGTTCAGCGAGCTCCTGAGCCGCAGCGGGATCGGCCCCGATACCACGGTCGTCCTCTACGGCGACAACAACAACTGGTTCGCGGCATGGGCGTACTGGCAACTCCAGCTATACGGCCACACGAACGCGGTGATCCTCAACGGCGGTCGCAAGTACTGGCTGGACCAGGGCCTGCCGCTCTCAACGGACGCTCCGTCGTTCGAGCCAACCGGCTACGGGTTGGGCGATCCCGATTTCAGCCTCCGGGCATTCCGGGATGACATCCTCCCTCGGCTGGACGATGCGTCCCTGGTCCTCGTCGACGTTCGCAGCCCAGCCGAGTACAACGGCGAGATCATCGCGCCGGCGGGCATGAGCGAGACGGCCCAGCGGGCCGGCCACATCCCCGGGGCCGCGTCGATCCCCTGGGCTCAGACCGTCCGCGAGGACGGCACGTTCAAGAGTCGGGAGGAGCTGGCGACGATCTACGAAGCGAAGGGCGTGACGCCCGACAAGGACGTCATCGCCTACTGCCGAATCGGCGAGCGATCATCGCATTCGTGGTTCGTCCTGCACGAGCTCCTTGGCTACCGGCGGGTCCGCAATTACGACGGCAGCTGGACCGAGTGGGGCAGCATGGTCGGCGTGCCGATCGAGAAGGCGGTCGCGGTCGCGGTCTGACGGCAGCAGGGACGGCGGCGACGTGAGGCCGGCCTCGTGGCCGGCCTCCGCGCTGACCTCTCGATAAGCTTTCGGCGTGCCGTTCCGTTTTCACTTCCAGCTGCGCTGCGGGCGACGAAGCGACCTTCGCACAGGGTTGCACGCGAAGGCCGGATCATGACTCCCGCGCTTGCGACTCCTCAGCCGCCGACCGCGGCCGGGCCAGACACGGTCTGGGTCGGATCCCTCGACGACCTTCCAGGCCTCGCGCGCATGCGCCCGATCGACGTTGCCGAGGCGTTCCGGGATCTTCCCGGGATGGCCCTGCTCGAGAGCGCCCGACCGGGACGGAACGCCCGCTGGAGCTACCTCACGGCGGATCCGCTGGCGGTCCTCGATTCACTGGCGGACGGGCCGGATCCGTTCGCCGGCGCGCGCCGCCTTCTCGCGCAGCTCGACGGTTCAGCCGTCGAGGGCGCTCCCTCTGGCGGGCCTGGGTTCGTCGCACCCTCATCGCCGGGGCCGCCATTCATTGGCGGCCTCGTCGGGTTCATCGGCTATGACGCCGGCCGGCGACTGGAGCGCCTGCCCGAAACCGTCCCCGCCGACCAGGACCTGCCTCCCGTCCGGCTCGCGCTGCACGACTGGGTCATCGCCTGGGATCGCCACGAGGGGCGGGCATGGTTGGGCGGGCGCGCATTCCGGGGTAACCTCGACCGGCTCCGCCGGCGCCTCGCCGACGTCCGCGAACGCCTCACCGAACTCATCGACGGCGCGGACCCGCGATCCGGATCGGCCGGTCCCCGGTTCCAGCAAGCCCCACCGGCGCGACACATGGCGGCTCCGCTCGATTTCGTGTCGAGCCTCGATCGCGGCGGGGGAGCTCTATCAGGCGAACCTGACGCGCCGTCTCGAGGCGGAATTCGACGGGGATCCGTGGCCGCTCTACCGGCGGCTCCGGACGGGCGATCCGGCCCTCTTTTCAGCCTATCTCGACCTCGGGCCGCAGCCGTGGTCGGGCGCCCCGAGAGCGATCCTGTCGGCGTCGCCCGAACCATTTCTCGCCGTTGGTCGGGACGGGCGGGTATCGACCGACCCGATCAAGGGGACACGGCCAAGGGGCAAGAGCGGTGAGGAGGACCGAGCGCTGGCGCGCGAGCTACTCTCGAGCGCGAAGGACCGCGCCGAGAACGTGATGATCGTCGACGTCCTCCGCAACGACCTCGGCCGCGTCTGCCGGCCGGGGAGCGTCCGCGTCCCCCGCCTGTGCCGGCTCGAGCGCACCGCTGCGGTCCAGCACCTGGTGTCGACGGTCACGGGCCGCCTCGCGCGGGGCCTCGACGCGTTCGATCTGCTGAAAGCGGCGCTGCCCGGTGGCTCCATCACCGGGGCCCCGAAGATCCGCGCGATGCAGATCCTCGAGCGCCTCGAACCGGTCCGTCGCGGGCCGTACACGGGCGCGGCCGGCTGGATCGGCCCCGACGGTGCCATGCAGACGAGCATCCTGATCCGTACCTTCGTCGCCGATGGCAAGCGGCTGACCCTCCACGTCGGTGGCGGGATCACGTGGCGAAGCGATGCGGCGGCCGAGTGGGACGAGACGGTCGCCAAGGCGCGGGGTCCGCTGGAGGCGCTCGGCGGACGCGAGATCGGCGCCGTCAGGGAGGCCGGTGGCTCCCAGTCCCTCGTCGCGCCGCGCTGAACGATCAGGGCGGTGGTTCCGGACTCCATTTGGAGCGAAGCGCGTCGACCGGCCACGCGGCCAGGCGTGCCTCCGCCTGGTAGGCGCCGTCGAGGAAATCAAGGAGGCGCCCGTGCGGATCCTCGCTTGCCCGAATGTTCTCGTAGGAGAGCAGGGCAAGGTGAGTGTCACCCTGCGGCGCCCAGACGCCTCCGGCGGCCAGCGCCGTCTCGGCCACCCGAGGTGGCTCTGGAGTCATGTACGAGTAGAAGCTCGGCTGCGGGAAATCGAGGTCGCCGGGCCAGAAGCCGAATGCGATCGTCTCCTCAGTCTGGGGCTCGTCAGTGGACGTGGCGTTGGGCCGCGTCAGGTGGCGGGTGAGGACGAGATCGAGGCTGTGCCAGAAGAAGAAGACCGGACTTGTCTTGACGATCGCCCGGCCGGCGAACTTGCTGAAGGCCGCGTGGCCGAACCGCAACGCCTCGGAGAGTCCTGCGATGTAGGCCGGGTCATAGGGCCGCGGGGCGAGATCCTCGGGGAACGGTGTCGTGTCGGCAAGGCCATACGGGACGGGTCGGATGGTGGGCCGAATTCCATCCGCGGCCAGCATCTCGGTGAGCCCGCCGTAGACGGACGCGACTGACGCGCTCCCGTCGATCTCGACGCGCCCGAGCGTCCCTCGCGTCGTGCGAGCGGAGATGGCATGCCCGACCATGTCCAGCTCGATCTCGAAGTCGTCCTCACCGTGGCGGAGGAGGCCGGTCGTGAGGCCGCGTGGAGTCACGGTCAAGCCGGCATTCCAGGAGTGCTCCCTGGGCGGTGACGACGCCAGCCTGATCTTCCCCAGGATCTGAAGGTAGCGGCGGAGCGTATCGATCGTCGGTCGCGACTCTTCCCAGGTCAGCACCGGCAACGTTGTCGCGGTCAACGCCACTCGATCGTCACGATCTCCATCGGTTCTGTGATGCCCTTGAGGGTGACCATCCTCGCGTCGGACGTCGAGAGCTCGGTGCCGGCAAGTGTCCTCGAGCTGGCCAGGATCTGGCCGCCTTCCGCGAGGGCGGCGATTCGGGCAGCCTCGTGGACGCCCTTGCCGGAGAAGTTGGTTCCGACCTGGGTCGCGTCCGACGCGTGGATCCCGATCCGGACCTGGGGCGCGAAGCCGTGCTGCTTTCGGTGATCGGCGAGTCCGCGCTGGATCGCCACGGCGCACGCTGCGGCCGCCTCAGGCGAGTCAAATCCGACGAAGAATCCATCGCCGGTGGCCACGACCTCCTGCCCCTGGTGGGCCACGAACGTGCTCCGAAGCGTTTGATCGTGCCAGCGCAGGAGGGTCTCCCACGCTTCGTCGCCGAGGGCTTCCACGAGGTTCGTCGAGCCGACGATATCCGTGAACATGAAGGTCTTGAGGACGCGTCGGGTCGGTCCGCTCCTGCCTCGCAGCTGCCAGGGCAGCAGCTCCTCGATCTCTTCGATCTCGATCGCACCGGTCGGGCAGGCGAGCGCCGCTTCCCGCAGGAGCTCCTCCTCGACGGTGTCCGCACCTACGACATCGGCCTTGCCGAAATCGCCTCGCAACCAGTCGAACGCGGTCGGGGCGATCGTGATGCAGTTCCCGGCGCCGATGCACTTGTGGCGGTCGACCCGGGTCCGGATCGTGCTCAAACGAGGTGCCCCCGGAACGCGAACGACGTAGCCTCGGCTCGCGACGACGCGCCGATCTTGGCAAAGAGACCGGCCAGTTGCTGGGCAACGGTTTCCGGCGAGAGCTCGAGGGCCGCCCCGATCTCCCGGTTCGTGTTGCCGGCGGCGAGCAGCTGCAGCAGGCGTCGCTCCTCTTCGTCGAGGTTGGCGATCGCGTCCGGCTGGCCGTCGCTGCTCGGTTCCGTCTGGAGGCCATCCAGCGAGCCGGCCAATTCCACGAGCTCGCGGCCCAGCGGTCCCCGCATCCAGCGAACCCGGACGTCTTCGTCGATGGTCCGCTGGGCGATCCCGGCAAGGATGCTGCGGAGCCAGCCGCGCATCATCGCCTGCAGATCCGGGGGACCGCCCGCGAGGATGGCCCGAGTGGCGATCAGCAGAACGTCCAGGTTGACGTCCTCGTGCAGCGCCTCCTGGAAGGCCTGGATCGCCGATCCTGCCGCGGCGACGGCTCGCTCCGGCTGGTTTCGGGCGAGCGCGACTTCGGCAAGGGCTGCGTCTGCCTGCGGGCCCCACGGTGCATGTCCGGGGAGAAGGGTCGTCAACTCCTTGGCCTCGAGCGCCGAGCGTTCCGCCAGCGCCAGCAGTTCCTCGTCATGGAGCCGCGCGCCGAGCCGCGCGGATTCGATGGCCAATCGGGCCAGCGACTCGCATCGGGCGGCCGCGTTTCCCTGATCCGTGGCCATCTTGACTGCGCGCTCGAGGTGGTTCCGCATGCCGGCCGCGTCACCAGCCGCAGCCCGGGCCATGCCGCGCCAGGTTTCGAGCTGCCGCGCCCGGACCGTCGTCGGCGCGACCGCCGCCGCGTTTCCGGCACGAGTCAGCCAGCCCTCCGCCTCCGCCATCTCGCCGAGACCCATGTGAGCGAGCGCCATTCCGCCCGCCGCCAGGAATTCGATCGTGCGGTCGCCCACCATCTGGGCGGAGCGGTAGGCCTCTTCGCCGCGGGCCAACTCGAGGTCCGGCACGATCTTGGCCCGGGCGAAGACGTGGACTCCGTAGAGCATCTGCAACTCGAGCCGGGCGCGCTCGCTTTCCGTCACCATCGATGAAAGGCGGGACGTCACCCGCCGGATCTCCTCGATGTGGCGAGCCGACGAGGCGAAATGGATGATGGGGGCGTAGTTCGTGTAGGCCATGGCGATGACGGTGGACATGACACCTCGCCGGTCGCCGAGGCGCTCGTAGATACCGAGGGCCTTGTCCAGGAGGCCCTTGATCTCGCCCACCATCGGAGCGATCGGGAAGGTCAGGAGCATGTCGTCGAGCTGCTCGCCGCCTGCGAGTCGCTGGCCGAATTCCATCGCGCGCCCGGCACGGAGTTGTTCGCCGAACCATTCCCGCACCCGTGACAGCAGAATCATCGCAACCTCGCGGATCGCGGCCGCGACGCCGCGCTCGTCCCCGAGCTCGGTGGCCAACTCCGCGGCCCGGCGGTAGGCTTCCTCGGCCCCATCGAGGTCGGCTTCGCCAGAGGCTGATCCAAAGCCCTCGCCGAGCGGCGAGCGAAGGAGCGCCTGGCCAAGCTCGAGGCAGGCCGCGAGTTCCGCCGCCACATCGCCGCGCTCGGCAGCCAGGCCCCGGACGCGCCGGGCGAGCGCGGCTGCTGAATCCGGCTCGGCGGCGAGCCGCAGGGCGGCAGACCTTCGGAGCATGACGTCCAGCTCGAAATGGGAGTCTCGCAGGGCCTCCGCGAGCGCTCCAAGCTCGGCCAATCCATCCAGCCGGTCGGCCGCCCGGCGGAGGACCGCATAGGCATCGTCTCGTGCGGTGAGCAGCGTTCGCCGTTCCTGGGACGTCGACACGATGGGCAATGCCTGCTCCACGATCCGGAGAGCTTCCTCAGGCGCGTTCGACTGGAGAGCGACGTGCGCGGCTTCGATCGAGAATCGGGCGGCCCGCTCAGGATCGCCGGCGGCCAGGGCATGCTGAGCGAGGAGCGGCAGACTGGCAGGCGCAGGCTCGCCGTCACCCGCGAGGAGCTCGACGATGGCGGCGTGTACCGCGCGCCGGCGAGCCTGCGGCAGGCCTGCGATCGCGAAGTCCCGGACCTGCTCGTGGCTGAAGGTGTAATCGGCAGCGGAGCTCTCCGGATGTTCCAACAGGAGGCCTGCTCCTGCGGCCGGAGCAAGCGCCTCGGCAAGCAGCCCGGGCGCAGCCTCTGATCCGTCGAGTCGAAGCCGGATGGCTCCCAGATCGCGAAGGCTGAAGCTCCGTCCGAGCAGGGCCGCGTCGCCCATCGCATCCCGGGTTTCCTGTGGCAACCGAGCCGCCCGCCGCTGAATGAGGGTTCGGACGGCGGACGGGACCAGCCGGCCGGCGTTGCGAGCCAGTGTCCAAACGCCGTCGACCTGTTGGAGCATGCCGTTCTCGCGGTATGTGCGAGTCAGCTCCTCGACGATGAATGGGACCCCCTCCGCCTGTGCGTGAAGTGTTGCTGCCGAGGCCGGCTCAATGGTCGCGCCGAGAACACGGCGACAGAGCTCGGCGGTCTCGAGCTGGTTGAACCGTCCAAGGCGCAGACGGCGCACCAGCCCCATCCGCTCCATATCGGCGATCAGGTTCACCGCCTCCGTCACCGACGCGACCTCATCTGGGCGGATTGCGAGCAGCAGGAAGATCGGACGGTCGGAGTCGGTCCGAGCGACGTAGCGGAGCATGCGGAGGGTGTCGTCGTCCGCCCACTGCACGTCGTCGATCAGGAGCGCCAGAGGTTGGACCGAGGCCGCCTGCGCGAGCGCGATGGAGGCCAGATCGAACGTTCGGAGCAGCTTGCCCTCGGGCGGGAGCGCCTCGAAGCCGGCCTCGTCGCGACCCGAGATGGCGTTCGAGGCACGGTCGACTGCCTCGCCGGCTGGCGTGCCCCCGACTGCCGCCCGCAAGGCGGGTGCGGCGAAGATGCTCTGGGCCACCAGGAACGGTCCGCGGATCTCCTCATCGGCCGTGACGGCGACGCACGTGAATTCCTTGCGGGCGGCGATCTCGGACGCGGCAACCAGCAGGCGCGTCTTGCCGATCCCGGGCTCACCCTCGAGCGTGACCGCCGCAAGATGCCTGCGTCCGGAATCGAGCTCCTGGTCGATCGCCTCCAACTCGACGGGACGCCCGACGACCGCACCGGTCGCCCGCCGCAGCTGGACGGCGAGGGAGCACTGAGGCTGAGTGAACGGGTGGAGGACGTCGTCTTCTGAGAGCGCCGCGGCACCGAGCGGGAAGGGTGGCTCCGCCTCGAGCTTCGAGGCGCCGGAGGCGACCATCCGCGAATTATTCCACGCAGGGGCCGCAGCGTCCGGCGAGGGGTCGGCTCGGACGATAATCCTCGAGATGGCACCCCAACACGTCTGGGTCAACGGTCGCCTGTTGCCGGCCGACGGACCGCACCTCTCGGTCTTCGATCGCGGCTTCCAGCTCGGCGACGGAGTCTTCGAGACGCTCCGCGCCCGGGCCGGCCATCCGATCGAGCTCGTCGAGCATCTTGCGCGCCTCCAGTCGAGTGCGGGCGCGTTGGCCATTGTCCTGCCGGACATGTTCGAGACGACACTCGAGGTGGGAATTGCCACACTCCTCGATGCCGAAGGGCTCGCAAGCGTGACCAGCGATGCATCGATCCGGATCACGGTCTCGCGTGGGGCGTTCATGGCGCGCGGGCTCCTGCCGCAGGACGAGACCGCCCCGGCAACGATCGCCATCCAGGCGTGGCCTGTCGTCCCGCCGCCCCGCAGTCATCTCGAGGTGGGATTGCACGTCGTGGCGAGCTCCGTTCGACGCGACCCGGAGAATCCCCTTGCCCACCTCAAGACGACGAGTCGTGCCGATTACGTCTACGCCAGGCTGGAGGCTCGGCGCGTCGGCGCGGACGAGGCGATCTTCCTCACGACCGATGGGTACGTCTCGGAGGCGACCTCAGCCAACGTCTTTCTGGTCCGCGATGGCGAGCTTGCGACGCCGTCACTTGACTGCGCGATCCTGCCCGGGACGACGCGTTCATGGATCCTCGGATGGGCGGGGCGCTCCGGACTTGCGAGCCACGAGGGCCTGCTCACCACGCGCGACCTGGCCGAGGCCGAGGAGGCGTTCCTCTCCAGCAGCGTCGCCGGGATCCTCCCGGTCACACGGTTCGAGGGTCACGAGATCGGCGCGGGGCTGCCCGGGCCCTGGACCCTGCGGGCCAGGGAGGATCGCGAGACGTTCGTGCGCGCGGGGCCGGCCTCGTGAGTGCCCGCGCCGTGAGTTCCCGGGGCGGGTCGTGAAACGTCAGGAACTCATCGACCGGACGCAGCAGCTCATCGACGAGGGAGAGCGGCTGACGGCCGCTCCATCCCTGGCCGCGTTTCGGACCTGGCTGCAGCTCTCGGACGACCTCCTGACGGCGGCGTGGGGCAGCATGGACCGCTACCACCTGGCCTGGCTCAACGTGGGGAAGTCGAAGAACATCGTGCGCGGGCGACCGATGTCGCCCGATGAGGAATGGGACTACGTCCGCGATGTCGCCGAGGCCAAGCTCGCGGTCCTGAGAATGAGCCTCGACGCAGTCGATCGCCAGCAGATGCCGTTCGTCGGCGAGTCGGGCGGGGTTCAGCCCGAGACCGCAAGACGCTCGGCGAATCGATGAAAGTGATCTCAGATCGATGCGACGGTAAGGGCTGGGGATCCTCCGATCCGATAGACTCGAATCCGTGAGCCACCCCAGCCTCGGCCTCCCGCCACCCGATGAGAAGGCCGGCTCGCCCGCCGCCGCCGAGGCGATTCGAGCGCACCGGGACCGGCTCGCGACGCGGGCGTTCGAAGCCGCGGTCGAAGCCGACCCGACCTTCCGCGACCGTTACGACGAAATCGGGCTGCGCCGGCTCCTGCGCGACACCGGATCGATGATCGACCGCGTCGCGCTCGCAGTCGCCACAAACGACCCCGAATTCGCCAGCGAGTGGGCGTACTGGGTCGGTCCGGTCTTCCGACGGCGTCATGTGCCGATGGACGACCTGATCACGATCGCGGAAGCCGTTCGGCGGGTCCTGGTGGCCTTTCTCCCGCCCAGCGACGTTGCGCCGGTCCACGTGGCCATCGACGAAGCCATCAAGACGTTCGCCAACACCCGCCGCATCGCCGGCGACGCTCGCAAGCGCAACAGGCTTCTGGCGTTCATCTACAAGGGCGCCTGAGATGACCGTCAAGTGGGTCCAGGTCGATCCGCTCGTCATGAACGGCGAGCCGTTCTGCTACGGCTCGCGGCTCACCGTCCGCCAGCTCCTGGAGCTTCGCCGCAGCGGCTACAACCGGCTCCGGATCTTGACCGACCACCCCGAGCTCCGGACGATGGGCATTGCCGCCGCCTACGTCTACGCCGCAAACCACCGCGAGGCCTACGCCGAGTTCTTCGAGCCCGATGGCTCGCTGGCCGGCCCGGGCTATACGGAGGACGAGGCCGCCGGCCTGCCGGAGCAGTACCGGGTCACGGGCGTGGTGATCAAGGCGGCCAGGCCGGAGATGGCGCTCGGCTGAGACGCGGCTGTCGCTCGGCGCGATTCGTCCTCCGGAGCCGTCGGCGTCCGGGCGTTTCGGCGGCCGGTGGTAGTCTCTGAGCACGCACCGGAGATCTTCCCGTTCATGACCGACACCGTCAGCACTACCGAAGAGGCACGCCCCACGACGGCAAGCACCTCGGAAACCACGACCGGCGAGCCTGGAGCGGCGGCGCCCCTCTTCGACGCCGAACGCCGGGCCACCGAGCTAGCGATCCTCGACGCGCTGCGAGCGGTGGTCGATCCCGAGATCGGGATGAACGTCGTCGAGCTTGCCCTGATCAAGCAGGTCATCCTCGGCAAGGACGAATCCGAGATCAAGATGATCCTCACCACGCCGTTCTGCCCCTACGCCGGGTCGATGATCCAGCAGGTCAAGGAACAGGCGGAATCGGTCGTCGATCACCCAGTGAAGATCACGCTATTAGCTGAGCGATGGGATCCGCGCGACGCGGGCCTCATGTGGTGAGGGACTCGACGTACCTTTAACGCGTGGCTGCTGACCGGCGGAAGATCGATTCGAGCGTTGCCACGGGGCGTGGCGACGACGGGACGACCGGGCTTCTGTATGGCGGCGAGCGGATCGCCAAGGACGACCTCCGCACCGAGGCCTACGGCACGATCGATGAAGCGGTCGCGGCCCTCGGCCTGGCTCGCGCCGAGCTCGACCTCAAGCGCCAGCACGGGACCCTGCCGCCGAACCTCGCCGGCATCGAGGACACGATCCTTCGGATACAGCGCGACCTCTTCGTCGTCGGGGCGGAGCTGGCGACCAATCCGGACGCCTGGGACCGCCTCGAGGACGGGCGGACGCGCGTCGGCCCGGCCATGGTTGAAGACGTCGAAACGCTCCTGGTGGAGCTCGAGAAGCACGTGACCATGCCCAATGAATTCGTCGTTCCGGGTGAATCCGTCACCAGTGCCGCGCTGGAGCTCGCGCGAACGATCCTGCGCCGCGCGGAGCGGCGCGCCGTTGCGCTGGACCGGGCCGGCCTGGTTCCCGGCCGGCACCTGCTACCGTATTTGAACCGGCTCGCCGATTTCCTGTGGGTCCTTGCGCGGGCCGCCGAGGAGGCCGAGGCTCGGCAGTCGCGGCCCTCACGAATCGCATCCAAAACGAAGCACCCCGCATAGGAACCGAACCAGGAGCCAGGATGTTCAGCCAGCAACCCCCGTCCCTGTCCCCCTCGCAGATCGGCGTCCGGCCGCCCGCCGCCCTTTCGGCGACGTTCCTCACCCACGCCTTCACCTGGATGTTCGTCGGCCTGCTCCTCACAGCCGGAGTCGCCGCCGTCGTGCAGTCGAATCAACCCCTGCTCGAGTTCGCCCAGGGCGGGTTCCTGATCCTGCTCATCGGCCAGTTGGGACTCGTGATCGCCATCAGCGCGCTCATCAACCGGATCAGCGCGTCGGCGGCCCTCGGGCTGTTCCTCGCGTATGCGGCGTCGCTGGGGCTGACGATCGGTCTCATCGTCTCGACGTACACCGGGACGTCGGTGGTTACGGCGTTCCTGTCGGCGTCGGCCATGTTCGGCGGCGCGGCCCTCTACGGCGCGACGACGAAGCGGCCGCTCGTCGGAATCGGCGGGTATCTCTCGATGGGGTTGATCGGCCTCATCGTGGCCATGGTCATCAACGTCTTCCTGCCGAGCGGGCCCTTCGGCCTGGTGGTCTCGATCATCGGTGTCGTGCTGTTCACCGCGCTGACGGCGTACGACGTCCAGCGGATCGGCGGCGGCGACCTCGCCGCGCGCTATGGGTCGATGGAGAAGGGCGCCGTGATCGGGGCGCTCCAGCTCTACCTGGACTTCATCAACCTGTTCCTGTTCCTGCTGCGCCTCACCGGGGGCCGCCGCTAGCCGCAGGGGCTGCTACGACGCGGGCATCCCCAAGGCGCGGAGACGTCCGGGTCGATTACGCGGAAGCGGAGCGATCGAGGTGCGGATCGAGCCGCCTCGGCCGCTGGTCGCCGTCGTTGGAAGCGCCGCCAGCGGGCCGCGCCGAAGGATCCGTTCGACGGCGGCTGCGCGCATCGGCCTTGCCCAGGCATAACCCTGCCCGCGGTCGCAGCCGAGGGCCTGCAATCGCCGCGCCTTGGCCGCCGTCGTGATGCCTTCCGCCACGACATCGATCCCCAGGCCGTGGGTCAGGGCGATGATCGCCTGGACGATGGGCAGGTTCGGGTCGCCCGCGCCGAGATCGGTCACGAACGTCTGATCGATCTTGATCGCGTCGAGCGGTAGGTTCCGAAGGTAGGACAGCGACGAGTAGCCGGTCCCGAAGTCATCGAGGACCAGGCGGGGACCGAGGGCCCGCAAGGAGCGCAGGGCGCGTGTCCCTTCAGCCGACTCGTCCATTGCGACGCTCTCCGTGATCTCGAGCTCGAGGGTGGCCGGATCGATGCCGGTGTCGGCCAGGATGGCCGCCACGTCGTCGACGAGGCTTGGATTCATGAACTCCCGCGGCGACAGGTTGACGCTCATGATCAGGGGATAGCCTGGAAACGCATCGTGCCATGCCCCGGCTTGGCGGCAGGCCGATTCGAGCGCCCAGCGCCCAATCGGAACGATCAAGCCGCTCTCCTCCGCGAGCGGGATGAACGTCGATGGCGGGACATTGCCCCGCGTCGGGTGGCGCCAGCGCGAGAGGGCCTCAAATCCGAGGACGCGGTTGGTCGTGAGGTCCACGATCGGCTGGTAGGCCAGGCTCAACTCACCACGATCGAGCGCCGATCGGAGGTCGTTTTCGAGGTCCACGCGCGCCAGGCTGACGTCGCTCATCGCCGACTCGAAGACGACCTTCCGCTGGGTTCCGTTCGACTTGGCTCGCACCAGCGCAATGGCCGCCTCCCTGAGAACCTCTGAGGCGGACGTGCGCCCGGGCCACCCCAGAGCGATGCCCATGCTGACGCTGACGAACCACGACCGCCCGTCGAGATCGAACGGCGCCTTCAGCTCCGCTTCGATGCGATCGCCGAGGCGCCGGGGATCGTCCCTGTGGGTCAACGCCAGCACGATGCCGAACTCGTCCCCGCCGATCCGGGCGACGATGTCGGTCGGCCGCACGGAGGCGACGAGGCGCTGCCCGACGTTGAGCAGCAATCGATCTCCGGCGGCGTGTCCCAGACTCTGGGCGATCACGCGGAAGCGGTCGATGTCGACGAGCACGACCGCGACCTGGCCCGGTTCATCGGGGCTGGTCCACGTCAGGGCCTGGTCGAGGCGGTCCGTCAGCAGCTCGCGGTTGGGGAGGCCGGTCACATGGTCGTAGAGGGCTCCGCGCTGGGCCGCCTCTTGGAGACGGTCGTTGTCGAGTGCCATCGAAGCCAGCTGGGCAAAGCCGGCTAGCGCGCCGATTTCGCGCTTGCCGAAGGTCCGCTGGCTGTCGCCGGCCGCGAGGCCGATGACGCCGACCACCTTCCCGCCCGACGTCAGGGGTACGCCCACCACGGCGCCGAATTCGCCTTTTGGCATGTCGGCCGCCCGGCGCGAGAATGTGTCGTAGTCGTCGACCGCGACGGAGCGACCGGTCCGGAAGACGGCGCCCGCAACGCCCTGTGCAACGGGCAGCCGATATCCGATGTACTCGGTGAACATGCCGATGCCGACGCTGACGACGAGGCTCTGCTCGTCCGGTTCGACGAGGTACACGTATCCGTGCTGGGTTCCGAGGAGATGGGCGGCGCGGTCGAGGATGGTTCCCAATAGCTCGGTCGGCTCGCTGCCGTCGTGCAGCGCGATGGCGGTTTCGTCGAGCGCGGCCACATAGGGATCGCGACGCAGGGACACCTCCGCCTTGAGCGACGGTTTCGCGAGGTAGAGGGCCTGGTCGGCCGCCTTGACGAGGTCCTGCTTCGTGCGGCCGTCTTCGGGGAAACACGTGACGCCGATGCTGACCGAGATCTTGGGTCCCATGACGGGGTCCGGGAGGCCGGCGATCGCCGCCCGGATCCGCTGGGCAACCTCGGCCGCCGTGTCCCGGCTGGCGCCGGGCAGCAGGACTGCGAACTCATCACCGCCGTAGCGATAGATCCGGTCGCCCTCGCGGACGGCGGCAACGATTCGCTCCGAGACCTCGGCCAGGAGGACGTCGCCGTCGGGGTGGCCGTTCGTGTCGTTGAAGGCCTTGAAGCCGTCCAGGTCCATCATCATCAACGCCAGTGGCCGTCCGTCGCTGGAAGTGATCGCTTCGCCCAGCTCGCGCTGGAACGCGCCGTGATTGAGAAGTCCGGTCAGCGCGTCGTGCTCGGCCAGGACCTTGATCGCGCCGTGCGCCTCGGCGTTCTGGAGCGCGATCGAGGCCTGCCCGGCGAAGAGCTTCACGAGCTCGAATTCGCTCTCGGTGAAAGGGGCCTCCCCGGGGCCGACCCGGGCGACATTGAGCGTTCCCCGGACGTTGGCGTTGACGATCAGCGGAACCACGATCATCGCTTCGGGCTCGACCGGCGTGCCCGGGATCTGTGCCCCGCGAGGATCGAGATGGGCCTCATTGGCGAGGATCGCTTCGCCGTGCGCAATGACCCAGCCCGTGAATCCGCGGTCTACGGGTCCTTCGTTGGCCAGGATGAGATCTGCGAACCGGTCGCGGGCGACGACGGCCCGCCGAACGTCACGCTCGCGGTCAGCCTCGTAGATCGTGAGCGAGTTGTAGCTGACCACCGTCTTGAGGGAGTCGGCGATGAGCTCCAGGACCTCCGTCGGGTCGAGCGTTGAGAGGAGCCGCTCGTTGACCTCGAGGAGACGGCGCTGGCTGGCCATCTTGAGCTCGAGCTCCTCACGTTGCCCGCTCAGCGTCTCGAGGTTTCGGGCATTGACCAGCGCCTGACAGGCGTAGCCGGCGAAGATCATCAGGGTCGACCGATCGTCGCGGTTGAACCGATCCATCCCGAGCCGGGAGAGAACGATCACGCCGTGGACGGTGTCGTCGAACGTCATGGGGACGGCGAGCATCGACTCGGGAGCGTCGGCGGACCCGAGCAGCACGCTGCGACTGTCGGCGCCCGCATTGCCGACCATCAGCGGTTCGTTGTGCTGGGCGACCCAGCCGGTGATCCCCTCGCCGACCCGCACCCTGAGCAGCTGTGTCGCCGGCTCGTCGGAACCCAAGAAGCGGCCGCGGAACGCGATCGGCTCGCACCAGCCCGACGCAAGATCAACCGTGTAAACGCGGATCGTGTCGCATTCGATGAGGCCGCCCGCTTCGGCCACGATGGCGCGCCCGATGCCCCCGATGTCGCTGATCCGATTGAGCTTCAGCCCCAGGTCCTGGATGGCTCGGAGCCGTGCCGCCAACGAGCCGACCGAGTCGAGCAGCCGGGCGTTGGCCATTGCGGCCGCGATTCCGTCGGCGAAGCTCCGCGCGAGAGCTGTTTCCTCGGTGGACCAGTCGTGCGGCTGGGTGTGGTACAGGACCAGCAGGCCGAGTCCTTCGTTACGGAAGATGACGGGCACCACGCAGATGGTCGAGATGTCGTGGGTTCGGAACGCGCGGCGAAGCTCAGCGGTCGACCCTCGCGTGCCTGGCTCGCGCACGACTCTCACCGTGCCAGTGCGCAGCGCCTCGAGGCCGATCGACTTGCTATCGCGACGGAGTGCGCGGGCGGCCGCGAGAAGGTCGTCGGGCAGCCCCCGGTGCGTCGCGAGCTCGAACGGCAGCCCGCGGTCGCCGTGGTATTTCCAGAGGCCAGCACGGTCCGCTCCGAAGAGCTCAACGGATTCGTCGAGGACGTCCTCGAACAGCGCCGGGAGGTCGATCGTGCCACTCAGTTCGGCAGCGACCCGCCGAAGTGCAGCGCTCGCGTCGCGGCTCCCCCCGCGCCGGAGCCGTCCCGCTCGTCTCGTTGGGGCCGCGGGCGAATCCACGATCGTCTCGGGCGAGCAGGATCTCCTGCCAGGACCATCGGGCCGCCCACCTCCACGCTCGGCGCCCTCCGCACACAACGTTCCGAGCACGAGGCTCCGGGTTTTCGCGGACCGGAACAGATCCAGTCCCCGGATAAGGCGCAGCGCCGAGCGTAACGGGACCGCCGGTGCCCGGCGATGGGACAAAAGTACCAGTGGGAACGGGGAAATGGTGCCCCGAGACAACGATCGCCCCGTCGCGGCTGTCAGGGCAATAGGCTGGCGATCGATGGCACCACGACGTCGGCGATCGGCGCCAGCTCCCCTCGGGACCCGACCCCTGTCAGGACGCCGACGATGAAACCCGCGCCGGCAGCCCGGCCCATGGCGAGGTCGGAGGGTGAATCCCCGATGACCGCGGAGTCGGCCGGATCGACCCCGAGCTGGCGGCAGAGATGGAGAACCATGTCCGGTGCGGGCTTGACGGCCAGGCCATCGTCGGCACAGGCGAGACCATCGACAAGCTCCCGGACCCCGAGCGCGTCGAGGGTCCGCTCGGTCGGGACACGATCGTCGATCGTCGCAACACCGACCTTCGATCCGGCCCCTCTCAGTGAGCGGAAGAGCTCCTGGAGCGGCGCCAGCGGCCGCGCCAGCGCGACGGGATCGGGCGCCTGCCACTGGCGCTCGACCGCGGTAAGGGCCGCGGCGCGGGTCATGCCGCTCTCTGCGAGAACGTCGACGCCGATCTCCCGCAGGCGCGCCATCGGCATGGCCGAGAGCCGGCTCCCCCGCGTTTGTCGGCCCGTGGAGGCGTCGAAGCCGAACGCGGCAAAAAGCTGATCGTCGAGAGCGCGGCCGGTGTCCGCCTCGAGGCGCTGCGCGAGGGCGATCAGCCAACCGCCCCACATCGCATCGAATTCGATCAGGGTGCCGTCCTTGTCGAAGACGACCAGCTTGAAGCCATCGAGCACTGCTCGATCCAGCGTTCGCTGCGTCAACGGCGCAGTCAGGCCGTGGGCGGCGCAGATGGCTCGGCCGAGGCGGCGATCACTCGCGCGGCGCCCGTCGGGATCGCGACGGTGATGCGGCTGCCGCCCGGCCAACGTGACGCCATCGAGCTCGGGATCTCTACTGCGATGAGGGGCGAGCCACCATGCAGGACGGTCTCGTTTCCGCCTTCTCCCTCGCGCACGAGGAGGCGCGTCGTCGAGCCAAGGAAGGTCTGGACCTCGACGAGACCGCTCAGGGTCGTCTCCTTCGGAGCCGCGCCATCCTCGACGGGCTGGAGCAATTCGGGTCGAACGAGGAGGAGTGCCGCACTCCCTTCCGGCAGTTCGGTCGCGCCGGCCACCGCGAAGCGCTGGCCCTGGCGCTCCACGAGTCCCTCGGCCGACGAGATCACGCGGACCGGCAGGCGGTTCATGGCCCCGACAAATGACGCCGTGAATTCGGAGCGCGGCTCTGCATAGATCTGGCCAGGCGTGCCGATCTCCTCGATCTTGCCGCGGCTCATGACAACGACGCGATCGCTGATCGAGAGCGCCTCCGACTGATCATGGGTCACCAGGATCGCTGTTATCCCGAGGCGCTGTTGCATGCGCCGGATCTCTGTGCGGAGCTCCTCGCGGACCTTGGCGTCGACGGCCGAAAGCGGCTCGTCGAGAAGCAGCACGGAGGGTTCCACGGCCACCGCCCGGGCGAATGCGGTGCGTTGCTGCTGCCCGCCGGACAGCTGGCTCGGATAGCTCTTCGCGACGTGTCCGAGCCCGAACAGCTCGAGCATCTCGGCCACGCGCTGACGGCGTTTCTCCGGGGGCTGATCCCGGACCTTCAGGCCGTACTCAATATTGTCGGCCGTGCTCATGTTGGGGAACAGGGCATAGCCCTGGAAGACCATGCCCATGCCGCGTTGGTTGGCCGGCAGGGCCGTGATATCCCGCCCATTCACGACGATGCTGCCTTCGTCGGGAAATTCGAATCCCGCCGTGATCCTGAGGATCGTCGTCTTCCCGCAGCCCGATGGCCCCAGGAAGCTCACGAGCTCGCCGTCGCCGACGGACAGGTCGAAGTCCTTAACGGCGATCTGGCCGCCGAAGCGCTTCGTGATGCCGTGGATTTCGAGTTGGGCCATCAGTCCTTCCTATCCGATCCCAATCAGGGTCAGGCGGCGCGGCGGAGAGCGGTGGCGCCGCCTCCGGCCCTCCGCCCGACCCCGGCAAGGGCGAGGACGCCCGCCCACGTGATCATGAAGCTGACGATGACGAGGGACGTCGCCTCCCGCGGCGCGCTCGCGTAAACGTTGTTGAGAAAGACCGGGAACGTCGCGTAGCCGAGGAGCGAAGCAAGGGTGAACTCGCCCATGACGGTCGTGAAGCACAGAAGCCCCGCCGAGATGATCCCCAGCAGGCTGCCCGGCAGGATGACCAATCGGAAGGTCCGCAGCGCGCCGGCCCCGAGGCTCTCCGACGCCTCGGTGAGGAGCACCACGTCGATCGCCCGCATCGCATTGTCGACCGCCCGGTAGGTAAATGGCAGCGACAGGATGAAGTAGCCACCTACGATGAGGAGCGGTGAGTCGACGAGGTTGACGCCCAGCGGCGATTCGGCGCCGTAGACCTGGCGCAGGCCGAGGGTCAGGATGATCGGCGGGATGACGAACGGCAGGATCGTGATGAAGTCCACCAGCGTCCGGATACGCCGGAAGCGGAGCACGATGAGGTAGGAGGTCGGGGCGACGATGACAATCGACACGATCGTCGTCAGGATCGCGATGCCCGCGCTCAGCGTGATCGCATCGTGGAATGCCGGGTCGCCCAATGCGTCGGTGAGCGGCGTCACGCTGAAGTGACGTCCGTCGGACAGGGCAAATGAGGCCGTCGCGATGAGGGGCACGACGTAGTAGAGGAAGGCTCCGACGATGATCACCGCCGGCAGGACCGAGCGTCCAGGGCGCGGGCGCGGAGCCTGGCGGCCCTGCGCGGCACCGATCACCTTGGTCGCCTCGTGGCCTGCTTCGGCGGCCACGCCCGGGGTCGGAGCCGTCATCGGTTGAGCCACCGCGATGCGCGACGCTGGAGGATCGCCTGGCCTCCGACACAGACGGTCATCACGACCGCCAGTCCCATCGCGAGCGCGTCCCCCTGGCCGGGATCGAAGGTCACGTCACCCGCGATAACGTTCGAGATGGCGATCGGGACGAGGGAGATGAAGCCCGTCGTCAGGGCATACGCCGTGGCGTACGCCCCGAACGAGTTCGCAAACAGCAACAAGAGCGAGGCGATCAGCGATGGGGTGAGGACCGGGATCGCCACCGACCGAACGTAGCGCCAGCGGCTGGCGCCGAGGTTGTCCGACGCCTCTCGCCACTCGCGGCGCATCGCCTGGAGCGCCGGCAGGATGAGCAGCATCATCAGCGGGACCTGGAAGTACGTGTAGACGACGGTCAGGCCGGCGAGGGTATACAGGCTGAAGCCGCTGCCGTAGAGGTCGACCCCGAGCCCGATCAGGAAGCGAGTCAGGAGTCCGTTGACGCCGATCATCGCAACGTACGCGAAGGCGAGCGGGACCCCCGCGAAGTTCGCCGCGACGCTGCTGAACGTGATCGTCAGCTGTTCGAGCAGGCGATTCTTCGAAGAGACGAGCGCCTGGGCGATGACCAGGCCCAGGATGCCGCCGCTGATCATCGAGGCAAAGGAGATGAGGAACGAGTTGATGAACGGCTGGAGCGACTTGTCGGCGCCGCGCAGATAGTCGAAATTGGCCAGGGTGACCGGACCGGACCCACCAACGTGAAAACTGCCCCACAGGAGCGATAGCGCCGGCATGACGAGGAAGAACACGACGATGACGGCGAACGGCACGAGCGCGAGAATCGCCAGCCCACCGCGACGTCTGCTCGCGGTGGGCTGCGCCGTCGGCGGGCGACCGCTTTGGGTCACCGGTCGGGGTTCGATCTCCTGGGAGCCGGATCCGCCGAACTAACTGTTGACCACCAGCTTCCAGAGTGTCCCGAGCTTCGCCTTTGCGGCGTCGACCTTCGCCTGGTCAAAGACGGTCGTGACGGTCTTGTAGGCATCCGCCGACGGCAGCTTGGCTATCAGGTCGGCAGGGATCTTGCCGGCCGCTGCGAGCGCGTCGTAGCGGGCCGGGTGGGCGTAGCCCTTGAGGTAGTTCAGCTGGCCGGCGTCGCTGAAGAGCATCTCGTTCCACAGCTTCGCGGCGTTCGGATGTGGCGCCGTGGCTGTGATGATCGCCACGTAGGGGCCGGTGACCGACCCGGACGGCGGGATCACGACCTTGATGTTCGGTGCCCCTGCGAATTTGTCGCGGTTGGCCAAGCCGAGGTATTCCCATTTGATCCCAACCTTGACTTCGCCACTCAGCATGTTCGCCTCGGTGGCGCGAGTCGGTGTCAGGTTGCCGGCCGCCTTCAGCTGGTTGAAGAAGTCGACGCCGGGTCCGATGTCATCCAAGCCGCCGCCGTTGGCGAAGGCGGCAGACCAGACCGCGTAGAACGAGTCGCTCGCCTTGGTCGGGTCGCCGTCGATGCCGACGGAGTTCTTCAGAGACGGGTCGAGCAGGTCTTTCCAGTCCTTGATATCGAGCTTGACGGCATCGGTGTTGATCGTGAACGCCTCGGTGCCGTAGTACTCCATGCACCACGCCCCGTCCGGGTCCTTGAGCTTGGCGTCCACGTCGTCCCAGTGGGCGTGCTTGTAGTTCTGCACCAGACCGGCGGTCTTGGCCTGGGAGCCGAACGTGATGCCGACATCGCCGACGTCGGGCTTCTTCGTGTTCTTGATCGAATCGAGCTCCTGGCCAGAGGTGAACTCACCCTCGGTCGTGATGCCGTCCCGCTTGATCCCGGTCAGCTTGTCCCACAGGTCGAACTGTCCCTGGTAGTTGGCCCACTCTGGCGGGATGCCCGTGAGGTACAGCGTGCCCTCGCCCTTCGCGGCGCTGAGCAGGGCGGCCTCCGCGGGCTCCAGGACGGACGAGGCCCCGCTGGCGGTGGGAGTGGTGGGACTGAGGCTGGCGGCTTTCGAGCAAGCCGCGACGATGAGACTGACCGCGGGCAATGAAAGCCCGAGGGCCAGCAGGCCTTTGCCGAACTGTCGCCGGGTGAGTTGACCCGTCATGAATGTCCCCGAGAGCTCCTCCACCCTCGCGAGCACGGGATCATCGGCCATGGTCTGCTCCTCCTCCAGTACGTCGCCCCGCGCGGTTTGAGCACCTTTTTTCGATCTTGTTCGTGCCGCCGCGCTGCGCGGTCCAATCGGGCTCGCGACGGATGCAGTCTAGGCGCGACCCGAGTGCTTGCGCCAGCCATTTTTGCTTGCCGCGACGTAAACGTTGCTCGGGTCCAGGTCTCGCGCAGATCGGGCGGCTACTTGACGGCGACGCCGACCGTCTTTGCCCAGCCCTTGACGATGAGATTGCCGGCCTTCTCGATCTGATCGACGGTGGGCAGCATGGTTCCGGATGTGTCCGGCACCCTGGCCGAGATCTCGGGCGGAATGATCCCGCGAGATTTGAGGTCCTCGTAGCGGATCGGACTGCAGTAATTCTTGAGCCAGGTCAGCTGGCCCTGGTCGGAGTACAGGTACTCCTCCCAGAGTTTCGCCGCGTTGGGGTGCGGCGCGAACGCGCTGATCGCCTGTGCGGCGGTGCCACCAAGGCGGCCACGGCTCGGAACCACGACCGTGATCGGCGGTGCGCCCCGGAGGTAGTCCCGGTCGGCGAGCGCGCTGTAGGTCCAGGTGATGCGGATCGGGGTCTGCCCGCTGGCGACCGTGGCTGTCGTGCCGACGACCGGCACCAGGTTGCCTGCAGCATTCAGCTGCTTGAAGAAGGCAAGCCCGGGTTGCGCGTCATCGAGTGAGCCACCGTTGGCAAGCGAAGCAGACCACACGGCGAAGGCTGCCTGAGAGAGGGCATTTCCGGAAACCGTCGGGTCACCCGAGAGGGCGATCGATTTCTTGTACGCAGGCTTGAGCAGGTCCGACCAATCGCTTGGGACCTCCTTTACGAGGGCCGTGTTCACCTCGAAGGACACCACGCCGTAGTAGCCGCCGTACCAGTTCCCGTGTGCGTCCTTGGCCGAACCCGGGATCGTCTCCCAGGACGTGACCTTGTATGGCTGGAGGATGCCGCCGCTCACCGATGGCGGGCCGTACTTGACGCCCACGTCGATGACGTCCGGTGCACTCGGGCCGCCGGCCTTGCTCTGGTTGATCGCGTCGATTTCGTCCTTGGAACCACCCTCCGGGTTCAGCTCACTGATCGCGATCTCGTACTTGGTCTTGAAGTTGGAGATGAGGTCGCCGTAGCCGCACCATCCGTGGAGGAGGGCGATGGTGGTCAGGCTGCCTTCTGCCCGCGCGCCCGCAATCAGCGCTTCCATCGGTGACTGCGACCCGGCCGGTTCGTTTGACCCCGGCCTGGTGGTGGCGCCGCCCCCACACGCGGCGGCCAAGAAGGCTGCGGCCACCAGGGCGAAGACCGGCGCGAATCGGCGGGTCCTGACCATGCTTCTCCGTAGCTGGTGACCGATGGGTGATCAGCGGCTCAAGGGAGCGGGATGTCCGTGGGATCCTGCCGCCCGAGGCTCAGATGCCCCGGCTCGACCGCTCGAGGTGCGCGCGCAGCACCGCCCGCCCATCTAACCACCGTGACCGAATCGCGTCAAAGTGACACGGATCCTGGCCCGGCCAGGGATGCTCGCGGCCCCTCGGGCGCGCCGGTCGGGGGACCCTCCCCGCCGTCGATTGACGAGAATCTCGCGCCCCGGCTAGACTTCAATCCCGACCTCCAAGGTCGGAATTACCGGCCGAATCAGAGCCCCGACGACGAGCCCCAACGAGCCCCAAGGAGCATCTTCTGAGTCATCGCACGACGTTCCACGGCAGTGGCGCGATCGCCTTCAGCACGAAGGGCGAGTACGGCGTCCGCTTGATGGTTCAGCTCGGTCGACATTTCGGCCGCGGGCCGGCGTCGCTCGCAGAAATCGCCGCCGAGGAGGATCTGCCGCGCGCCTACCTCGAGCAGCTGGTGATGAGCCTGCGTGATGCCAACCTCGTGGTCAGCACCCGCGGCGCCCACGGTGGCTACGAGCTGACCCGACCGCCAAGGGAGATCTCGATGGGCGAGGTCGTCCGGGCTCTCGAGGGACCGATCGCGCCGATGATCTGTGCCTCCGACGATCCCGAGCACGCCCTCGATTGCGACCGCACGCCGTCATGCACGGTGAATGTCCTCTGGGTCCGCGTGCGCAATGCGATTGCGTCGACGCTCGACGGGATGACCCTCGCGGATCTCGTGCCGCCGAGGAACCGCCTGCCGGAGGCCATCACGGCCCCTGCGCTGCCGGTCGCCTCGATCCAGGAGCTGACGACTGCACCCAACGACGAGGCGGCGCTTCGCGCGCCCGTGATCCAGCCATGACCGAGGATCGCAACAACCACACCGACCAGCGCCTGGTGATCCGCGGCCTGCGCGTGGCGCCACTCGGCCACCCCGACCAGGAGATCCTCCGGGGCATCGACCTCGAGGTCGGCAAGGGCGAAGTCCACGCGATCATGGGCCCCAACGGCTCGGGCAAGACCACCCTGGCCTACGCGTTGCTCGGGCATCCGGCCTACCAGGTGACCGGCGGCAGCGTGATCTGGAAGGGCCGCAACGTGCTGGCCCTGTCCCCCGACAAGCGCGCCCGGCTCGGCCTGTTCCTGGCCTTCCAGTACCCGACCGCCATTCCCGGCCTGTCGGTTGCCAGCTTCATCCGTTCCGCGCTCAATGCCCGGCTCCAGGGCGTCGACCGAAGCGGAGACGTGGACCCGACGGACCCGATGAAGGGCGGCATCAGCATGCGCGACTTCCGTCAGAAGATGCGCGACAAGATGGCGCTCCTCCGGATGGACGAGGGAATCGCCGCGCGATATGTGAACGACGGCTTTTCTGGCGGAGAGAAGAAGCGCCTCGAGATGCTGCAGATGGCCGTCCTGGAGCCGGAGATGGCGATCCTGGACGAGACGGACTCCGGCCTCGACATCGACGCCCTCCGGATCGTCGCCGAAGGCGTCAACGCGATGCTCAACCCGGAGCTCGGCGTCCTGCTCATCACCCACTACCAGCGACTGCTGAACTACATCACCCCGGATGTGGTCCACGTCCTTGCCCAGGGCCGCATCGTGCGGACCGGCGGCAAGGACCTCGCGCTTCGCCTCGAAGAAGAGGGCTACGGTCCCATCCTGCGCGAGGCCGGGCTGGCGATCGACGTACCTGACGAGGCCCTCCTGCTGCCCGAGGAGCCGCCCCAGGTCCTGGAGGCAGCCCGCTAACCGCGGGATCACCAATGGCGATCTCGGCTGTCGCGGGCCTCGATGCGTCGGACATCCGGAAGGACTTTCCGATCCTTGCGACGGAGTCGCATGGCCGGCAGCTGGTCTACCTCGATTCGGCGTCGACGAGCCAGAAGCCGCAGGTCGTGATCGATGCGGTCGACACGTTCTATCGCGAGTACAACGCCAACGTCCATCGTGGCATTTACGAGATCGGCGAGCGAGCGACGGCCGAGTACGAGCGCGCCCGGGCGGCAGTCGGCCGCTTCGTCAACGCGCCCGACGCCCACGAGATCGTGTTCACCCGGAACGCAACCGAGGCGATCAACCTCGTCGCCTATTCGTGGGGTCGTCGAAACGTCAACCGCGGCGACGCCATCGTCCTGACGGAGATGGAGCATCACGCGAACCTCGTTCCGTGGCAGATCCTCGTCCAGGAGCGGGACGCCGATCTCGAGTTCACCTCGATCACGGATGACGGCCTCCTCCGGCTCGACGTCTACGACGTCCTCCTGCGGTTGAAGCCGAAGCTCGTCGCCTTCACTCACGTCAGCAACACCCTCGGCACCATCAACCCGGTCGCCGAAATGACCAGGATGGCGCATGACGCCGGCGCGCTCGTCCTCATCGACGGCGCCCAGGCGGTGCCTCACGTGCCGGTCGACGTCCAGGCGATCGGGGCGGACTTCTACGTGTTCTCGGGCCACAAGATGCTCGGACCCACCGGTTCGGGGGCCCTCTGGGGTCGTCGCGAGTTGCTGGATGCGATGCCGCCGTTCCTCGCCGGCGGCGAGATGATCCGCGAGGTGCACCTGCGCCGGAGTGACTTCAACGACGTTCCATGGAAGTTCGAGGCAGGCACGCCGGATATCGCCGCGGCGATCGGCTTCGGTGTGGCCGCGGATTATCTTGCGGACCTCGGGATGGATCGCGTACGCGCGCACGAGCGCGACCTCGTCGCCTACGCGCTCGAGACACTGCCGCGCGAACTGCCCGGCATCGCGTTGTACGGGCCGCTCGACCCAGACCTTCGAGGGGGCGTCGTGCCGTTCAACGTGCCGGGCGTCCATCCCCACGACGTGGCCCAGATCCTCGACCGGTCGGGGATCGCGGTCCGCGCCGGCCACCACTGCACGATGCCGCTCCACGAGCGGCTCGACCTCGCTGCGACCGCCCGGGCGAGCTTCAACGTTTACTCCACGCGCGAAGATATCGACGCTCTCGTCGCCGGCCTCCGTGAGGTCTGGCGAGTGTTCGACGTCTGAAGGACTAGACTCGCGAACCACGATGGACGATCTGTACCGCGACTACATCCTCGAGCACTACCGGCGGCCCCATAACTTCGGGGTCATCGACAACCCCTCCGCGTCGCACGAGGGTGCCAACCCCCTGTGCGGCGATCGGATCACGATGCAGCTCGGGATCCACAACGGGGTCGTCGAACGCGTCGGGTTCACCGGCCGGGGGTGCGCGATCAGCCAGGCGTCGGCATCCCTCCTGACCGACGAGATCAAGGGCAAGCGGGTCGGTGACGTCGTTGCATTCCGTGCCGACGAGCTGCTCGATCTGCTCGGCATCGAGATCAGTCCGGCCCGCCTGAAATGCGCGATGTTGTCCCTCGAAACAGTCCAGCAGGCGCTGGCCGACGCAGCTCTGGCCGGCGCGGCGGCGGCCACAGCGGCCACAGCGGCCACAGCGGCAACGGCGACAGCCCCGTCGGCCTCGATCCAGGGCAGCGACTCATGACCGTGCGCTCGAGTTGCCTGGGCTGCTGCAGGTGTAGCGAGCCGGCCTGAGCCGCCGGCGAGCTGCCGTGCGCCGTCGACTGCCATCGAGGGCGCTCGTACCGCCACTGGGCTGCCACCAGACAGGTAAGCAGCCACGTAATTCCAGGGAGAAGCGAACGACCCATGCCGAAGACCTATTCCGACCTGCTGCGAGAAGCCCGCGCGGAGATCCGCCAGGTGACCCCGCCCGAGGTCGACCTCCTCCGCGAACGGGGCGACGTCTCCATCGTCGACGTCCGCGAGGCGTCCGAGTGGGAGCAGGGGCACCTGCCCGGGGCCGTCCACATCAGCAAGAGCTACGTCGAGCAGCAGATCGAGAGCGCGGTCCCGGATCGCGACCAGGAGGTCGTGCTGTACTGCGCCGGCGGCGTTCGATCGCTGTTCGCTGCGCAGACGCTGAAGGCGCTCGGCTACACGAACGTCGCCTCGATGTCGAGCGGCTTCCAGGGCTGGAAGTCGTCGGGCCTGCCCTGGACGATGCCCGCGGCCCTGACCTCCGAGCAGAAGCAGCGCTACAGCCGCCACCTGCTGATCCCCGAGGTCGGCATCGAGGGTCAGGCGAAGCTGCTCGAATCCAAGGTCCTGCTGATCGGTGCCGGGGGGCTCGGCAGCCCGGCAGCGCTCTACCTGGCCGCGGCCGGCGTCGGCACGATCGGCATCGTCGACTTCGACGTGGTCGACATTTCGAACCTGCAGCGCCAGATCCTCCACACCACCGATCGGGTCGGGACCAAGAAGACCGAATCCGCGCGGATCTCGATCACGGCCCTCAACCCCGAGGTCAAGATCGTCGCCCATGAAGAGATGCTCGTCGCCGACAACGTCGAGCGGATCATCGCCGGCTACGACGTGATCCTGGACGGAACGGACACATTCGAGACGCGCTACCTCCTCAACGACGCCGCGGTGGCCGAGAACATCCCCGTCGTCCACGCCAGCGTCTTCCGGTTCGAGGGTCAGTTGACGGTCTTCAAGCCGTTCGAGGGGCCGTGCTACCGCTGCCTCTACCCGACGCCACCGCCGCCCGAGCTCGCCCCCGGCTGCTCCGTGGCCGGTGTCCTCGGAGTGGTCCCCGGCATCATGGGCATGCTCCAGGCGAACGAGGTCCTGAAGCTCCTCCTGGGGATCGGCGACTCGCTCGTGGGTCGCCTGCTGCTGTTCGACGCGCTCGACGCTTCGTTCACGGAGCTTCGCCTTCGGCGCGATCCCGAGTGCCCGGTCTGCTCGGATGCGGCCGTCGAGGCCCGCCGCGCCGGCCGTCCCCTCGCGGTGGCCGCGGCCGCGCCGGCCGCGACCGATGCACCGTTCGCGCTGGGCCCGGCCATCGGGGCTTCAGCTGGCAACCAGGCGGGCACTCAGGTATGAGCACGGTCTGGCTGCCGCAGGTCCTCCGTCCGTCGGCGGGTGGGGCCAAGCAGCTCGAGCTCGACGGCGGGTCAGTCAAGGACCTCGTCGGTGCCCTGGTGGCGCGCCACCCGTCGCTGCGCGATCAGCTCCTGACGCCCGAGGGCGACCTCAACCGCTTCGTGAACGTTTACGTCAACGGCCAGGACGTCCGCTACCTCGACGGGCTCGAAACCAGGGTCGAGGCAGCAGACGAGGTCCGCCTCCTGCCGGCCATGGCGGGGGGGGCGCCCCGCTGATGCCTCGCCTGGCCAAGGGCGCCCAGTGACCCGGCCGGTGGCTTCGTCGGCGCCCGCGGCGCACTGACCGTGGGCGCGCTTCGGGCGCTTCTGCCCGCGCGGCCGACCGAGCCTGCGCAGGCAGGTGGCCGCTATGACGACATCCTGGATGCGATCGGACATACGCCGCTCGTCGAGATTTCGCGGATGTCACCGCGGCCATCGGTCCGGATCTTCGCCAAGCTGGAGATGGCGAACCCGACAGGGTCCGTCAAGGATCGCGTTGCGAAGTACCTGATCGAGGATCTCGAGCTTCGTGGCCTCCTGGGCCCCGACTCGATCATTCTCGAGCCGACCTCCGGGAATACCGGCATCGCCCTGGCCATGATCGGCCGGCGGAAGGGCTATCGCGTGGCCCTGGTCATGCCCGACAACATCACCCAGGAACGTCGCCAGATGGCCGCGCTGTACGGCGCCGAGGTCATCGACTCGCCCGGCCACCTCGGCTCCAATGGGGCAATTGCGCTGGCCAAGCACCTCGTCTCCAAGGACAGCCGGTTCGTGATGCCCTACCAGTACGGCAACGAGGCCAACCCGCGCGCGCACTACGAGACCACCGGACCCGAGATCCTCGAAGCCTGCCCCGAGATCGATGCCTTCGTCGCCGGCCTGGGCACGTCGGGAACGCTGATGGGGGTTGGCCGCTATCTCCGGGAGCGCAAGCCGGGGGTTCGCATCGTTGCCGCGGAGCCGCTCCCCGGTGAAGCGGTCCAGGGACTCCGATCGCTCGAAGAGGGTTTTGTGCCCGAGATCTTCGATCCCGCGATGCTGGACGCGAAGTACCTGGTCTCCGCGCACGACGCGATCGCGGCACTGCGCGATCTCGTCTTCCGCGAAGGCATCTTTGCCGGGCCTTCGTGCGGGGCCGTGTTGGTCGCGGCAGCCCGCGTCGCCCGCGAGATGAACTCCGGCACGATCGTCGTCCTCCTCCCCGACGGCGGCTGGAAGTACCTCTCGGCCGGCACCTTCACGCGCGACCTCGACGAGATGGAGGGGGACCTGGAGGGCGGAGTCAACTGGTGGTGAGCGCCTCGTCGTCGAACGGACCACCGGCACCAGATGCGAACGCAGGCGAGCTGGCAGCACTCGAGGAATGGCCGAGGCGACAGGCCACGGTCTTGCCCCGCTCTCTTGGCCCCGAACGCATCGTCCTGCCGGCCGCGATGCGCGACCAGATCGTCGCGCATGCCCGGGCTGCGGCTCCGGCGGAAGCGTGCGGCCTCATCATCGGAGACCGGCCCGCGGCCGAGGGCGGTCGGGCGGTCCGCTGGGAGCCGACGCGGAACCGGCTCGGGTCGGCCGTTCGATACGAGATCGACCCGGACGACCTGCTGCGGCTGACCATCACGACCGACGACGCCGACGAGGTCTTCTGGGCGATTGTCCACTCCCATACCCACTCGCCGGCGGTCCCGTCGGCCACCGACATCGGCCTGGCGTTCTATCCCGACGCCCTCTACGTGCTCGTCTCCCTGGCACCCGACGAGGCCGACCGCATCACCGGACGGGAGAGCCTCCGCGCCTGGCGAATCCTCGACGGCACCATCCAGGAGATCCCCGTCGGCATCGAGGATTGAGAGGACTCCTTTGAACGCAGCGCGCCTTTCCCCGCGCCTGACGGCAGCGCTGGCGCTGGGCCTGGGGCTGGCGGCGATCGGTGCCGCCATGATCGCCGGCGGGGCCGGCCACGCTCTCGACGCGATCGCGGCACCGCCGGCAATCGTCCGCGCATTCCTGGCGGCGGTGGCCGTCGTTCTCGGGCTGCGACTCCTCGGGATGGCACTCCAGCGGATCGAAGAGGCGCGCACTGCCGGTACCGGCACCGTGCCTTCGGGGGCGGAGTCGGACCTCGATCTGGCGGCGATGGTGCGCGGGATCCGGTTCGTTTTTCTTGCCGCCGCCGCCTTTGCCGCGGCCGCCGGCTGGGTCCTGGGACATCCCCTGCCGATCGTGATCGCCGCGGTGATCGCCGGGGTCGACATCGTCGAGACGTCGTTCCTGCTCCTCGTCGCGAGCGCCCGGCAAACGCGTCGCGTCGAGGACTGAGGTCACCGGGAACCCGCTCTCGATCTGCCGCCGGTTGCTCGCTACCGCGACAATACCGGCATGACCTTGCCGACCGGCCCCGCCGTGACGTTCCTGTTCACGGACATCGAGGGCTCCACGCAACTCGAGCGCGCCGTGGGCGCCTCGACCTGGGCGACGGTGGTTGCCGAGCACGAGCGGCTCCTCCGGGGTGCGATTGAGTCGGCTGACGGCGCCGTCGTCAAGACCGAGGGCGACGCCGTGTTTGCCGCGTTCGCCGACCCGGGGCGAGCGATCGAGGCGATCGCGGCAGCCCAGCGGGCGATCGCCACTGCACCGTGGCCGGACGGACGGGCGCTCCGCATTCGGGCCGGCCTCCACCTGGGCGAAGGCCGGCTGCGCCAGCAACGGACTCCGGAGGATCCCCTCGACTACGTCGGCATCGACGTGAACTACACGGCTCGGATCGCCGCCGCAGCCAACGGCGGCCAGGTCCTGATGTCGGACGCCCTCGCGACCGCCGTCCGTCCCGAATTCGAGCGGATCAGGTCGGAGACCGGCGCGTTCGTCATCGACGAGGGCCTCCGGCTCCTCAAGGACTTCGAGGAGCCCGCCCGCCTGCATCGCCTCACGGTACCGGGCGCCGCCGACGACACCCGTCCGCTGCGGACCCTGGAGACGCCGTCAAACCTGCCGCACGAGACCACCTCGCTGGTCGGCCGCGAAGCCGAGATCGATCTCCTGAACGCGGTCCTCCTGGAGACCCGGATCCTGACACTCACCGGGCCCGGCGGCAGTGGCAAGACCCGCCTCGCAATTGGCGTGGCCGAGGCCGTCCGTGGCCGGTTCCCGCACGGCGTCTGGTTCGTGGACCTCGCGGCGGTTCGCGACCCGGCCTTGGTCGACGACGCGATCGCGGCGGTCGTTGGCGTCCGCGAGTCCGGCGAGCGGACCACGGAGGAGGCGGTTCGCACCTACCTGCGAGATCGAGAGGTGCTGTTGCTCCTGGACAACCTCGAGCAGCTGCTGCCGGACGCCGCGCCAGGGGTCGGCGCGCTGGCTCGCGGCGGTCAGCGCGTCCGCTTCCTGGTGACCAGTCGGGAGTTGCTCAGGATCGGCGGCGAGCGCGGCCATCTCGTGCCGGCCCTGGACGTCGATGCGGGCGTCCGACTGTTCGAAGAGCGTGCCCGAGCCCTGCGGCCCGATCTCGTGCTCACCGAGGAGTCGAAGGCCGCCATCCTCGCGATCTGCGACCGGCTCGGGGGGCTGCCGCTGGCAATCGAGCTCGCCGCCGCGCGGATCCGGATCTTCGCACCAACGGCGATCCTCGAGCAGCTCGGGCGTAGTCTCGATCTGGGCGGCGGTGCCCGTGACCTCCCTGATCGCCAGCGGACGCGCCGGAGCGCCATCGACTGGAGTTACGAGCTGCTCTCGAAGGCCGAACAGCGGCTGTTCCGCCGGCTGGCGGTGTTCGCCGGCGGCTGGACGGCGTCGGACGCCGCCTCGATCGTCGATGCGGACGATGACCTGGGCATTGACCTCCTGGTCGGCCTCGAGTCCCTGGCGGACAAGAGCCTCATCCGAATCGACATTGGCGAGGTTGACGGCGAGACGCGATTTTCGATGCACCCTCTGCTCCAGGAGTACGCGCTGGAACGGCTGGACGCCAGCGGAGAGCGAGGCGCGGTCGAGGCGCGTCACGCCGCGGTGTTCGTCGGCATCGCCGAGACGGTCGGCGGTGCGATCCTGGGCTCCCATGGAGACGATGCCCTCAGGCGCCTCGACCGCGACCAGCACAACGTCCGGGCCGCGATCGATTGGTCGCTGCGGACCGGCGACGTCATCGTCGGCCAGCGGATCACGTCAGCAACGTGGCGCTGGTACCAGCAGCGGGGCCGGCTCCGCGAGGCCCGGTCAGTTCTCGCGGAGGTCCTCGCGCGGCCGGAGTCGAAGAGCGATCCCCGACTCCGGATCGCCGGCTTGGCGGCCGACGGCGGGCTGGCCTACTGGATGGAGGACTTCGACGGGTCGCGGCTTCGATACGAGGAGCGTCTCCGGCTGGCCGAGACGCTCGACGATCCGATCCAACTGGCAGACGCGCACTACGACATCGCCTTCCTGTACATGGTCTCGTGGCAGGGCCAGCAGCTGCGCGAGCACGCCGAGCGGGCGCTGGAGCTCTATACCTCGGCCGGCGAAGAAGCGTCCGTGACGCGGGCGCACCAGGCGCTCGTCCTCGTCGACTTCCTGGCCGGCGACTACGCGGCGGCGCGCGACGGTGCCGAGGGGACGCTCGCCGCGTTCCGGCGCGCGGAGTCGATGTCCCAGGTCGCAGACAGCCTGACCCTGCTGGCAGCCATCTACGCTCAGCTCGACGATGTCGCGACGGCCTGGCAACGCCTCACCGAGGGGCTCCGGATCTTCTCGGAGCGCGACATGGCCTCGGGCATCGCGAGATCGCTCGGCATGGCGGCAATCATCCAGATTCGCTTCGGCGAGCCAGAATTCGGGGCCCGTATCGCGGGGGCCGCCCTCGAGTTCGGCCGCCAGAAGAATGTGATGATCGCGCCGGCGAAGGTGCTCCACCTGATGGACCCGGACACGCTTGCCGTGGAGACGCTCGGCACGGAGCGTGCCTCCGCGCTCCTTGCGGAGGTAGCCGGAACGCCGATCGAGGAGGTGATCGAATCCGTCCTCGCGGCACCGGGGCCGGTCCGGACCAGCGCCTGAACGCCCGATCGGTCGGCGTCAGGCCCCGCGGTCCCGGGCTGGTCGGCCGGGCCAGGAGGGAGTTGCCGCGAGTCGGCCCCCTGGCGTGACCGGCGATCAGCAACCGCCCCGTAGAGGGGTCAGACCTCGGTGGGAATCGCCTTCGCCCCCACCGTCGCGATGTGATTGGGCTTCGCGGCAGCACGCCCCACCGCCGCGTCGAGTCGTTCGAGGAAGGGCCTCGCCCCAAGCCGCGCGAATATTTCGCGAGCAGCATCGGCTGCGGCCCTGACCTCCGGTTCCGATGGATCGAGGAATGTCGCCATGTCGAGCCCGGTCTGTGCCTCGTCCCAGGCCATGCCGAGATCGCGCCAGGCCCGCAGCGCCTCGCGGTACAACCCAAGGGCGTCGGACGATCGACCTTCGAGCGCCGCGATGCCGGCCCTGATCGTCGCCCTGTCGGCTTCCAGTGGAGGCCCATGGACGCCGGCGGCGTCAAATGCCGCGAGATCCTCGCGGGCCAGGTCAGCGTCGCGGGCCCACAGCGCCGCTCGTGCCGGAAGTGGGAGATCCGCGGGGGACCCGAACTCGTCCATCGCCGCGCGCCAATCGTCGTGTGCCTCCCGGAACCGACCCGCCACGAACGCGATGGGCGCACGCGCCCAGATGCCGGCCAGGCGGCGGTAGATATCGGTTGCGCCCGCGTTCAGCCGCAAGATCTCGGCGACCAGGTCGTCCGTCTGGTTGCCAACCAGCGCGCGGAACCAGGTGAGCCACACGAGCAGCTCAGAGCGATCCGGCGGCTCGAGATCCTCGGCAAGCTCGCCTTCGAGGGCGGTGACGGCCCAGGTCCACTCGCCGATGCGGAGCGCCGCGTAGGCGCCGTTCCCGATGATGACCGGATTTCGGACGCCCGAGCGGTGGGCGACGACCATTCCCAGACGGACCATTTCGAGGACCGATCTGGGGTCCTGGTAGACCTCGTACCAGGCGCGGTTGGACATCGCCCGGGACACGGCCTCCGAGAGTCCGTGCCTCTCCGCCAGGTCCTGGCCGGCCCGCAACAGGGCAAGACCCTCCGTCATCCGGCCGAGCTGGGCGAGCGCTGATCCCTTGGTGATGAGGGTGTCGGCCACGATCGGTCCGAGGTCGAGATGCTCGGCAGTCTCGAGCACCGGATCAGCGATCTCGATGGCCCGCCGCACATTCCCATTGAGGTAGGCCGCGCGAGCGAGCTGGCCGCCGATCGCTGCTCCGGCGGGAGCGGCCTCGAGGTCCGCAAACTCGGCGCGAGCCGCCTCGAGGAGCGTCTCGCCGACGTCGGTCTGGCGGCTGGAGATGAGGACCCGGCCGAGAGAGGCGGTCGCCCCACAGATGGCAGTCCTGTCGCCGAGCTCTCGGTAGAGGTCGATCGCCCGACGAAGGTGGAGCTCAGCGGCCTCATGGCGACCCGCCATCGAGGCGGAGCTGCCGGCGCGCTCGAGCAAGTCTGCCCGCTCGGCCCGATCCATTGTGATGTTGACGGCCTCCTCCAGGAACGCCACCGCCTGTTCGTGGGCACCGAGGGCAACTGCTCGATCGGCGGCGGCGCGGAGGGCGATCCGGGCCTGAGCGGCGAGCGCATCGGCCTCGGGTCCGTCGGGCGCGTTGCGGTGGGCCGCCAGGTAGTGGCCGGCGAGAGCGCCGGCCAGCTCGTCCGAGCCGAGCCCTTCGAAGAAGCGCGCGGCGGCGAGGTGGCGGGTCTTGCGGTCACGCTTCGCGATCGTGTTGTAGGCCACCTCCCGGATGAGGGCCTGGACGAACGCGTACTGGCCCCGCTCCGCAGACCGCGGATCGGCCTCCATCGTGAGGAGCTCATGCCGAACGAGGCTTCGCAGGCGAGGTTCCAGATCGCCCTCCGCGAGGGCGGCGACTGCCGCGAGAGCGGCCGTTGTGAAGCTCTGGCCGAGGACCGCGGCATCGGCCATCAGCTCCCGATCGAGGCGCTCCAGGCCATCGAGGCGGCTCGTGATCAACGCCGTGAGAGTTTCGGGCACGGCCAGGTCCGAGAGGTCGCCGATCGGACGATAGGCGGCGTCGTCGCGGACGAGCTGCCCATTTGCGACGAGCATCCGGACAGTCTCGACGGCATACAGCGGGATCCCATCGGCCCTGGTGACGATCGAGCGGATCGCCCGTTCGGGCAGCCCGGGCACGAGCCCGCCAATGAGCTCTCGCATGGCCGGCTCGGGAAGCGGCTCGAGGGCGAGCGACACGAAGCTGCGCTTGCCGGCGCCCCAGTTCGGGCGCCGCTCGAGGAGCTCGAGCCGGGCGAGGGTGACGACGTAAATCGGAACTCCCTTGGACCAGTCGAGGAGGTGATCGACGAAGTCGATCAGGCCCGGGTCTGCGAAATGGAAGTCCTCGAATACCAGCACAACAGGGTTGGCGGCCGCCAGGCGCTCGAAGAACGTCCGCCAAGCCGCGAAGAGCTCGTCGGAGCGTGCGCCGGCCTCGAGGCCCAAGAGCGCCAAGAGGGCCGGCTCGATCCAGCGCCGCTCAGCCTCGTCAGCGACGTGGGCGGCGATCACGGCCGTGATCTTGTCCCGGGTCGTGCGCTCGTCATCGGTCTCGAGGAGACCAGCGCGCCCGCGCACCATTTCGCCCAGGGCCCAGAAGGTGATGCCCTCGCCATATGCGGGCGAGCGCCCGTCGTGCCACAGCACTGTGTCGACGAGGCCGTCGAGGTACTTCAGGAACTCTCTTGCGAGCCTCGTCTTGCCGATCCCGGCGGGGCCCATGACCGAGACGAGCCGGACCCGGCCTTCGCGCCCCGTCGCGTGAAAGAGGTCCTTGATGAGCCGCAGCTCTTCGGTCCGGCCCACGAACGGCGCCTCGAGGCCCTCGCCGCGGTTGCGCCCACCGCGCTCGGAGGTCACCCGCAGCGCCCGCCAGGCCGCAACCGGACTGGCCTTGCCCTTCAACGTCTGATCGCCGGCCGGCTCGAAGGCGATTGCACGCGATGCCGCGCGATAGGTCGACTCGCCGACGAGGACGGTGCCCGGGTCGGCGACCGACTGGAGCCGCGCGGCGGTGTTGACGATGTCGCCCACCACCATGCCCTCGCCAATCGCGCCGACGTTGACCGCGGCCTCCCCGGTCAGGACCCCGGCCCGGGCCTTGACGCCCAGGGGCGTGACCGCGTCCACCAGCTCGAGGGCGGCCCGCACCGCCCGCTCGGCGTCGTCCTCGCGGGCGACCGGCGCGCCCCAGACGGCCATGACCGCGTCGCCGATGAACTTCTCGACCGTGCCGCCGTGGCGCTCGATGGAGTTGCGGGCGATCTCGAAGTAGCGATCGAGGGTGTCCCGGACCTCCTCAGCGTCGCGCGCTTCGGTATACGGCGTGAAGCCGACCAGGTCGGCAAAGAGGATCGACACGAGGCGCCGCTCCACGGCCGGCTCCGAATCGGGTAGCAGCTGGATCGGCGAACTGCCGGCGATGGCGCCGGACGCCGCAGCCCCCTGGGCCGCCTGCCCAACCAGTGGCGTCGCGCATTCGCCGCAGAACTTGGCCGCCGGGAGGTTCGCGTGTCCGCAGACCGGACAGACCACCGCCAGTGGCGTCGCGCATTCCATGCAGAACTTGGTGCCGGCCGGATTTTCGGTCCCGCAGTTCGAACAGATCACGCCGGCCTCTCTCGATGTCGTGTCCGCGCCGAAGGGGCCAGCGTAGCCGAAGGGGTCGCATCCGCGAAGGTCTCAGCCTGGAGTTGAGCGTAGAGCCTCGACGAGTGCCGACTCCGTTGGGGTCGACCCAAGCCTCATCCGGGCACCCACCCGTGCCGCGAGGGGTGGCTCAAGGTAGGTCGATGCCAGCGCGGGCCAGCTCCGCTCGCCGAAGACATCAGCCGGTGCGCCATCGAGGATCACCGTGCCGGTGTGCATGACGACGACCCGCTCGAACGCCTCAGCCACGAACCGCATGTCGTGGCTGATCGCCACCACGGTCCGGCCGGCGGCTGAGAGGTCCTCGACGATCTGTTTGATGCGGCCGATCCCGCGTGCGTCCTGACCGGTGGTCGGCTCGTCGAGGACCACGATCGGCGTCCCCATCGCCAGCACCGACGCCAGCGCCAGCAGCTTCCGCCGCGAGAAGCCAAGGTCATACGGGTTGAGATCAGCCTGGCCGGCAAGGCCGACGGCTTCGAGTGCCCCGTCGACGGCGCCGCGCAACTGGGCGCCTCGCATCCCCAGGTTGTGCGGGCCGAAGGCGACCTCCCCTCGAACCCGGCTGGCAAAGATCTGTCGGTCGGGATCCTGGAAGACGAGGCCGACGATCCCCGCCAACCGTGCGACGCGCTCCGTCGCTCCATCGAGGCCGTTGACCTCGACCCGCCCTTCCGTCGCGCGGAGCAGGCCGTTGAAATGGCGAACCAGCGTCGATTTTCCGGATCCGTTCTGGCCCACGATCGCGAGGCGCTCGCCGTCACCGATGTTCAGGTCCACGCCATCCAGCGCACGGGTACCGCCCGGGTACACGTGGACGAGGCCGCTGATCCGGATCACTGCAACGCCCCCGCCGGGAGATGAAGCCCATTGGCTGCCAGCGTCCGATCGATGCGGACCCGTGACGGCGGCTCGACGCCCCACGTCATCATCCGTTCGTCTTCGAGCACCTCGGCCGTCGGGCCGTCCGCGACGATCGATCCGGACTGGATCGCGATCACGCGGCTGCACAGCGCGTCGAGAAGGTCGGTCTTTTGCTCCGCGATCAGCAGGGCGGTACCGGTCGACCCGAGCGCGCGAAGCGCCTCACCGACGAGGCGCGTTCCCTCCGGATCCAGCTGCGCCGTCGGCTCGTCGAGGATGAGCTGGCGAGGGCGCATCGCGAGCAGCGACGCGATCGCGACCAGCTGCGCCTGACCGCCCGAGAGTCGATCGGGCGGCCGTTCCGCGAGGGCTTCGATGGACAGGGTGGCGAGCGCGGAATGGACGCGCGCGACGATCTCGGGCACCTCCAATCCGAGGTTCATCGGCCCGAGTGCCACCTCCTCGAAGACGGTCGCCGCAACCCCGGATCGTTGCGTGTTGGCATTCTGGAAGCCCAGGCCAACGCGCTGCGCCAGCTCATAGACGGGCCGGCCCGTCATCGGCTGGCCGTCGACCAGGAGCGTGCCCGTCAATCCGCCGCCGATCGAGGCCGGCGCCAGGCCGGATGCCACGAGGCAGATGGTGGACTTGCCCGACTCATTGGGCCCGATCAATCCGACGATCTCGCCGTCGTCGACCGTCAGCGAAACGTCGTGAAGGACCGGTTGGGCGTAGCCCGCATAGCGGTACGTGGCGTTCCGCAGCTCGAGCATCAGATCGGGAAGGGCCGAACCCGGTTCACGGGATTACCGGGAAGCGGCCGGTCAGCCGCGCGGCAACGACGGCGACGAAGGCGATTGCGAGCAGCCAGCGAACGGCTCGCTGCGCGGTGGAGTCGGGGATGGACCACAGCAGGTGTCGCCGGCCCGGCCGTCCGAATGCCCGCACCTCGAGGGCGAGACTCCTCTCCTCGACCTCGGTCAACGACGACAGGATGACCGGGCCGACCAATGGCAGGATGCCTCGCAGGCGGGCGGGAAGGCTGCCCTCCGTGTCGAGGCCGCGCGCGCGCTGGGCAGCCTGGATCGTTCCCGCTCGCTCGACCATCGCCGGGACAGCCTCGAGCGTGGCCGCCGCCACGAAGGCGAACCGCGGCGAAAGGCCCCGGCGTTCGAAGTCGAAGACGAGGGCGCGGGGTTCGGTCGTGAGGCCGAACAGACCGATGGCGGTCGAGATCGCCAGCAGGCGAACGAGAATCTGCCCGGCGAAATCGACGCCCTCCCGAGTCGCATCGAACGGCCCCACCGTGAACAGGACGGTCGTGCCGGCCCGAGTGAAGACACTGACAAGGACGACCGAGATCGCGATCGGAAAGGTCAGGAGGACGGACACCCGGACGAGGCGGCCGAGAACGCCCGCCAGCCACGCTGCGGGCAGGACGGCCAGGCAGATGATTGCCAGCGGACCGAGGTAGCCGCCCACCACGAACGCGCCAATCGATTCGACGGTTGCTGCGACCGCCTTCGTCAGTGGGTTGAGCCGATGGTACGAGCTGGGTGCCGGCGGCGCGAGGCGTTCCAGGAACGCGGCGTCCTCCGCGGCGAGGACCGGTTCCGCGTTCGGAACCGAGGCGATCGGCCTACCCCTCGACCAGGCCGACGGCGTACTCGCCCTGGGGGAAGCGCGCCGTGAAGCGCCGTGACAGGGTCTGCAGCAACAGGAAGACGACGAAGTACGTGACCGTCTTGTCGATCGGGTCGGAGATCAGGCCCTGCTGGAGAACCGCGGTCTGGAGATCCGAGCCGCCGTGCTGGAAGGCAGCCACCAGCAGGTCGGTCCCGGATCCGGTCACCCCTCCGAAGACGATCGCCGAGATGGGCGCCGAGATCACGGCGGAGATGATCCCGCAGATCGCACCGCCCACGACCACGTAGGCGACACCAAGGTCGCGCCGCACGAAGAGGAGGGCGAGAAATCCGATCGCGATGAGCACGAGCGCGATTGCAATCGCGTAGGCGACGTAGACGAAGTACGTCGGGACCTTGCTCAGGTCCCCGAAGAACGTCACGCCCTTGGTATAGGCGGGCAGCACACCGTAGAAGGCGAGCCCGCCGACGATCGCGAGGGCGATGATCGCCCCGATGACCAGCTGGCCGATTGGGGCGTTGGGGCGGCTCCTGAAGAACCCGAACCGTCCGAACACGCCCGCCAGGAGTCCGATCTCGGCTGCGACGATTGCGAACGGCGCGGCGATGTCGCTGTGGAAGGGCGCCGGCAGGACGTAGGTCCAGATCAGGTTGGCGAGGGCGCCGGTCAGCAGGCCGGGAAGCGGGCCCGCGAGCGCGCCGACAAGAATCGTTCCGATCGAATCGAGATAGATCGGAATCTTGAGGGCTGCCGCGACCGTCTGGCCAAGCACGATGTCGATCGCGATCGCGATCGGGATCAGGACGATCGTCCGCGTGTCAAACTGCCGCCGGACCCAGTCCATCAGGGCTTCCTCCAGCCTCTCTGCACGCTCGCAATGCGCGATCGGGCTCGCGCGCCATGGTGGCGCGCTTCTCCGTCGCTCAGCTTGCCACGTTCGAGCGACTCGCCGCCACACTTCGGAACCGACCTGGCTGAAACAGGTTCCGACCTTAGCCCGGATCCACCGAAGGCTCGGCCGACGGGCCAGCTTGAGGGCCGAAAACGGCCATCCCGACGGCTGACCCAGCGATCCGAGCGGTCTGGTGTCCGCGATTCGCGATCAGAAACGGATGGATCGAGACGTCCGAGGGCTTCCGACGTCGTCGTGGGCA
>DATCPH010000165.1:0-2469 GCA_036570185.1 Candidatus Limnocylindrales bacterium | reverse complement strand
AGCGATTCCAGGTCGGCGCCGCCCGAGAAGACCGAGAAGCGCCGAAAGCCCACGCGCTCGGCCTCCGACAGGAGCGCGTGACTCCAGTCGATCGCCCCGCGGAGCGTCCGCTGCCGGTCGGGAAGGTCCCGGCGCGAGCTGCCGAGCAGCGTCAGCCGGCTCTCGAGACGGGCCAGGATCTGGTCCGGCGAGAGCAGGTTGGCGCGGGCGGCGGCGAGCTCGAGCGCCAGTGGCAGACCGTCGAGGCGCCGGCAGATCGCAGCGATCGCCGGTGCGTTGGCGTCTGTCAAGCGGAAATCGGGGCGGACCGATCTCGCACGCTCGACGAACAAGTCGACCGCCTCCAGGCCCTTGAGCTGTTCCGCGGTCGGCCTGCCGGGTTCGGCCGGCACGGTGAGCGGGGGAACTGGGTAGATCGCCTCGCCAACGATCGCCAGCGGCTCCCGGCTGGACGCAAGAACACTCACGCCTTGCGCCGCCCCGAGCAGCGTCCCTATCTCGGGCGCAGCCGCCACCACCTGCTCGAAGTTGTCGAGGATCAGGAGCGAGTGTTTCTCGGCCAGGCGCTCGGCGAGGACCGCCGAAATGGACCGGCCCGGCTGCTCGGGCACGGCCAGGGTGGCGGCGATCGTCGGCACGACGAGGGCGGCTTCGCGGACGACGTCGAGCGCCACGAACCAGACCCCGTCGACGTATTCAGGAAAGAGCGTGCGCGCGGTTTCGATCGCGAGGCGCGTCTTGCCGGTCCCGCCCGGACCGGTCAGGGTCACCAGACGCTCCCTGCGGAGCAGCCCGCAGATCTCGCCGACCTCGCGGGTCCGACCGACGAAGCGGGTCAGGGGCGCGGGCAGATTCGTCTGGACTCTCGGCGACTGCGTGCGCAGGGGCGAGAATTCCAATGCCAGATCAGGGCCGACGAGTTGCTGGATGCGTTCGGGCCCGGACATGTCGCGCAGCTGATGCCGGCCGAGGTCGCGATAGGACAGGCCGGCGGCTGGCGCGTCGCCGGTCAGCGCCCGGGCCGACTCCGACACTAGGATCTGGCCGCCATGGCCGGCGGCGGACAGACGCCCGGTGTGGTGGACGTCGATCCCCGTGTAGTCGCGGCCACCGAGAACGGCCTCGCCGGCGTGGATGCCCATCCGGATCTTGAGGGCCGACCCGTTCGGCCACTCGTGGGCCGCCGTCTCACGCTGCACCTGGACCGCCGCGGCAATGGCCTGGCGGACCGATGGAAACACCGCGAACACGGAGTCGCCCTCGCTCGAGATCCACGTCCCGCCGTGTTCCCCTACGGCGGTCCGCATCATCCTGAAATGCTCGTCGAGCGCCCCCGGCCAGGCTTCCCCGAGATGGCCCACGAGTTGCGTGGAGCCCTCGATATCGGTCATCAGGAAGGCAACGGTGCCGGTCGGCAGCGGGTCCCCGGCGGAGGTGGTCATCGACTGAACGATAGGCTGCGCGTCCTCAAAGGGCGAATGCCACACGATCGTTCCATCGTGTCGTGGCCGTTTGAAGGGTCTGCACTTAGCTTAGCTTAGTGACCGCTCCACTCGCTCGCCCCTGCGACTAGGTGACCTTCGGCCCGCCCCGGATGGGTCAAGCGGCCCGCCCTCGCTCAGACGCATGGGAATAGTGTCCTTTGAAACACCTCGGAAAGAGAGACGTGGCTCCTTCGAAGGCAGGCGGGCACTCGTCCGGCGAGATCCCCGGACTCGTGGAGCTCAACGTCGCCCTGCCGGCGTCCATTGATCTCGAGCGCGTCATCGACTCGTTCGGGGGACCCGTAGCGGCCTGGCTCGGCGAGCCTGCCCCAGCCGGACCGTCCGGCATCCGGCGGTTCAGCTGCGATCTCGAGCTTCACGTCAGCCCCGACTCGCGAGCGCTCTTCCGCAAGGCCGCGATCGTCGGCCTGGGCGAGCTCCGCCGTGATGGTGATTCGTGGATCGTACCGATCGAGTGGTTCGCCGCGACCTTTACGCCGCTATTTCCGATCTTCGTCGGCGAGCTCCATCTTTGGACGGACCGGATCGAACTCCACGGCAGCTACGTTCCGCCCGGCGGCGCCATCGGCCACGCTCTCGATCGCTCCCTCTTGGGCATCGCCGCCCGCGCTACCGGCCGGTGGTTCCTCCGCAAGGCGGCTTCGGAGCTGCGCTGACCCGCCCTCGGCTGGGCGGCGAACGGGAGCAGCGAGGTCATACCCCTGTAACACTACGTTGCCATAGCGTTGGGGCTCGGGCCTCCTCCTGACAGGTGTCCAAGCGGACGATTGCCGGCAGCGCCGAACTGACCGGGGGCCAAGGGAAAACCAGCACGTGGAGGCTCGCTCGACTGAGGCCGCTACGCTCGCTGTGAGCGAGGGGAACGTCCTCTATCGCGGCGGCGGGGGCACGATGAGGTTGCAGTCGAAAATGGACCCTTCGTGGAAACCGGCGACGTAGCTAAAGAATGCGCCCGGGGGCAAGC
>DATCPH010000164.1:0-3532 GCA_036570185.1 Candidatus Limnocylindrales bacterium | reverse complement strand
GCCGCCGGTGGTTCCACCAGTCGACCCAGTCCGCGGTGGCGAGCTCGACCTCTCCGACCGTCCGCCAGGTCCGCCGGCGGCGGATGAGCTCGGCCTTGTACAGGGCGTTGACCGACTCGGCCAGGGCGTTGTCGTAGCTGTCGCCCTTGGAGCCGACCGAGTTGACGGCGCCAGCGTCGGCTAGGCGCTCGGTGTAGCGGATGGCCAGGTACTGGACCCCCCGATCGGAGTGGTGGACGAGACCCGGGAGCGGGTCGCCGCGGGCCCAGATCGCCATCTCCAGGGCGTCGAGGGCGAGCTCGGCCCGGAGCGAGGCGGCCACCCGCCAGCCGACGATCCGGCGACTGAAGGCATCGACGATGAACGCGGCATAGCAGAAGCCTGAGACCGTCCAGACATAGGTGAGATCGGCCACCCACAGCCGGTTGGGGGCGGCCGCGGCGAAGACCCGCTCGACGAGGTCGGCCGGCCGTTGGCTGAGCGAGCCCGGGTGGGTGGTCCGGATGCTCTTGGCCCGGCTGACGCCGGTCAACCCGAGCGCGGCCATGAGACGCCCGACCCGATCACGACCGATCGCGCTGCCCTCGCGGCGGAGCGCCCGCCAGAGCTTGCGGACGCCGTACACGCCGAAGTTCGCGGCATGGATCCGGCTGATCTCGCGCTTGAGTTCCTCGTCGCGGATCGAGCGAGCCGACGGGGGCCGGACCTTGGCGGCGTAGTAGGACGACGGGGCGACCGCCAGGGTCCGGCAGATCGGCTCGACTCCGAAGGTGGCCCGCTGCGCGTCGATGTAGCGGGTCACTTCGAGGACCGGCGGTCGAGCTCCGCCCCGAAGAAAGCCGCGGCGCTCTTCAGGATCTCGTTGGCCCGCCGCAGCTCACGGTTCTCTCGCTCGAGCTCGCGCATCCGCTGGCGCTCCTCGGTCGTGAGGCCGGCTCTTGTGCCTCGGTCGACTTCGGCCTGGCGGACCCAGGCACGGAGGGACTCGACCCCGATGCCGAGCTGGTGGGCGACGCGGCTGACGGCGCCCTGTTCGCCGGTCCGCTCGATCGTCTCCACGACCAGCCGGACGGCGCGTTCCTTGATCTCAGGTGGATAGCGACGGGAGCTCGGGTGAACTGCTGTATCGGTCATGGACTCCATCTTCCTTCAAAGCGATGGAGTCTCCACCGAAGTCAGGGCGGTTCACCAGGAGCTCGATGTCCTTCTCATCCGGTTGGCGACCTTCGGCTCCGAGGAGACGGCGGACCAGGAAGTACAGGAGCGAGAACAGCATGGAGCTCCTTCGGGTAGAGGGGAGCGCACGCTGACCGGTAGCGGACCACGAATCGGGGAAATTGAACCCTTCACGATCACGATACCGACCAGCATGCTCAGTATCATCCCGCTCTCGTTTGTCCTGCTGTCGATCATCTGACATTCCATCGTGTGAGGCGGATTCGGCCTCCCCTCGTCCTTGGATCGTTCACCCCTTGGACCGCGCCGTGAGTTCGGCCTTCGCGTCCTCGAGCGCCGATTGGGGGACCAACGGCGTTGGCGCCCCGTCGACTATGACCTCGTCGAGGAAGGACCCACGTACCGGGTAGTACCCCTTCGGGGTCGGGTCACCAGGGACCCCATCGCCGTCAGCCGCTACCCCCGGGCGGGCTGACCGGCCACCTCCGCGAGCGCCACCGGGTCGAGGATCACCACCTCGTCGCGCGAGACGTCGATCAGGCCTTCCTCGTTGAGCTGGTGGAGGTTGCGCGTCACGACCTCGCGCACCGACCCGATCGCGTCGGCGAGCTCGTGCTGGCCGGCGTGCACGACCAAGTCGCGGCCGGCGCCCGCCGTCGCGAGGAGGAGCAGCTGGTGGGCGAGACGCTGGCGAACCGAGAGGAAGGCCTGCTCGGAGATATCTTCGAGCAGCCGGTACAGCTGACGCGTCAACTCCTCGGCACAAGCGCGGGCGACGCCCGGATCCGTGGCCAGCAGGGCGCGTAGAGCCTCGACGCGGAGGGCCACCACGAGCGAGCTCGTCATCGCCTGGATGCTCCATGGCGCCGGGCCGCCGATGACGAGGGCAAGGCCTGTCACGTCGCCGCTCCGCGCGTAGCGGACGGTCACCTGGCGCCCGTCAACCGAGGAAAGGAAGACCCGAAGGAGGCCCTTGACCACCACCATGAGGTGCGGTCTCTCGTCGTCGCGATAGATGAGCGCCCCCGCTGGCACGTTGATCCGGATCGCCTCGGCGAGGAGACGCTCGGCCGCCTCGCGCGGGAGCGCGAAGAGGAAGCCGCCCCCGAGTCCTTCGAGAGCCAGCTCGTCGAGCGCATGCGCCGGTCGGTTCATCTGCCACGGCCGCGCGGGCGGCCTTCCACGGGTTTCAGGGTAACCATACGCCGTCGGGCGCGCGCGTCCATGTGCCGGATGAGGCGAACGATCGCAACGGGGCGTGACCTCGGTCACACTCGCGACCCACCGCGATCACTGACCCGGGACGACGACTGCGGCATCCTGACGACGTGGTCGGAGCCCGCGGATCCGCCGTGGACCGACAGCGGAACAGGCAAGGGATGGACATGGTCGTCACGGAGAAGGAGATCCTCTCGACGCAGCGGGTTGAGTATCGGATCGAGCGGATGCCGTTCCAGGAGCAGCCGGAGGCGCATCTCTCCGAGCTGCTCGATCGGCTCACCGACCTGGGCAAGCAGGGCTGGCGCGTGGCGAGCGTCGACATGACCCATCACCCGTCGTACTCGCCCGCGGCGCAGCCGGAGATCCCGTTGCCGGTGCTCCTGGAGAAGGAGACCGCGACGGCCCGGCCGGTGATGTATCGGATCGAGCGGATGCCATTCCAGGAGCACCCGGAGGCGCACCTCTCCGAGCTGCTCGACCGGCTCACCGAGCTGGGCAAGGAGGGCTGGCGCGCGGTGAGCGTCGAAATGACCCATCACCCGTCGTACTCGCCGGCGGCGCAGCCGGCGATCCCGTTGCCGGTGCTCTTGGAGAAGGAGCTCTAACGAGCCGGCGCCCCGCCACTGCAGCCGAAGGAGGCCCGACTCCGGTCGGGCCTCCTTCATGTCACCCGCCGGCGACTGGTCGCTCGCGGCAACCCGATCGAAAGGCGCCCGGACAGGGATCGGCCGGCCCGACTCCCGGGGCCGGGGTCGGCGGCGGGTGTGATCGAGGCGACGTCCGCGCCCCCGGACCTCAGGTCGTCCGGCGCGCCCCCGGACGTGCGCCCGCGCGCGCCTTCCGCGCCGAGCCGGCGCCCGGGCGCGCCTTTGCAGCCGGCAGCGCGCGCCACGGCCGCTCCGTGCCGCGGTTGCGGAAGACGAGCTTGATCGGTGCTCCGTGGAAGCCCAGCACGCCGCGGATCCGGTTCCGTCTCAGCCTTGACAACGGCGTTGGCGGCCGGCCGGCGCTCGCCTCGAGGAGGAGCTTGAGGGCGGCACGTCCCTCCCCGAGATGGCCGCGCGAATGCCAGAAATCGTCGAGGTCACTGGCGATCGCGAGGCCGACGTCGAGGTCACCGCCCTCGAGCGACCAG
>DATCPH010000163.1:0-2681 GCA_036570185.1 Candidatus Limnocylindrales bacterium | reverse complement strand
TCCCGCCGCTGCCGATCCACTGGCATCACCCGTCCGGGCCTCACTTCGGCAATACGCTCGCGTTGCTCACCTTCGATGGCCGATCCGCGCGCGTTCGGCTGGAGCGGTCCGTCCGGACTGCGGCGGCGGACGGGCACGAAGCGAGCGAAAACCTGGCGATCACCGACGATCTGTCGCTGACCGGGGACCGAGCAGTAACCAGGGCGCGGGCGAACACCTAGGACCCTTTGGCTGCGTCGCGGACCTCAGGGGCCCCCGCGGGCTGAACGGCCCAGGCGCCGGGCCTCGTCAACCATGCGTAGAGGCCCAGCGCGGCGCCCCCGATCAGCACCCCCGCGAAGACGTCCGTCGGATAGTGCGTGTCCAGGGCGAGCCGCGCGACGCCCACAAGTGGGATCTCGATTGCCACGAGGATGACGAAAGCCAGCCGCAGCGGAAGCGGATGAGAGCTTCGCCACGTTCGCAGGGCAGCGATTCCGTAGATCGTCAGGGCCTCGAGCTCATGGCCCGACGGGTAGCTGTAGGGGACTCCAGGGATCCCGTCGCCGGTGCCGGAGGGCCGGACTCGACCCAGGAGCTGCTTGACCCCCTCGCTCGTCCCCGTCACCGCGGCGAAGATCAGCAATACGAGCAACGCCTCTCGGCGCTGCTCCTTCCAAACCAGCCAGACCACCATGCCGACGCCGACGACGATCAACGGGATGTTCGCCGACTGCGAGATGGTGTTCCAGATCACGGGGAAGGAATCCAGCGTTCGAGCCTGAGCGAGCCAGAACTGGTCGAACGGGAGCACGACAGTCCTTGCCACGGCCACGGTCAAGAAGGCGAAGCCGACGAGGCTCAGGATTGCGATCAGCAGCCAGGCGACGCTTCCCTTCCCTGCCCGGGAGTGATCGGCGGCGCGATCGCCGGCGGGCGCCGGCCGCGGCTTCGGGAGCGCGCTCATCGTCCTCGCACGACCAGCGAAGCTGGCTCCTGGGTCGGCTCGGTCCCGCCTCGATCGCGATCGTCCGTAGCTCCCACGTCTCCGTCGGTCGACCCTCGCGAGACGGCGCCGTTCCGCGGGCTGGGGTCATGTCCGGGAAAGGCCGTCCCCGGGGCCGACCCGGCCAGGAGATCGCGCTCGATCTGCAGGCGTATCCGGTAGAGGATGTCCCATTCGTCGGTCGGGACGGCCAGGTCGAGCAGCATCGCATCGATCGCCTCGAACGCCTCGAATGCCGCCCGTGCACCGGCTCCCGGCTTCCCGCCCGTCGCTCGGCCCGCCGCGCCGCCGGATCCGGACCTTGCCAGCTCTCCGAGTCGGTCTTCGACCCCCTGCGCCTCGGCACTCGTGGTCAGGTGCGCCGAGGTTGTCGCAAGTCGGCTCAGGATGGCGGCGCGTGCCCGCGTCCTGTCACGGGTGGCGACCGAGATTGCGATATCCGACGGGTACACGCCGATCCTCATCCCCGGACGGGTCAACTCGATCAGGCGATCCGGCCGGAGATTGCGGACATTGCCGCCCGCCACGCGCGCAAGGAGCTGAGCCGGCAGCGTGAGGACCCAGGGTGCGTCCCTGGCGGTCGTCGGAAGGTCCGCGCTTGCGACGGCGCGCTGGAGGTCCACCACCATCCGATCGTAACCGCCGGGCTTGACGACGATCGGGATGTGAGTGTCCGACCAGCCATGCCTCCGGCTCCGGATTTTCCTCACGATCCCGACGCCTGCGAGGAAGACCAGCAGGCCGCTGATCAGGGGCGCCAGGAGGTAGCCGCGGAGGATGTCGCGAGGCACGGCCAGTCCTCCTGGACGCTCCCCCTGGGCAGGAACGAGGTAGCCCGCGAGACCCACGCCGAGTGGCAGGAAGATCACCCCGAGCAGCAGGGCGATGGCGAGCCAGGCCCTGTCGACGAACGGCGGATGAGGCGTCGCGCTGAGGAGGAACGACCCGACGCTCGGTAGGAGCAGAGCAAGGACCACGATGATCCACAGAAAGGATCCCGCCATCATCAGCACGAGGTAGATCTGGTGGGTGCGGGGTACCCGGCCGAACAACAGGCCGCTGGCCCAACCCAGTGCGCTGGTCAGCAGGTCTCCGGCGAATCGCCCGAGGATCCCGAAGACCGAGACCAGCATCGTCATGGTCGAGCCGCCCGTAGCGGAGGCTCGGAGGCGACGGAGCTGTCGGAGCTGGCCGAGCTGGCCGAGCTGGCCGAGCTGGCCGATCCGGCAGAGCCAGGTGTTGTAATCAGTGGGATCGTCCGCTCCCTCGATGCGTAAGTCGCAACGGCGAAGGTAACCCGCCCGACCAGCGTTCCACAACGGGGTCAGGCGAGCGATGGCGTTACAAGCTGATGACAAGCCACGTGGGCTGCCGACGCGGCACTGACGGCCCTCAGCCGACCTCGGCCGGGCAGAGGCGCCCCAGCCGGATGCCGTTTCATCCCATGCACGTGTCCGCACCGTCACCGCAAGGCGAGCCGCTCAACCGGCCGATTTGTTGCACCGGACGAAACGAATCGGTCGCCTGAGCCCTTGAGGCGCCGGCCAGCAGGAATGTTCCAGGCTCCTATGTTGTCAAGCGGCCGCCCGGACGAGGCCTTGACCTTCGCACAGGAGTTCGAAGACACGCCGAGCCAAGTGGCGCTTGAGGCAGCGAATCGCCTCGCGCCAACTCTTGCCCTCGGCTCGTTTGCGGT
>DATCPH010000162.1:0-37886 GCA_036570185.1 Candidatus Limnocylindrales bacterium | reverse complement strand
CCGATGTCCGCGAGCAAACCGGTTTCCGCCGCCACGACGTGGCTGCGCGAGGCGACCGCCCTCCTCGAGCGCCTCGGCACGACACAGGCCGACGGGATCGAGACCGCCAGCCGCTGGTGCACCGATGCGATCGCGAACGACGGGCTGGTGCACCTCTTCGGTGCCGGGCACTCGCGAATTCCCGTGGAGGAGATGTTCCCGCGGTATGGGTCCTACCCCGGCTTCAACCCGATCGTGGAACTCTCGGTCACGTTCCATACGCAGGTGGTGGGGGCGAACGGGCAGCGCCAGGCGATGTTCATCGAGCGAGTCCCCGGGCTCGCCGAGGTCATCCTCTCGAACTTCCAGTTCGGTCCCCACGACGTGATGATGGTGTTTTCGGCCAGCGGCCTCACTGCCCTGCCCGTCGAGATGGCGCGGGGGGCGAAGGCGCGCGGGTTGCGGGTCATCGCGGTGACCTCCGTCGCCCAGTCGATGTCCGCTGAACCTGAGCAAGCCGCCGGCGCGCGACTCCTGGAGGTTGCAGACCTGGTGCTCGACGTGTCGACCCCACCCGCGGACGCAATGGTGACCATCGACTCACTCGATACTCCCGTTGGGCCGGGGTCTACCATCGGCGCGGTGGCAATTGTCAACGCCGTGAAGGTCCGGACGGCCGAGCTTCTCGTCGCACGTGGAGCGATGCCCCCGGTCATCACGCGCGCAAGCGTCGTCGGCACGGCGCGATCCAAGGCCCTGTTCGAGGAGGCATATCAAGAGCATGCGCGGCGGCTCGCCCGCGCGATCGGACAGCAAGGAGGTGTGAGAGCGATCGACGAGCCACTCGCGACAACGTCATCAAGCTCGGCCGGACGATAGGGAAGAGCGTCGACGGCCGCTAAGAGGAGGAGCCTAATTTTCATGAAATCGAACGGAATCGTGCGCACGCTCGCGGCACTGGCCACTGTGGTGGTCGTCGCGGCAGCGTGTACCGGTGGCGCTGCCACAACCCAGCCATCAACCGCGACGGCCGCGCCGGCGAGTGCCGCAGCGCCGGCGAGTGCCGCAGCGCCCGCGAGTGCCGCGGCGCCTGCAAGCGCCGCCGCGAAGCAGTACACGATCGGCTTCTCGAATACGGGCGGTACCGGAAACGGCTTCCGCGAGGAGCAGAACTGCACCGCCAAGGCGCAAGCCCTCGCTTCGGGCGAGGTGTCGAAGATCACGGTCGTTACGCACGACACGAACCCTGCGGGACAGCTGCAGGACCTCCGCGACCTGGTTGCGAAGAACGTCAACGCGATCGTCTTCAACCCCAGCGACGCCAAGGCCCTCAACCCCGCCCTCGTCGAGGCCAAGGCTGCGAACATCAAGACTGTCGCGGTCGACGCCTACGTCACCAATCCGGACACCTATAACCTCTACAACAACCAGATCAACTACGCGTACCTGGGCGCCAGCTGGCTGTTCAAGCAGCTGAACGGCACGGGCACGGTCTACTACATGCGCGGCATCGCCGGCCACCCGGCTGACACCGATCGCGACACGGGCTTCAAGAAGGCCCTTGCCGAGAATCCCGGCATCAAGGTCGTCCCGAACGCTGCCGGCGTCGCGACGGGCTGGGACCCGGCGACTGCCACGAAGCTGGCCAACGAGTTCATCGCCAGCGGCGGGTACGACAGTATCCAGGGCATCTGGACCTCGGGCATCGACTCTGAGGTCGTGGACGCCATCAAGGCCGCCGGCAAGAAGTTCGTGCCGATCGTCGGCACTGACCGCGGCTCGTTCACGAAGCAACTGCTCGACGCCACGGGCTATCCCGGCCTGAAGGGCGCGGCCGTCACCAACACCGCCGCCGTTGGCGGCGCGGGTGTCGCACTGGCGCTCAAGCTCCTCAAGGGCGAGACGGTTCAGACCGATCCGTCCGCCTCTCAGCCGAACACGGTCCTCCTGACGCCCGTCCTGGCCGACAACCTGACGGACGCAGGCAAGACCACCCTCAACTCCTGGCAGTCGGTCAAGGGCCTGACTCCGACCTGGCCGCTCGGCATCCAGATCGAGGGCTGGACCACGTACACCCCTGACCAGGCCGTCGCCTGCAAGGGCCCCGGCGAGTAGACCTCCGCTCGACCGATCGAAGGGGGATGCCGGCAATCAACGGCATCCCTCTTCATATCCCCTCAACCCGGTTTGGGGACCGATGACCCGCACCACGACTGACCTCCTGCTCGAAGCGACGGGTGTTTCGAAGACCTATGGCGCCGTCATCGCCCTGAAGTCGGCGTCGCTCGCCGTCCGTCCGGGCGAAGTCCACGCGCTCATGGGCGCGAATGGCGCCGGGAAGAGCACCCTGGTCAAGATCCTGACCGGAGCAGTCCGCCCCGACGGCGGCAGCATCACCATTCGCGGCAGGGAACGCTTCGTCCATTCTCCGGCCGAGGCACGAAGCGGCGGGCTGGTGTCTGTCTACCAGGAACCGGCGCTCATCCCCGACCTCGACATCAGGTCCAACCTCCGACTGACGGAGACGCCCCTCGGGCCCTTCCGCCACTGGCTTGCCGAGCTGGGCCTCGATCACCTCGACCTGTCGAGCATGGCGCGCGCATTGCCGCTGGCCACGCTCCGGATCATCGACCTCGCGCGGGCCCTCGCGATTGAGCCCGACGTGCTCATGCTCGACGAGATGACGGCCGCGTTACCCGCGAACCTCACGGAACGCGTGCTCGAGGTGATCGGCCGCAGCCGCGGCGGCGACCGCTCGGTCATCTTCATCTCCCATCGAATGATCGAGATCGCGGCCGTTTGCGACCGCGCAACCGTGCTGCGCGAGGGCGAGACGGTCGGCGTCGTCGACGTGACCGAGGGCTCCGAGGACCGGATTGTCGGGCTGATGCTGGGCGGCAGTGTCGAAAAGAACAAGGACGTCGCCGAGCTCGCGGGCCACCGAGCCTTCGTGGCCACGCCTCGCATTACCGCCCGGCGATTGAGCGCCGGAACCAAGTTGCAAGACGTGTCGTTCGACCTCTACCCCGGTGAAGTGCTCGGCATCGTGGCGCTCGAGGGGCAGGGGCAGGATGAGCTCTTCGACATCCTCGCGGGCTCCGACCGTCCGGCCGGCGGTGAGTTGCTCGTCGACGGCGCTCGGGTCGCCTTCCGCGATCCGGCCGACGCCATCCGCGCGGGTCTGGTCTACGTCGCGGCCGACCGCGCCGAGGCGCTCCTGATGCAGCGCTCGGTCCGCGAGAACATCGCCCTGCCGTTCACCGCGCGGATCACCCAATGGGGCCCGATCGACGTGCGCGAGGAGTATCGGAAGGTCAATGGCGCGATTGCGACGCTTCAGATCGACACCCGCGCCCAGGGCGAGGTTCGCCGGCTCTCGGGCGGGAACCAGCAGAAGGTGACGATCGCGCGCTGGGTCGCCGGCGGCGTGAAGACGATGCTGTGCTTCGACCCCACGCGCGGCATTGACATCCGGACAAAACAGCAGATCTACGTTCTCCTGCGTGACCTTGCCGAGGCGGGTGCCGCGATCCTCTTCTACACCTCGGAGCTGAAGGAGATCCAGCAGGTGTGCGATCGCGCGATCGTGATCTTCGGCGGCGAGGTGGTCGCCGAGATCGGTGTCGCGGACGCCGATGAGCCGGCACTGCTGCGGGCCGCGTACAACCTGCGGGAGGACGCTCCCATGCCGGAGCATGTCGCTGCGGAGGCCGTCGCGATCGAGGCGATCGAGGCGATCGAGGGACCGCCCGATGCAACCCCTGACGCGGGGCCGACGGAAGCCGGCGAACCTGCTACCCCGCCGGGGAGCGACCCATGAGCGCAACCACCGCGCCCGCCGAGGCTGCCCGCAGACAGCCCGTTGAGGACGTTGCCCATTGGGTGCGCCGCAACGGCTGGACACTCAGCCTCCTCGGCTTCTTCATCCTGTTGTTGGCGTTCACCAAGGTCATCCAGCCGAGCTACGGGCCGGCCGGCGTGCGAGGCCTCGCGATCTCGGTCCTGCCGCTGGCGCTCGCTGCCGTCGCGCAGGCGGTCGTCGTCATCTCGGGCGGCATTGACCTCTCGGTTGGATCGATGATGGCGTTGACGAACGTTGTCTCTGCGGTCCTCATGAACGAGCAGTCGGAGCAATTCGGGGTCGTCGTGGTGGTCGGCGTCCTCGTCCTGGGTCTGGCCCTCGGCGGCATCAACGGCGGGCTGGTCGTGCTCACCCGCGTGCCGGACATCGTCGTCACCCTCGCGATGTCCTTCGTCTGGGCCGGCTGCGCGCTGCTGGTGCTCCCGTCGCCCGGCGGCGGCTCTGCGAACTGGCTCCTGAACCTGCTGATCGGACCGCTTGGCAACGAGTGGATTCCGAAGGCCTTGATCGCGCTGGTGGTCGCCGTGACAATCGTCTGGATCCCCATCCGACGCTCAAGGCTCGGGTTGTCGATGTACGCCATCGGAAGCAACCGGCTGGCGGCCTTCCGAAGCGGCGTGCCAGTCGGCAGGACGAAGGTCGCAAGCTACATGCTGATGGGCCTCTTTGCGGCGCTGGCCGGGCTGAGCCTGACCGCAAGCACCGGGATCGGGACGCCGGTCCCTGGCCCTTACACGCTCTTCAGCGTCGCCGCCGTCGTCCTCGGTGGCGTCAGCCTGGCGGGCGGTCGGGGTGGCGTCTCCGGCCCGATCATCGGCGTATTGATCCTGTCGATGATTCGGTCCGACATGACCTTTCTGAGTCTCGACACGAACCTCGCCCTCGTCGCCGAGGGGATCATCCTCATCGCCGTGGTCATGGTGGGAAGCCTGATCCAGCTCCGCCGGAGCCGAGCGTGAGCGGAGTCGCCAGCGCCACGAGCTCGGAGAACCGCTGGCTCTCGGTTGCCGCCTGGCGGGCCGTATTCCGCGACCGGCCAATCATTCCTCTGATCGCCCTTCTCGCCGTTCTCATCATCCTGTCCCAGCTCACGAGGCCTGGAATCGTCAGTGAAGACTGGGTCCGCGTCATCTTGCAGGCCGCCGTGCCCCTGGCGATCCTCGCCGGCTGCCAGACGCTGACGATGCTGACCGGCGGCATCGACCTTTCGGTCGGGGCCGTCGCCTCGATGGCAGGGTTCGTGGTCGCCACACTGATCCACGGCCCAGGGCTCCAGACGGGCCTCGTTGTGGCCCTCGTGGCCGCGGTGCTCGTGGGCCTCCTGAACGGCATCGGCGTCGGGGTCTTCCGCGTCCACCCGCTGATCATGACCATTGGCATGAGCCTGGTCGTCCTCGGCCTGGCAAACGCCTGGCAGATCGTGACGCTCCAGACATTTACCGGTGTCGCGGACGAGCTGCGGTCGCTCGGGTCTGGGCGTTTCCTCGAGGTCCTGCCGAACAGCCTCTACGTGTTCCTGCCGGTGGCCGGCCTGATCCTGCTTGGTCTCCGGCGAACGGGATACGGTCGACTGCTCTACGCGATCGGCGACAACCCGGTCGCCACGCGTCTCTCTGGTGTGCGCTCCTGGCAGGTCCTGATCGTCCTGTACGTGATCTCGGCGGTCATGGCCGCGCTCGCGGGGTTCCTGATCTCGGGGCTCACCAACGTGGCCAGCGTGTCCCTCGCCGATTCATTCATCCTGCCGTCGGTGGCGGCAGCCGTCATCGGTGGGACGTCGATCCTGGGCGGCCGGGGCGGGTTCGGCGGGACGATCGCGGGCGCGTTGATTCTCACGGTGATCACGTCGCTCCTGACGTCGCTGGGCTACCCGGAGGCTGTCCGGCAGGTCCTGTTCGGCGCGATCATCGTCGTGGTCGCGGCCGCTTACACGCGCGTAACCGCGGAATCGTGAACAGGGGACGGCGTACATGATGACGGGGCCAGCCTGGACGCCACATTACCGGTCGATCGAGCTTGCCCTGCGCGTCCGGCTGGCGGCGATGCACCCCGGTGACCGGCTGCCGTCCGATGCCGACCTGTGCCGCGAGTTCGGCGTCAGCCGGATGACCGCCCGGAACGCCATGCAGCGCCTTGCTGAGGACGGGCTCGTCCGCCGCATCCCGGGTCTGGGCTCGTTCGTCGTCGAACCGCCATCGCACCGCTACGCCGACCGCCTGACGGCGTTTTCTCATGAGATGAAGCGCCAGGGCCGCATCCCGAGCTCGCGACTGCTCGCCCGTGAAATCCGACCGGCAACGGATGCGGAAGCCAGCGCCCTGCAGCTCCGGCCCGCCGAACCCGTGGTTCTCCTGCGACGCCTCAGGATGGCCGACGGCGTGCCCATCGCGGCCGAGACGGCCGTCCTGGCGCGGCGGACCGCGGACGTCGTGATGGCCGCCGACCTGGAGTCAGGGTCCCTGCACGAGGCGCTGGCGCGGGCCGGCGTCCACCTCCGGCGCGGGAATGCGACGATCACCGCCGAGGCGGCGACGCCGGCCGACGCACGCTTGCTGGGCGTGGCCGACGGCGAGTCCCTGCTCGTCGAACGGCGGGTCATCGTCGACGACCACGGCCGGCCGGTCGAGGCGACCGAGTCGCGCTACCCGGGGAGCCGCTATGCCCTCGACGTGCGGTTCGACGTTGAGGACCCGAGAGCCAACGGCGAGATCTGAGCTCACCGTCCCACTCCAGACGTCAAACCCTTGCCTCCCGTGCAAGGTTTCGACCTGACGGTTGCGGGAAACTCAATCAAGTGGCAGGCCGACCCCAGCCCCCGTCCTAGGCGCGCCCCGCGGCGACCTCGTCGGCCCGGGTGCGCCCGGCGAGCAGGATCAGCTCCTCGTGGAGTTCGAACCAGATGCCGTGGTAGCTGTCGACGCGGGGAGAGGCCACGTACCGATGGTCGCCGTCAAGCGCCCGCGCGATCGCGCCGCCGAGGCGAAGGCGATAGCCGCCCGCACGACGCCAGGACACCTCGAGCGGCCGGATCCAGGCTTCGGCTTCGGCATGCAGGCCGGCCAGCCGCGCCAGCGTTGCACGGTCGTAGTCGGGGTCGGTGTGATCGTTCAGGACGGGCTCACCATCCGTCGGACGCAGCTGCCATTCGGTCACGGTGGCCTTCACCTGCGAGTCGAGGGCGAGGAACGCATCGAGGGCGGCGACCGTCGGCTCGGCGCCGATCGACGCCTGTTCGGTCGCCAGGAGTCGAGCCCGGCGCGCCTTTCCCGCATCGGTGAGCCGGTAAGCGCCGGAAACGAGGCTGGCGAACCTGTCGTCGACGAGACGGTCGAGGAGGGGCTGGACGTCGGGCGGGGTCGACACGAGCGCCACCGCGACCGCATCGGCCGCTGCGACGCCCTTGATCCCGATGGCCAGGATGCAATCGTCCGCGCCGATCGCGCCGGTCGCGTCTCCCGCCGGCTCCACGGCCGCGGGCTCGATGGCCGCCGGCTCGACGATCGCCGGCTCGACGATCGCCGGCTCCACGGCCGCCGGATTCGCGGCGGGACCGCCACGGTCGGGCCCAGCCCCGATGGCGATCCTGAGCTCATCGGCCCACGCTTGAAGCGTGTGCACCTCCGGCACGACCTCGGAGGGAGCCGAGATCGAGCCGCGGTAGACAGCCCCGGAGTCGCCGTCGACCGTGATCACATCGCCCGCGCGCAGCGTGAGCCCCGGAAAACGCACTTCGCCGTCTCGCACCTCGACCTCGCGCGCGCCGACGACCGCGGGGATGCCCCAACCGCGCGCGACGACCGCCGCGTGGCTGGCGAGCCCACCGCTCGCTGTGAGGATCCCGACCGACCGCGCCATCCCATGGACGTCGTCGGGCGATGTCTCCGCGCGGACGAGGATCGCGGCCCGGCCGTCCTCGGCGATTTTCTGAGCGTCGTCGGGATTCGTCACGATCTCTCCCGTCGCGAGCCCCGGCGACGCCGCGAGTCCGTGAACGAGGGGCTCCAGCTCGATTCCTCGGGCCACCCGCATTCGTGGAGGGTTTGCGAGCAGGTGCGCGACGCGCGCCACGGCCTCCTCGCGTGACAGCGGGAACGCGTCGTCGCTGGCCATGTCGACGGCGATCCGCAGCGCGGCCTGGGGACTTCGCTTGCCGACGCGGACCTGGAGCAGCCACAGCCGTCCCTGCTCGATCGTGAACTCGATGTCGCACAGGTCGCGGTAGTACGCCTCGAGGCGTGCAGCGTCCAGGCGGAGCTCTCGGGCGGCCGATGGAAGGCGCTGATCGAGTGTGGAGATCGGCAGGGTTGCGTGATTGCCCGCGACCACGTCCTCGCCCTGCGCCGCGAACATCACGTCGCCGTAGAGCCCCGGCTCGCCGGTCGCGGGATTGCGCGTGAATACGACGCCGGTCCCCGAGTCCTGACCGCGGTTGCCGAAGACCATGGCCTGAACGGTGACTCCCGTGCCGATTTCGTCGGGGATGCCCTCCCTCTGCCGGTAGGCTCGCGCACGGTCGCTGTTCCACGAGCGGAATACCGCCTCGATGGCGAGACGAAGCTGGACCCACGGGTCGTCCGGGACGTCCGGCGCGACGATCTCGCGGAACATCGTCCTGAAGCGCCGATGACAGTCGCGACCGAAGGCGGGGTCGTCCGTGGCGGCCGCGAGACCGGCCTCGTTCTCGTCGTTGAGCCCGAGGTTGAGGATCGTGTCCATCATGCCCGGCATCGACACGGGCGCTCCCGACCGGACGCTGAGCAGCAGGGGATCGGCCGGATCGCCGAGGCGGCGCCCGACCGTCCGTTCGATCTCGACCATCCAGGCTCGCAGCTCCTCATCGAGGCTGGATGGCCAGCCATCGGCGAGGTATGCGCGGCAGGCAGCCGTCGTGATCGCCATGCCCGGCGGGACGGGGAGTCCGAGCTCCCGCATCATCACGCCGAGGTTCGCCGCCTTGCCGCCGACCAGCGCGGTGATCTCCTCGAGTGGGAGGTCGTATCGGTGATCGAGGGGGTACACCAACGTCATCGCGCGAGAACCTCGTCGGGGCGCGGGTCGGGCGCCCCGTCCGGATGCAGGGCCCGCCAGACACGCTCGGGCGAGAGCGGCAGATCCCGGATCACGACACCGGTCGCGTCGCGGACGGCGGCGGCAACGGCCGGTGCAACCGGAAGGAGGGCTCCCTCGCTCATGCCCTTGGCCCCATACGGACCGGGACCGTCGCCGTTCTCGACGATCGCGCTCTCCATCGACGTGGGCAGGTCCATGCTCGTCGGGATCCGATAGTCGATCGCCCCGAGGTTCCGGATTCGACCCTCGTCGTCGAAGAGGTAGTGCTCCATGAGGGTGTGCCCAAGACCCATGATCGCGGCACCCTCGTCCTGGCCCCGGACCTGCCCGGGGTTCAGGGCCTTCCCCACATCCGAGACAGTGACGAGGCGGACGACCGTCACATCGCCGGTCGCCCGGTCGACGTCGACCTCGACCGCGGTGCAATTGAACTCATAGAAGGCCGCAGTGCCGCCGAGAGGATGCTCGGGGTCGGCTTCCTTGCGCATCTCGCCGACGCCGATGATCTCGCCGCCAAGACGACCGAGGCCGCGCTGCAGGACCTCGCGGATCGGCGTCACGCGGTCGTGGATCATGACCATGCCGCGATCGACCGATACGATCGCTTCGTCGACGCCTTCGAGCTGCGCTGCCATCGTCCGTAGCCTTGCCTGGATCTCGCGACAGGCCCGCAAGACGGCGTTGCCCATGAAGACCGACGATCGGCTGGCGGAGGTTTGCTGGTCGTATGGGACCACCGATGTGTCGCCCATCACGACCGTCACCCAGTCGAGCGGCGCACCGAGCTCCTGCGCCGCGATCTGGGCGAAGATCGTGCGCGCTCCCTGGCCCATGTCCGATGTCCCCGCGTAGATCACCACGCTGCCGTCGGCGAGGAGGCGCACCGTCGAATACGAGAGTCCGGTCGTCGGACCTGACTTGAGCCCGACGGCGATCCCGCGACCACGGCCCGGCGCGAGGGGAGTGGTCCATTCGATCATGCGCGCGGCGCGCTCCACGCTCTCCGCCCACTGTCCGTCGGCCGGAGTGTCGCCCGGGATGAAGGTCTCGCCGCGGTTGGGGAGGTTTCGGAGCCGAAGCGCCACGGGGTCGATCCCGAGGATCCGGGCCGCCTCGTCCATGTTCGACTCCACCGCCCAGATCTGCTGCGGATTGCCGAAGCCCCGGAATGCCGTCGAGGGCACGGTATGGGACAGGACGCTCCGAGCGACGATCCGGACCGCTGGAATCCGGTACGGTCCCGCGGCCGTGTAGCCGCCCTTGGCAACCGTCCGATCGGCGATGTCCGCGTACGCCCCGATGAGGTAGTTCGCGTCGATGTCGCGGAAGACGAGCGTCCCGTCGTGCCGGAAGCCCGACCGCACGTGGACCCGGCAAGCGCCGCGTCGCACGGCCTGGAACGTCTCCTCCAGGCTGAGCGTGAGGCGAACCGGGCGTCCGACGGCAAGAGCCATGAAGGCCAGGATCGGTTCGTACTTCGCGTGCTGCTTCCCTCCGAAGGCGCCCCCGGGATCCGGAGCGAACACGCGGACTTTGGCGAGCGGCATCCGGAGCAGGGACGCAATGACCCGCTGCAGCCAGTTCGGGTGCTGGACGGCGCTCCAGATCGCGATGCCATCCCCGTCCGGAGCGGCGATGAACGCATGGGGCTCGATGGCGAACTGCGTGACCATCGGGAATGCATAGGTGCCCTCGACGACGACCTCAGCTTGGGCGGCGTCGACATCTCCCCACCCGTAGCGGTGCTCGCGGAGCACATTCGTGGAGCGCAGCTCATCGTCGGGACGAAGCGCCGGATCCTGCACGAGGGGTGCCTCGGGCTCGAGTGCCGCGTCGATCGTGAAGACCGCGGGAAGGCCCTCGAACTCGACGTGGACGAGCCGGGCGCCGGCTTCGGCGGCATCGAGCGTTTCCGCGGCCACCGCGGCCACGGGGTCGCCGTGGTATTTGGTCTCGCCGACGGCGAGCACCGGGCGGTCGCGGAACTGGGGGCCGAAGCGCGGCATCGGTTGGGGCAGATCGGCCGCCGTCATGACGAGCCGGACCCCCGGTACCCGAAGGGCCTCCGTCGCATCGATTGCGACGATTCTCGCGCGGGCGGCATCGACGGTCACGAGCTTCACGTGGAGCTCGTCCTCGACGTGGATGTCGGCAACGTAGGCCTGATGGCCGGTCACCCGCTCCCGGCCGCCGACACGGTGTGGCGATCCGCCGACGCCTTCGTCTACCGGCGCGCCGCCGTGCGCGCTCATTGCGGCGCCACCTGCGCGTCGGGCGTCGCCGCTGGGTCGGATGCGCCTGCCGGATTCGACGATCTTGTGACCCCAGCCCCCGTCGCCCGGTCGCCTTCACGGAGGTCGATGGGATCGGTGCCGGCCGCCGCGAGTACCGCCTCGATGATCTGTTCGTACCCGGCGCAGCGGCAGAGGTTCCCGGCGAGCCCTTCCTCCGCCTCGGCACGCGTCGGGTGGGAATTGCCGGCGAGGAGAGCGTGAGCGGAGACGATCTGTCCGGGGATGCAGAAACCGCATTGCGCCGCGCTGCAGTCCAGGAAGGCCTCCTGGATGGGGCTCAACCGCCCCTCGACTGCAATTCCCTCGACCGTCGTCACGTGGCCGCCATCGGCTTCGATGGCGAGTACGAGGCACGAGTCGACGCTGCGTCCGTCGAGCACCACCGTACACGCGCCGCACTCGCCCACCAGGCAGCATTCCTTCGAGCCCGTCAGTCGCAGGTCGTTGCGGAGGACCTCGAGCAGTGTGTGGTGCGGGGCTACCCGCGCGGCCCGCGTCCGCCCGTTGACGGTCACCTCGATCGGGACGAACGAATCGCTCATGCCGCTGGCCCGTGCAGCAGGCGCCGGTTCGCGATGTCGAGGCCTCGCAGGGCCAGCACTCGGAGCATCGCGAGCCGGTACTCGGGGCTCGCTCGCATCGACCGCGGCGAGGGGCTGGCCGCCGTGAACAGCCGATCGAGCGCGGCCGTCCTCACTTCGGCCGTGGTGACCGGATCGAGGAGCACCCCGGAGTCGTCGGTCATCAACAGCGGCCGCGGACCGACGCTGCCGTATGCCAGCCGGATGCTCCCGCCTTCCAGCACCGTGCACGCGAGCGTCACCGCGGCCAGGTCGTGGCCACGCCGGCGCGTCCGCCGCATGTGGACCGCTCCCCGATGTTCCGCTGGGACTGGCAGCTCGATTGCCGTCACCAGTTCGCCCGGCCCGAGGGCCGTGACGCCCGGTCCGACGAAGAAGTCGTCGATCGAGATTCGCCGCGTACCCCCGGGCCCTGCGACGACGACGACCGCGCCGTAGACGAGTAGCGCGGGCGACGTGTCGGCGGCCGGTGACGCGTTGCAGATGTTCCCGGCCAGGGTGGCCCGGTTGCGAATCTGCACCGAGCCCACGTACGTCGCTGCCTCTGCGAGGGCGATGAAGTCGTTGCGGACGCGAGGGTCGGCGGCGATGTCCTCCATGACCGCCCGCGCCCCGATCACGAGCCGGTCGCCATCAACGCGAATGCCCGCCTCGAGCTCGTTGATGCCCTTCACGTCGACCACGACATCCCGCCGGATCGAACCGTCACGGAGGCCGATGATCAGGTCGGTGCCGCCTGCCAGCGGCGTCGCGCCGGAGCCTCTCGCCTCGAGGATCCCGATCGCGGCAGCGAGGGTCGCCGGACGTTCGTAGGTGAATGGCCGCATGCCGGCTACAGGACCCGGTCCACCTCGTCCAAGAGCACCTGCGGCGTCGCGGCGCGGACGAAGTAGTACGGACGGGATGAGAACCGTTCCACGAAGCCGGCACGCGCGCGCCGGAGCTCTTCGGTGTCGACGAACGGCATCGGCAGTTCCGGCGCGAGCAGCTCGTTGAGGAGGAAGTAGTTCTGGACCGAGTGGAACGTCTGGAACTGGCGCTCGAACGGGATCATCTCGGCGAGGGCCGGCTCGAAGTTGCCGTCGATCGCCGGCACGATCACGACGTCAACCTTGCTCGGCTCGAGCCAGATCTGCCACTCCGGCATGCCACCGAAGAACTTCTGGACACCGGCTTCGGGCGCGGCTTTGTCGGCGCGCTCCGTCCCCTCCGCCCGGCGCTTGATGAACGGCTGCTTGGACCCGAGGACGGCGCGGCCGGTGTCGTCGATGACCGTGGTCTCCGTCGAAACGAGCCAGGCGCCCCGACGGCATGCTTCGATCTGGCCCATCGATTTGCCATGGTTCGACTCCCCGCCCAGGAACAGGACCGTGCGATCGCGGTAGCGGACCGCCGACGCGTGGAAGGGGTGGAGGCCGTTCTCCTCCATCCGGAGCGCGAGCATCGCGACGACGACCTTCTGGATGGGCCCGGGGGGCCACGGACCATGGAACGTCATCCGGCGTCCGTCAAAGGCGATGTCCTTCTCACCATCCTGCCGCCAGACGATGTCGGGCTCCCCGAGAGTGACCTCCGGCGATAGGCGCACGTCCGCCAGTCGGTAGTTCAGGAAGTTCATGTCGTCGAGCACATGCTCCCGGGCCTCCGCTCCATAGAGGTCGACGCGGAGCCGCGCGCCTCCGGCCGACAGTTCTTCGGAAAGCTGGAGTCGGCTCGTCATCACGTTCCCTCAGTCTCAGGCCAGCGCCGCGCCATGTTCTCACTCGCTTCGACGAAGTGGCCGTCGATCGCTCGGGCCGCGGCGTCCGCGTCCCGCCGCCGGAGCGCGGAGAGGATCGGCGTGTGGAGGTGCGCCGACCACGCGGGGTCGGCGCCGGGGACGATGAGGCTGATGTACGTCCGGGAGAATGGCTGCAGCCCTCGCCAGGTCTTGAGGAGGGTGCGGTTGTCGGCGATCTCGACGATCCGGCCGTGGAACCTCGAGTCGGCCTCGGCGACGGCATGGCCGTCGCCGGCGCGTGCCGCCGCTTCCATCCTGTCACCGTAGCCCACGAGCTCGGCGAGGTCCGCGTCGCTCATCCGCGGCACGGCGAGTCTCGCGGCGAGCGTCTCCAGCGCCGATCGGACGGCGTAAGCCTCGAGGATCTCGCGCCGGCCCGGTCGCCTGACCCGCGCACCCCGGAAGGGCGAAATCTCGACCATCCCGATTGCCTCGAGGGCTCGCAGGGCTTCGCGTACGGGCGCCTGGCTTGTCCCGAGGGAGCGCGCCACCTGCGTCTCCACGATTCGGGAGTCGGGCGGATAGCGGCCGCTGAGGATGCCTTCCAGCAGACGATCGCGGACCTGGTCGGCGAGGACGCTCCGGGTGACGAGCGGGGCGTCGATCATCTGCGCCCGGTGCGATTCACGGCCGATTCACCGCTAGGCGCCGATCGGCGTGCGGACGTCCGTCGGGACGGCTGAAGCGGGAGCGTGCTCCAGGATCTCCACGAGCCCGGCCGACCCGTCGACGCGAATCCGATCGCCGGTCGAGATCCTCTCCGTCGCCACGGAGGTCCCGATGACGGCCGGGATCCCGAACTCGCGCGACAGCACCGCGGGGTGCGATGTTGTCCCGCCGGTGTCGGTGACGAGGCCCGCGATCTTGGTGAACAGGACGACCCACGCTGGGTTCGTCATCTGGCATACGAGGATGTCGCCGCCGCGGACGTCGTCGAATTCATCAACGGTGCGGACAACCCTTGCGATCCCCTCGACCGTCCCCGGCGAGCCGGCGATGCCCGTGATCGTGTCTCGATCGGCTGTCGGTTGCCGCTCGAACCGCTCCGGGTAGCCCCAGTTGACGAGGTATGGAAAGGCGAGCTGCGAGGCGGTGGCCGTGCCGATCCAGTCGCGCGGGCGAAGGCGCTCGGCAGCCTGCCGCTCGGCCCGGCGCGCCGCGACGATTGCACGGGGCTCGATCGCGGCGGCATCTCCGATCACCGTGCGCAGCTCGTTGTAGCGCAGGAACATGACGTCGTCCGGCTCATCGAGCCGGCCTATTTCGACGAGCTTTCGCCCGATGGCGATGAGGACCAGCCGAAGGTGCGCATTCGCGCCCTGGTCGATGTAGAAGTGGTGATCGGGCGTCAACGGCGCCATCCGGACGTTCACTTCGTTCGCGGCGCGCATCTCCTCCAGGGCATCGCCGCTCAGACCCTCCAGGATCTCCTGCGACGCGGCTTCAATGTCCCGACGCATCGCCTCGATCGCGGTGGAGTAGTCGTAGTCCGTGTCGAGGTAGCCGCGGACCAGTTCGAGGACCGGGTCCATCTCCTCGCGGGCCGTGGGGTAGATGAACTCGTGGCTCCAGACCGCGTGCCACCCGAACTCCCGCTGGTACGGCTCGACGCGCTGGGCGATGAAGCGCCGGCCGCGCTCCGAGGTTCGAAGCCCTGCCGCGATCTCGCCGGGGACCGCGGCCGCGAACGCCGCGCGCAGTTCGCCGTCGTCGCGGACCTCGTTCTTCATTCGCCACAGGGCCTCGATCGAGTCCCAGTTGCGATCCGAGGCCGAATTCTGGAGCCGTCCCAGGAGCTGCTCGTCAACGGAACCGCGGGCCTTCTGCATCACCGCGCGGAGATTCAGCGTCGCCGAGAGCTGGGCGAAATTGAGCATCCAGTGGATCTTCCAGTGGCGATCGTGGATGTCGATCGCGTCCTCGAGCAGGCACGCGACCTCGGCAAGGCTCATGCCATCGGCCTCGTCGAGCCGGCCCTCGAGGTACTCGAAGTTTCGCTCCATCTCGGGGCGAAGTCGGGTGCGCCACCAATCCGCGAAATGCTCGCCGTAGACCGGGAGGACGGTGTCGAGGTACTTGCCCATGTTGCCTGCGTACCAGCCGTCGCGCGGGACCCGCGCCCCGTAGCGGGCGCTGTACTCCGTCCCGTCGATGCGCAGGTCGCTCTCGGCCGGGATTGCCGTGGTGTAGACGTAGCCGTTTACGTTCTTGGCGAGCCAGTCGACGGCGAAGGGCGTCCCGAAGCGACGGAACATGTGGTCGCAGCTCAGCCACCAGCCGCCGATGTCGAAGAACATCGGGCTGACCGGGTTCGGGATGTGGAGGTCGTCGTAGACCCAGAAGAACCGCTTCTCGACCTCGGCATCCCAGGTCACCGGGAACGTCTCGTCGCCGAGGAACTGACCGAGAATCTCCTCCGACTCGGGCACGGTGTCGACCTCCTTGCGATCGTCCCGCAGCTGATCGGTCATCGTCCGACCTCGGTCATCGTCGACCTCGGTCACCCTGCGGCCTCCGTCATCCCGCGATCCTCGCCTCCGACGCGGATGATCGATGATCGATGATAGCATCGGCCCGAGGGAGGAGCGATGAGCGATCTGGACAGATTCAGCCTGGCGGGCCGAGTAGCGGTCGTGTCGGGGGGCGGTGGTGGCATCGGATCGGCGCTCGCCGAAGCCTTCGCGGGTGCGGGCGCGCGGGTGGCCGTGATCGGTCGGACGCCGGAGCCGCTGGAAGCGACGGTCCGGCGCGTGGAGGCCTCCGGCGGCAAGGCGCTCGCAATCGTGGCGGATGCAACCGCCGAAGATTCGGCCGAGAGCGCCGTCCGCCAGGCGGTCGAAGCCTTCGGCGCCGTGGACATCCTGCTGAACGCGGTCGGTGGCGGCGCCGGCAAGGCGCTCCACCCGGCCGAGGAGTATCCCCGTAAGGACTGGGACTGGATCATGGAGCTCAATCTCCGGAGCACGATCGTCGCGACGCAGCCGGTTGTGCGGCACATGATCGAGCGCGGCCACGGCGGCGCCATCCTCAACATCTCGTCTGTGCGCGCGAACCTCGGCATCAACGCCGGCTACTCGGCGTATGTGGCGGCGAAAGGCGCGATCAGCTCGTTGACCCGGCAGTGGGCCACCGAATGGGCCCGCCACGGGATCCGCGTGAACGCGATCATGCCGACCTTCGTCGACACGCCCCAGATCGCATCGCTTCTCGCGGACCCGAAGTTCAGGGCCGGCATCGTGAGCCGGATCCCCCTCGGCCGCGTCGGTGAGACGCGCGACCTGGCCGGTCCGGCGATCTTCCTCGTATCCGACGCCGCATCGTTCGTGACCGGCCAGATCCTCGGCATCGACGGCGGCCTGACCGCGACCCAGTAAGCGAAGGAAGGACACCCGCCGATGGAAAACGTCGTCTCAATGATGGAGCGCGTCACCCCAAACGTTTACACGACGACCCGCCTGCGGGGCTGCAACCCGAGCTTCGTGACGACGAGCGAGGGCGTCGTGGTGATCGACACGCCCCAGCTGCCGACCCGCGCCGTGGCGATGCGCCGCGAAGCGGAGGAATACGGCCCGCTCCGCTACCTCATCAACACGGAGCATCACGTCGACCACATCTTCGGAAACTTCTGGTTCAAGGGCGTCCCGGTTGTCGAGCACCGGGGCCTGTACGACAACTTCATGGTCCCGACGCCCGATCTCGATCCGTACGCGTACGCGTTGGAAGCGATCCCGACCGACGATCCCGATGCCGGCTCGATCGTTCCCGATCGAGACACCTACTACAGCGACCCGAACAAGGGCACGATCGTGTTCACCGGCGACCTCACCCTGCGCGTCGGCGATCACACGTTCAACGTGATCCACACGCCCGGCCATACGCCCGGCCAGGTCGCGGTTCACGTCCCGGAAGAGCGCGTCGTGTTCACCGGCGACACGATCTTCTCCGGCTGCCAGACGTGGCTGATGACGTCAAACGTGGACCAGTGGATCGAGGCGCTCGAGCGGATCCGACAGCTCGACGTCGACACGGTCGTGCCGGGCCACGGGCCGGTCACCACGCTCGATTACCTCCACACGCAGCGATCGGTGCTGCTTGCGTGGAAATCCGCCGTCGCCGACGCGGTCGCACGGGGCTGGTCGCGCGAGGAGACGATTGCGCGCGTTCGCTTCGACGACCGGTTCGGCCCGGTCGACGTCGGGCAGGGCTACATGATGGACCACATCCAGACGCTGAACGCCGCCTCTCTCTGGGACAAGCTCACGGCACTGGGGTACGCCAAGGGCCGCTGAGTGTCGGCGGTCCGGCGCGGGATGTTCCGGCCCGATAGATAAGGTTTACTATCACCGTTCGACGGCAAATCGCGGAAGGAGTCATCCGTGGCCACCGAACCCGCAGACGTCCTCATCGTAGGCGCCGGAGCCTCGGGCGGTGTCGTCGCCCGCCGGCTCTCCGAGGCCGGCTTCCGCGTGGTCTGCCTGGAGCAGGGTGAGTGGCACAACAAGGCCGACTACCCGGGGATCCGGCTCGATTGGGAGCTCGCCGCGCGTAAGGAATGGGCGACGAGCCCGAACGTTCGGGGGCTGCCCGAGGATTACCCGGTCGTCGAAGAGGATTCCCCGGTCTCGCCGCTGATGTTCAACGGCGTCGGCGGCTCGACGCTGATCTTCGCCGGCGCCTGGCCGCGGATGCTCCCTTCGGATTTTCGCGTCCGCTCCCTGGACGGCATCGCCGACGACTGGCCGTTGACCTACGACGAGCTCCTTCCGTACTTCTACCAGACCGACCGCGACTTCGGCGTTTCCGGCCTGCCCGGCGATCCCGCCTACCCGCCCGACACGGAGGACGCCCCGCTGCCGCCCCTCCCGATCGGGTCCGCGGGGCTCAAGATTGCCCGCGCCCACACGCGGCTGGGCTGGCACTGGTGGCCCGAGTTCAACTCCATCCTGTCGGCGCCCTACGACGGCCGCCGGCCGTGCGTCCAGCGCAGCACCTGCCAGCAAGGCTGCAACGAGGGTGCCAAGGCGTCGACCGACCTCACGCATTGGCCCAAGGCGATCGCGGCGGGCGCGCGGCTCGTCACCGGTGCCCGCGTGCGCGGCATCGAGACCAGCGAGCAGGGCCTCGCCACGGGGGCGACCTGGCTCGACCGCGAAGGCCACGAGCATTTCGAGCCGGCGAGGGTCGTCGTGGTGGCCGGGAACGCCATCGGCACGCCGCGCCTGCTGCTGCTTTCAGCCGATTCGCGTCACCCGGACGGCCTCGCCAACTCGTCGGGTCTCGTCGGCAAGCGCCTGATGATGCATCCGTTCGCCAATGTGGCGGGCCTCTTCGACGAGCCGCTCATGAGCTGGCAGGGCCAGTTCGGCGACCTGATCGAGTCCCTCGAGTTCTACGAGACCGATGAGAAGCGCGGCTTCGTGCGCGGCGCGCGGTGGGGGCTTGCGCCGACCGGCGGGCCGATCAACACGGCCTTGCCGAGCCGGGCGGGAACACAGGTCTGGGGGCCTGACCACCATCTACACGTCCGCTCGCACCTTGGGCACGGCGCGAACTGGGGCCTGTTCGCCGAGGACCTGCCCGACGAGCAGAACCACATCACCCTCTCGCCGACGGTGACAGACTCGTCCGGCGTCCCGGCACCCGAGGTCCACTATTCGATGGGTGACAACGCGCGTCGCATGCTCGACTTCCACATCGAGCGGGCCACCGAGTCGCTGCTCGAGGCAGGCGCCCATACGATCGAGGTCGACCGGCTGATGCGGTACTCGGGCTGGCATCTCCTGGGCACGGCCCGGATGGGCGACGATCCGAAGACGTCTGTGCTCGATCGCTGGAACCGGACCCACGACGTCGCCAACCTGTACGTGGTCGACGGCAGCTGCTTCGTCACCTCGAGCGGCGTGAACCCGACATCGACGATCGTCGCCCTGGCCCTGCGGGCAGCCGATCACATGATCCAGACCCGCTTCAACCAGCAGGTGCCCGCGTGACGCTCGAGCCTCCGGATGTCCTCGACGCTGATGAGCGACGCGTCCTGGGCGAGGTTGCCGGTCACCTGATCCCCGCGGCGCACGGGATGCCGTCCGCCGCCGAGGTCGTGAGCGACGACCGGCTCCGGTTCGTGCTCGAGGCGCGGCCCGATCTCGCCGAGCCGCTCCGCGCAGCGCTTCGGCCCGGGCTGGGCGACGAACCGCGGAGGCGGATCGAGGCACTCGAGCGCGACGAGCCGGCGAACCTGGCCGCCATGCAGCTCGTGATCGTGGGCGGCTACTACACGGACCGCCGGGTTCGACGCCTGATCGGGTATCCGGGCCAGCTGGCGATCGAAGTCAAATCGTGGCAGTACCCGGTCTACCTCGAAGAAGGCCTGATCGACGCCGTGGTTGCGCGGGGACCCGTCTGGCGCGATCCGACGACGGGCGTGCGAGCGGTCGCCACGGGCGCACCCAAGACATACGAAGAACGAGTCTGGTCGGCGGCGGAAACGCCGGAGCCGGACATCGGTCCGGGCTGAAGGAGGAGAACATGGTCGCGACGGCACCTGAGACGGTCGGCCAGGACCGCGGCCCCGGCTGGCTCGACCCGTTCCTCGCGCAGTGGCACCCTGGCTCGGGCGAGCTGCGGGAGGTCCGCGAGCCCGCGACCGGCCGCCACCTGCTGTCAGTTGCACAGTCGACGACGGACGACGTGCGGCGCGCCACGGAGTCCGCCGCTGCCGCGCAGGCGGCCTGGGCGGAGACGAATTACCAGGAGCGCGCGCGGATCCTGCGGCGCGCCGCCGAGATCTACGAGGCGCATCGACCGGAGTTCGGGACGTGGACGCAGCGTGAGACCGGCGCCCATCACAACAAGATGCACCACGAGCAGAACTTCACCGCCCAGGAGTTGCTCAACGCTTCGACGATGCCATCCCAGCCGTATGGCTCGCTCCTGCCGTCGGCACAGGCGGGCCGTCTCTCGATGGTGCGGCGCGTTCCGGTTGGCGTCGTGGGCGCCATCACGCCCTGGAACTCGCCGAGCGTGCTGGGCATGCGGGTGGTCGCACCCGCGCTCGCACTGGGGAACGCGGTCGTGCTGAAGCCGGATCCGCAGACCCCGGTGTGTGGCGGAGCGGTCTTCGCCGCGATCCTCCGGGAAGCCGGACTGCCCGAGGGCCTGTTGCAGATCGTCATCGGCGGTGCCGAGATCGGCGAGGCGCTCGTGACGGACCCCAACGTCAAGATGGTCTCGTTCACCGGCTCGACCGCGGCCGGGCGGCGCGTCGGGTCGCTCGCCGGCGGCCTGCTGAAGAAGGTCTCGCTCGAGCTCGGCGGCAACAACGCCTTCGTCATCCTGGACGACGCCGACCTCCAGGCGGCCGCATCCGCGGGTGCCTACTCGTCGTTCCAGTTCCAGGGCCAGGTCTGCTTCGCGGTCGGTCGCCACATCGTCCAGCGATCGGTCGCCGACGAGTACCTCGACCTGCTGGCTTCGAAGGCCAAGCGCCTCCGTCTCGGCGATCCCTATCGCGAGGAGGTCGACCTCGGCCCGATCGTCAACGAGAAGCAGCTGGCCCGCGTCGATGGCATCGTCCAGAGATCCGTCACGGGTGGCGCGCGCCTGATTGAGGGCGGCACTCACCAGGGCCTGTTCTACCGGCCCACGGTGCTTGCCGACGTCACCACCGATTCGCCGGCATGGACCGACGAGATCTTCGGCCCGGTCGCGCCGGTCATCCAGTTCGACTCAGACGACGAGGCTGTGGCGCTTGCAAACTCCAGCGACTATGGGCTCGCAGCCGGTGTCTACTCGCGCTCGATCTCCCGCGGCTTGGCGATTGCCAACCGGATCAAGGCGGGCATGGTCCACGTCAACGACCAGACGATCAACGACGAGGCGGTCATCCCGTTCGGTGGGATGGGCCTGTCCGGCAACGGCAGCCGGTTCGGCGGCGAAGCGAACCTCGAAGCCTTCACGGAATGGCAATGGCTGACGGTTCGCGACGAGCCTCGATCGTTCGGCCCCACCTACTGACGGCCGCGACTTGGCATCGATCACCGAGGTCGCCCGACTGGCGGGCGTCTCCATCGCGACGGTCTCTCGCGTGGTGTCGGCGGCCGACTACGCCGTCAGCCCGGCGACCCGCGAGCGAGTCCTCGACGCCGCCCGGACGCTCGATTACGTACCCAACGCCCTCGCTCGAGGACTCCTGAAGAGCTACGTTCCCGTGGTCGGCGTGATCGTCCACGACATCACCGACCCCTACTTCGCCGAGGTGGTCCGCGGTGTCGAGGATGCCGCCTCGCCCAGCGGCTACCTCGTGATCACCTGCAGCTCCGAACGGGACGCGAAGCGTGAGAACGCATACGTTCGGCTGCTTCGGTCGATGCGCGCCGCCGCGGTCATCTTCGCCGGCAGCGGGCTGGACGACCCGGTCCTCAACGAGATGCTGCCGAAGCACATCGAGGCGATCCGGGACTACGGCGCCGCGGTGGTCCACCTGTCGCCGCACGCGCTCGGCCAGCCCGAGATCATGGTCGACAATGCCGGGGGAATCGCAGCGATGGTTGCCGCGCTGGTGGAGCTGGGTCACCGCCAGATCGCCTTCCTCGCCGCTCCGATGTCGCTCTATGTCGCGCGCGATCGGCTCGATGGCTACCGTCGGGGCCTCGCAACTGCGGGGATCGCGTTCGACCATCGGCTGGTGGCGACGACGACGTTCGACCACGACGGCGGGGCGCGCGGCGTCGATGCGCTGCTGGCCGGCGACGCGCGCTTCACCGCGATCTGCTGCGCGAACGACCTGCTCGCACTCGGTGCGATGCAGCGGCTCGACGAGCTCGGGATCGATGTGCCCGGCGAGGTTTCGGTCGCCGGCTTCGACGACATCCCGATGGCGGCGATGACCAGACCAGGCCTGTCGACGGTGCGGTTGCCGCTGCGCGAAATGGGTCGCCGCGGTTTCGAGTACGCGGACCGCGTGCTGGCCGGGCAGCGACCGCCGCGCCAGGTGATACCGACCACCGTCCTGATGCGGGACTCGACGAGCGCGCCACCGGCCCTGGCGCGAGCGCTCCGCGGCCAACGCATCACGTCAGCGGCGGGCATCGGCATGGGAGGGCCAGCATGAGCCTCAACCTCCGCGGGATCGTTCCGGCCTGCATCGTCACGTTTGACGCCGACGGCCGGTTCGACGAGTCCGCCTACCGCCGCTACCTGCAATGGCTCCTGCCGCAGGGCCCGGTCGCGCTGGCGATCAACGCCGATACCGGCGAAGGACCGCACCTGTGGCCCGATGAGCGCGACCGCGTCCTGCGAGTCGCGGTGAGTGAGGCAGGGGACATCCCGATCGTTGCCGGCCTGAGCGCGTCATTCACCGCCCAGGCGGTCGAGGAGGCCAAGCGGGCTGAAGGGGCAGGGGCCGCCGGCCTGCTCGTCTTTCCGATTCCCGCGTACCAGGGCACGCCGCTCGACCCGGCCGTGCCGGTCGCCTACCACGAGGCGATCGCCTCGGGCTGCAACCTGCCGCTGGTCGCCTTCCAGCTCCAGCCGGCCCTCGGTGGCGTGATCTTCTCGGAGGACACCTTGAAGCGGATCGCCGCGATCGACAGCGTCGTGGCCCTCAAGGAGGCCTCCTTTGACGCGCGGCTCTATCTCGCCACGCGGCGCATGATCGAACGCCTCGATCGGCCGATCGACCTGCTGACGGGCGACGACAACTTCATCTACGAATCGTTCGTGATGGGCGCCGAGGGCGCCCTGATCGGCTTCGGCACGCTCGCAACGGACCTCCAGGTGGAGATGTACGGGCTCACCCGCGAGGGCCGCTGGCAGGAGGCGCGCGCGATCTGGGAACGGATCCTGCCGCTCGAGGAGGCCGTCTACGCCCAGCCGGTGCGCGACTATCGGGCGCGGACCAAGGTCGCGCTCAAGCACCTGGGCGTCATCGAAAGCACCGTGATGCGGCCCCCGCTGATGCCGGCCTCCGAGGCGGCATCGGACGCGATCGCCGCGGCCCTCGATGCCGCGGGCCTGTTCCCTCCCGTCACCGCCGTCGCGGGGCGCGCCTGATGGGGGAGGCGCTGGCCGGCCGGGTCGTGCTCGTGACGGGCAGTAGCCGGGGCATCGGCGCCGAGGTCGCGGTCAAGGCCGCGGCCGAAGGCGCCAGAGTCGCCATCCATTACCGTCGCTCGGCCGACGCAGGGCGCGGGACCCTCGAGAGGGTGCGCAGTGCCGGGGGCGAGGCGGAGGCCTTCATGGCCGACGTCGCGGACGGCCCCCAGGCCGAGCGACTCGTCGAGGAGGTCATCGATCGCTTCGGGCGCGTCGACGGGCTCGTCAACAACGCCGGGCTGACGCTCGTCAAGCCCTTCCTGGACACCGAGCCCTCGGAATGGGAGGCGGTCATCCGGACCGATCTCACGGCCGCCTTCCATACGTGTCGTGCTGCGCTGCCCTCGATGGTGGAGCGTGGAAGCGGCTCGATCGTGAATCTCGCTTCGCGACTCGGCCAGATCGGCGTGGCCGATTCGGCGGCGTACTCAGCCGCAAAGGCCGGCGTCATCGGGCTCACGCGGGCGCTGGCCCGGGAATTCGGGCCTCGCGGGGTCCGGGTGAACGCCGTTGCGCCCGGGGTGACGGTGACCGAGATGACGACCGACCTCGTCGACAGCGAGGAGGGCCGTCGTCGCCTGCGAGAGATGGCCCTCGGCCGGTTCGGGCGGCCGGAGGAGGTCGCCGATGCAGTCATCTTCCTCCTCTCCGACGCGTCGAGCCTCTTCCTCGGACAGACGCTCAACCCGAATTCGGGGGGCTACATGCCGTGACCGCGGTGTACGTGCCTTGACCGGGGTGTACCTGCCATGACCCGGGTGGTTGACGTCCGCGAGGCGGTGGGTCTCGTCCAGGACGGGAACACGCTGCTGATCGGCGGTTCCGGGGCCGGGCACGCGGTGCCGCAGCGCTTCATCGACGAACTGGCGACCGTATTCGCGGCGGAAGGCCGCCCACGGGACCTCACGACCGTACGCGTGGTCGGGATCGGCGATTTTGCCGATCGCGGCTTTTCGCAGCTCGGCCTGCCCGGGCTCATGCGACGCACGATCGGCAGCAATATTGGCAACGAGCCGCGGCTCGGCGCGCTGGTGGAGGATAACCAACTCGAGGCGTATTCCTTCCCGCAGGGCGTGCTGTCGCAGCTGATGCGGGAGATCGCAGCGGGCCGCCCGGGCCTGGTCACGCAGGTCGGACTCGGGACCTACGTGGACCCGCGTTTGACGGGGGGCAAGCAGAACGCGGTCACGACCGAGGACCTGGTCGAGGTGGTGACGCTGCGGGGCAGGGAGTGGCTGCTCTTCCACGCCTTTCCGATCCACGTCGCGGTCATTCGCGGAACCACCGCCGACGAGGACGGCAATCTGACCATGGAGGGCGAAGCCGTCCAGGGCGAGATGCTCGCGATGGCCATGGCCGCGCACAACAGCGGCGGAATCGTGATCGCTCAGGTCCGTCGGCTCGCCCGCAGGGGCAGCCTGCCGATGCGGGACGTGAAGGTGCCGGCCGCCCTGGTCGACTACGTCTACGTCGATTCCGAGCAGTGGCAGACCTACATCACGCAGGACTCCCCGTACTACGCCGGCGCCCTTCGCAAGCCGGTCACCCCGGAACTGCCGCCACCGCTCGACGTCCGCAAGGTCCTGGCCCGACGTTCCCTGCTCGAGTTCCCACCTGGAGCTATTTGCAACCTCGGCTTCGGCGTCAGCCAGCTGATCGGTCGGGTGGCGTGGGAGGAGGGGATCACGGACCAGCTGGTCCTGACCGTGGAGCAGGGCATCTTCGGCGGGGTACCGGTCGCGGGCAACGAGGGCGGCGCTGGGTTCAACTACCAGGCCATGATCGACCAGCCGTACATGTTCGACTTCTACGATGGCGGCGGGCTCGACGTGGCCAGCCTCTCATTCGCCGAGGTCGACGCCGCCGGCAACGTCAACGTGCACGCCTTCGAGGGCCGCGTTCGCGGCCCGGGAGGCTTTCCGAACATCAGTGCCCGGACGGCCAAGATCTGCTTCGTCGGGACGCTCACGGCGCGCGGCCTGCAGATCGCCATTGATGACGGCGTTCGAATCGTCCACGAGGGCAGCCTGCAGAAGTTCGTCCCCCGGGTCCGCGAGATCTCATTCAATGGCCACCTGGCGCGCGAGCGCGGCCAGGCGGTGCGCTACATCACCGAGCGTGCCGTCTTCGCGCTCGCCGACGACGGCCTGGTCCTGACAGAGGTCGCCGAGGGCATCGACGCGGAGCGCGACGTCCTCGGGCAGATGGGGTTCCGTCCGCGCGTGGCCGACGACCTCCGGAGGATGGACCGGCGCCTGTACGCCAGCGGACCGATGGGTCTCGCGGCCGATTTCGCGGCCGATCCCGCGCCCGTCTCATGAGCGAGCTCATCGCCCTGGACCTCGGCCGCATCGCGCATCTCGAGCTCGTCAACCCGCCCCTCAACCTCGTCACCCGCGACCTCACGCAGCAGTTGGGCGCCGCGCTGGCGCGGGTCAGCGCGACCGCGGAGGTCCGGGTCCTCGTCGTGAGTGGGCGCGGCGATCGTGCCTTCTGCGCCGGCTCGCACATCGGCGAGTTCGAGGGTCTCCGCGGCCGCGTCGCAGAAGGCAAGCTGCTCGTCGAGAAGTTCGTCTACCGCCAACTTGCGGAGCTTGCGGTGCCGACGATCGCCGCGATTGAAGGCGACGCCCTCGGCGGCGGCCTCGAGCTGGCGCTGTGCTGCGACCTGCGGATCGCGTCCTCGCGCGCCCGGCTCGGAATGCCCGAAGTGCGCCTGGCCGTCATCCCGGGGAGCGGCGGGACGCAGCGCCTTCCACGGATCGTTGGGCCGGCACGCGCGAAGGAGCTGATCCTGACCGGCCGGATCATCGACGCCGACGAGGCAGAACGCATCGGCCTCGTCAATCGCGTCGTTCTCGCCGGGGAGGCGCGGCACGCGGCCGATTCGATCGCGGAGGAGATCGCGGCCCGCGGCCCGCTCGCGGTGCGCGAGGCGAAGCGGCTCATCGACGCGGGGCTCGACCTGGATCTCGATGCCGGTCTGGCAGCCGAGCTTGATGCCTCGGAACGGATCTTCGCGAGCGAGGACATGCTGGAGGGAGCGCGGGCCTTCTTCGGAAAGCGCGATCCCGAGTACCGAGGCCGATGAGCCCGCACCTAATGAGGTACCGACGTGGCTGATGTCGCCCGGTTTGGGGTGTTCCTGCCGTCCTACATCTGGGAGGGCGACGGCCCGGAGCGCTCGCGCGGCATCCGCGAGTTCGCCCGGATGGTCGAGGACCTCGGGTTCGACTCCCTCTTCATTACCGACCACCTGCTAGCGGCGAAGCGGTTCTACTCGGTCTCGTTCCTGGAGCCCCTTGCGGCCCTCGCGGTGGCGGCCGGCGTGACCGAGCGCGTTCGGCTCGGTACCTCGATCCTGATCATGCCGCTGCGCAACCCGGTCCTCCTCGCCAAGGAGCTTGCGACGCTCCAGTTCCTGTCCGAAAACCGGGTCATCCTGGGCGCCGGGGTCGGCTGGAACGACGCCGAGTACGACGCCGTGGGCGTTCGCAAGTCGGAGCGCGGTAAGCGGACCGACGAGATGCTCGACATCATGATCCCGCTCCTCGAGGGTGAAACCGTTACGTACCACGGTCGCTACTACTCGGTCGACGACCTCTTCGTCGAGCCGACAGCGTCCCAGCGACCGGAGATCTGGATCGGCGGGGGGTCGCAGCTGGCCGATCCCAAGTCGCCGGACCTCCCCCGCTTCGTCGAATCGGTGAAGGCCCGCGTGATGCGCACGGATGGCTGGATCCCGCGCCCCACCTGCCCGCCGGAGGACATCGCCCGCGATTGGGTCGAGCTGCAGGCGTACTACCGCGAGCACGATCGCGACCCCGGGGAGTGCGTCGTCGCCCACGAGAACTTCCTGCACCTGGTGATGACGAACGACCCCGCGGCGGCCCGCGAGGAGCAACATCGCGCCTTCCTGCGGGTGATGAGTGGCGAGCGGGGACCGAGGTACCTCGAGTCCGTCTACCTCTTCGGGACGCCCGACGAGGTGGTCGCCTCGCTGCAGGCCCGCGTCGATGCCGGCGTTGAGTATTTCGTGCTGCACACGATGACGCCGGATCCGCGCCAGCTCCAGGACTGGGTCGACAAGATTATTCCGAACGTGACGTTCCCGGCGACGGCCGGTCCGGTGCGACGCATGGCGCACGCGCTCTCGTGACCCGGCGACGATCGTGACCCGGCGGGTCGCGCTGATCGGCAAGCCGCTCAGGCGACGGCATTCGCAGGTCATGCACGACGCAGCGTTCGCGGCGGCCGGAATCGACGCGCGTTACGAGCTGCTCGAGCTGGAGCCGGAGGCCGTTCCGGGAGCCGTCGCCGAAGCGCGCGGACCGGATTGGCTCGGATTGCAGGTGACCGCACCGTACAAGCGGTTGGTCGCCACCCTCTGCGACGAGGTCGAACCGGACGCGGCCACGATCGGCGCCGTCAACAGCGTCGCGAGGAGCGCGGACGGCCAGCTCGTCGGCTTCAACACCGATGCGCCGGGTTTTCGCGCCGGTGTCGAGCTCGCGATGGGCCGGCCGATCGCCGCGCTCGACGTGGTCGTGGTTGGCGCCGGAGGCGCGGCCCACGCGGTGGTGTTCGCCTTGCTCGCCGCGGGGGCGCGGCAGGTGACGATTGCCAATCGCACGCCATCGTCCGCGGCTGCCCTGGCAGAGCGCTTCCGCGGTGTGGGATCCGGGTCTGTCTCGGCGGTCGGGCTGGACGACTCTGGCTTCACCGGGGCGCTCCGGTCGGCCGACCTCGCCGTCAATGCCACGACCGTCGGGATGCTCGACCCCGGGATGACCATTCCCGTCGAGCAGCTGCCCGCCACTGCGACGGTCTTCGACCTCGTCTACGTTCCGCCGCAGACGTCACTGCTGCTGGCCGCGCGGGGGCGCGGCCTGCGGGCAGCTAACGGGTCCGAGATGTTGATCCAGCAGGCGGCGATCGCATTCGAGCGCTGGACCCGGGTGAGCGGGATGGCCGACGTCATGCGGGCAGCCGTCGAGTCGCTCCTCGCCGACGTCAACGCACGGGCCTGACAGATGCGCTTCGCATCCGTGATGGAGGACGGTGCATGGAGTCACGTCGTCGTGCGGGAGGATCGATATCTGCCGCTCGCAACCGGGATGGCCTCACTTGACACGGTGATCGGGATCGCCGACAGCGGGGCCGACGGGCTCACTAAGGTCGCCGCCTGGGTTGAGGCTCAGAGTGAAAGCGCCTGGCGGGCGCTCGACGCGACCGAAGCGATCGGCCCGCCCGTGGACCCAGGCGCGATCTATACGATCGGCGAGAACTACCGTTCTTCGGACGACCGGTCCGACGACGCTCCGGTGCGCCCGCTCGTATTCGGCAAAGCGGCCGCATCAGTCTCCGGCCAGGGCGGCGTTCTCGCATGGGACCGAACGTTGACGGCCAAGGTCGATCCCGAATGCGAGCTCGGGGTCGTCATCGGCCCGGGCGCCTGGCGGGTCGACGCCGCCGACGCGATGCGTCACGTCTTCGGCTACACCGTGATCAACGACGTGTCATCTCGCGACCCATGGCTCGACGGCGACCAGTGGCTCCTGGGCAAATCGATGAACGGGTTCTGTCCGGTCGGGCCATGGATCGTGACGGCAGACGAGCTGGAGCCGGAGGCCCTGAGGCTCGGATGCATGATCAATGGCGTCGCCATCCAGGATGGAACCACCGCCGATATGCGCTTCGGGGTTCCGGAAATCGTCGCGTACCTGAGCCGCCACCTGACCCTCTCTCCCGGAGACCTGATCGCGACCGGCACGCCGGCGCGCCTCTCGGGACCGCTGGGACCCGACCGTCATCTCGAGATCGGCGACACGGTGACGGTCTGGATCGAGCGGATCGGCGAGCTCACCACCACGATCGCCTGACGCTGGCAAGGAGGATGTCGCGATGAAACCGCCAACGGTGTTCCTGGGGGAGATGACCAACCTCGAGGTCGAGGCGTTTCTTCGCGAGCACCAGACGGTCATCGTGCCGGTCGGCTCCACCGAACAGCACGGCCCACATGGGCCGCTTCTGACGGATTCGCTGATCCCGCAGGAGGTCGCCCGTCGCGTTGCGCCCCAGGTCCGCGCCGTCGTGGCGCCGACCGTGAACTACTCGCTGTCGTACCCTCATGTCGGGTTCACCGGCGTCGTGCACCTCCGGATCCCGACGTTCATGGCGCTCGTCGAGGACCTGTGCGTCGGGCTCGCGGCGGTCGGCTTCAAGCGGCTGGTGTTCCTGAACGGCCATTACGACAACACCTATGCGATCGCCTACGCCTGCGCGAACGCCGCTGCTCGCATGCCGCGCGATGTCCGTGCCTTTCCAGTGAACTACTGGGACGGCATGAGCGCCGACGAGGCAGCGGAATTCTTCGACCCGGGCACGGGCCTGCATGCCAATCGCGCGGAGACTTCCGCCGTGCTGGCAATCAACCCGGCGCTGGTGGACATGGAGCGGGCCAACGCCGAGTTCCCGCCATTCCCGGAAGTTACGAACCAGGGCCCGGTGCACACCGCCTTCTTCTTTTCGTCGCCCGGGTCCGTGTATCGCGCCACCCATTCGGGGACCTGGGGTGACGCCCGCGAGGCGTCGGCGGAGTTCGGCGAGCGCTACATCAGCGTCGTGACGGGGGCCACCGTCCGCCTCCTCGACGACATCGATCGAACCTCCGCGGCGATGCCCGACCGCTGACCGGGATGGCATCGCCGACGCGCCACCTCGGCCTCGATCTCGGGGCGACCAACCTCAAATGGGTGGTCGTCGAGCGGGCCGATGCCCGCGGGGGCGAGGGCGCCGGTGGCGACTCCACGGAGGGGAGCTGGCGCACGCTCGACCGGGATCAGGTGCTGACGCTTGCACAGGAGGGCCCCGATGCCGTGGTCGAGCGGCTCGCCTCGATCGGCCGCTCGGCCAAGCAACGCTGGCCCGGGATCGGCTCGATCGGCATCGGTGTTCCCGGCCTCTACGACCCCGTCGGTGGCCGAACGCGCTTCCTCGTGAACACCCCGGGAGACTGGGCGGACCGGCCCGTCGCCGGACCCGTCGCCGAGGCCCTCGACCTGCCCGCCGTCCTGATCAACGACGCCCGCGCGTTCGGGCTGGCGGAGTTGCGGTTGGGCGCGGGGAGGGGCGCACGGGCTATGGTCGGCCTCACCCTCGGAACCGGCGTCGGCGGCGTGCTCGCGATCGACGGGCGGGTCGTCCAGGGTCACGACGGCACCGCCGGCGAGGTGGGTCACCAGACGATCGATCCCGACGGCCCGTGGTGCGGCTGCGGGAACCGCGGCTGCCTCGAGGCGTTTGCCCGCGCCGACCAGATCGCGCTCGCTTGCGGCACCGCGACGGCCGAGGCAGCCGTGGACGCGGCGCGCGCGGGCGATCCCCGGGCGCTGGCCGGTCTTGCCGAGATCGGCCGTTACCTCGGGATCGGCGTCGCCAACATGATCGTCGTCATCTCGCCGGATCGGATCGTGATCGGCGGGGGCGTGGCGGCCGCCGGGGACCTGCTGCTGGAGCCGATTCGGCATGAGCTGAGGCGGCGCGTGAGGACGACGTCCCTCGATCGCGTCGAGCTGGTCACCGCCGAGCTGGGGATCTGGGCAGGCGCCATCGGGGCCGCAGTCCACGGCGCAGAGCAGGCCGCCTTGTGATCGTCGAAGGTCGGCTCGTTTTCGAGGACCGGATCGCAGGCGGCCGCATCACGGTCGAGGACGGGTTTATCGCCGCCGTCGAGCTCGATTACGCCGACGGCGGGGACGGCGAAACCAGCGGACCCTACATCGTCCCGGGATTCGTCGACGTCCACGTCCACGGTTGGGGCGGCCACGACGCGATGGGCTCGACCACCGACCTCGACGGAATGGCCCGGATCCTGCTGCGCCACGGGATCACGTCGTTCCTGCCCACGGCGGTTACGTCGCCCCTTCCCAGACTGGTGGAGTTCGCCGACCGCGTTCGCCGCTGGATGCCGGCAGCGCCCAATGACGGTGCCGCGCCGCTCGGGTTCAACCTCGAAGGGCCCTTCATCTCGAGCGCCAGGAAGGGCGCCCAGAACCCGGATCACATCCGGGATCCGATCGACGCTTCCATCGCCGACCTCGAGCCACTTCTCGACGGCCTGCGCCTGATGACCGTCGCGCCCGAACTGCCCGGAGCGCTCGGCCTCATCAAGTGGCTCCGAGTCCATGGCGTTGCCGCTTCGATGGGCCACTCGGCTGCCTCCCTCGACGAGGCCCAGGCGGGATACGATGCCGGGGGCCGAACCACGACGCACCTGTTCAACGCAATGACCGGCCTCGACCACCACGCGCCCGGGCTTGCCGTGGCTGCATTGACCGACGATGACGCCTACGTCGAGCTGATCGCCGACGGTCACCACGTTCATCCGGCGCTCTGGCCGATCATCCGACGGACCAAGCCGTCAAGCCGGCTGATCCTCGTCAGCGACGCCGTATCGTTGGCGGGGACCGGCGACGGTCGGGCCTTCGTCGGCGGCCTGGAGATCGAAGTGCGCGACGGCCGCTGCAGCCTGGTATCGACCGGCGCCCTTGCCGGATCGGTGATCGCCCTCGACACCGCCGTCCGGAACCTCGTCGAAAATGGGGCATCGTTGCCGCAAGCCGTCGCGGCGGCTTCACGCAATCCGCTCGCCCTACTTGGCATCTCGGACCGCGGCACGATCGCAGTCGGTCAGCGCGCGGACCTGGTCGAGCTCGACGAGAACCTCACGGTTCGCCGCATCACCGGTGGCCGGGACTGGATCGACGGAGCCGCCTGAGCCTTACCTCCGGCGGCGTCGAGCCGGCCTGTGGACCGCCAGGGTCCCGGCTACCCTTCGCTGACGCTCCAGCCGCCGTCGACGGCGATCACCTGGCCCGTGATCATCCGCGCTTCGTCGCTCAGCAGGAAGAGCGCGGCGGGCGTCACGTCGTTCGGTTCGATGATGCCACCGGCGAGCGGTTGCTTCGCCTCGAGATAGGTGAGGATCGCCGGGTTCGTCTGGGCGCGCGCGCTCATCGGTGTTGCGACCAGCGATGGCGCGATTGCGTTGACCCTGATGCCCTGCGGCGCATAGAAGGCCGCCGCCGAACGCGTGAGTGCCTCGATTGCACCTTTGCTGGCGGCGTAGGCGTGAGTGGCGAAATACTCCGGCGAGGGCTGCGTCGCGAGCACGCTCGACATGTTGAGAACCGCCCCGCGCTGCCCGCCGTCGTCCGGTTCCTGTGCGAGCATCTGCCGGACCGCGGCCCGGCAGACGAGGAACATGCTCGTCGCATTGGTGGCGATGACGGTCGTCCAGCCTTCGAGCGTGGCCTCGTGGAGTGGCCCATCGCCAAACCGCCGGCCGCTGATGCCGGCGACGTTGAACACGGCGTCGAGCCGTCCGAATGCCTCGAGGCAGGCCCCGACCGCCGCCTCGACCTGCGCCTCGTCGCTGAGGTCGGCCTCCGTCCATTCGGCGCGGCCTCCGTCAGCGGTGATTTGGCCCGCGAGTTCCCTGGCGTGATGGGGCGTTCGCGACACGACGAAGACACGTCCGCCCTCGGCGGCCATCGCGCTCGCGGCGGATGCGGCCATGCCGGTCGAGCCAGTAACCAGGCAAACGCGCCCCGAGAATCGGCCGCGGCCGCTCATCGGGACGTGGCCCTGGGCCCGGCCTGAGCGGGCACAGGCGATCCGGCATCAGCCGTGGGTGCCGCGGGTGCCGGCACTGGGTCGAGCGGCTCAAGGAGTGCACCGTCCGCGTGCAGTCGCTCGCGAAGGACGCCGACGTCGACCGCTCTCGGCGTCAGGCCGTTGGTGGCCGCGATGGCCGCCGCCGTCCCGGCGGCCTGACCCATCGCCATGCATGTGGCCATCGAGCGCGCCGACGCGTGAGCGTCGTGCGTGGCCGAGAAGCAGCGCCCGGCGACCAGCAGGCCCTCGATCCCGCCCGGCAGCAGCGCCCGGTAGGGCACGCCGTACACCCCCGACTCAGGGACGTACTGCCAGTCGGTGTCGCCGCCGGCGTGATGGTCCTCGATGGGAGCGCCGCAGAGGGCGATCTCGTCGTCGAATCGTCGGCCGCCGAGGACGTCATCGCGGGTCAGCCGGTAATCGCCGAAGATGCGCCGGCTTTCCCGGATGCCGATCGCCGGACTCGTGGCCACGACCGCCGATCGTTCGAAGCCGGGCACCCGGTCGCGCAAGAAGCGGTGGTACTCGCGGACCTGGCGCCGCCCCTCCAGCTCGGCCCGCGTGAGCGCATCGGGGTCGGTCGCGTCGACGTTCGGAATACGCGTCATGTGGACCATCACCACGCCTTCGAACGGGGTTCGATGCCACGAGCCCTCGACCCGCGGGAGCCGGTACGCGCCCGATTCGGCGGCCGCAGCCATCAGCGCCCACAGCTCCGTCTTCGGGACCGCGCTTGCCCGCACGACGTCGACGTTGGCGACCCGGAACAGGGTCGAGAGGGATTGCACCCTGTCGGTCGTCCGCGCGTCGTCGTAGCGAACGCCGGCCATGGCGCAGACGTCAGCATCGCCAGATGCATCGACGATTGCGCTGGCCTTGAACCAGCGCTCGCCGCCCTTGTTCGAGACGCGGACGGCCTCGGCTCGCCCGTCGCGGACTCGAACTCCCGTCGCCCACGTGTGCAGGAGGAGATCGACGCCGGCGTCCTCGGCGAGCTGCTCCCAGACCACCTTCAGCGTTTCGGGATCGTAGGTGACGCCGGTGCCCGCGCCGTAGGTGTTCGGACGCTCGAACGCGACGCCCTCGGCCGTCAGCTGCTCAACGACCTCCCAGCCTAGGCCGCCGACTACCCGGCGGGCGACCGATCCGGGCGTGTAGAACGCGTAGAAGGTGTCCAGGACCGCTGTCGACGTGCCGCCCATGAACGCGAGGCGATCGACGAGGAGTGTCCTGGCTCCCATTCGCGAGGCGCTGATCGCGGCCGACGCGCCGGCCGATCCGGAGCCGACGACGACGACGTCGTATCGATCGGTCAGACTCATCCGGTTGCGATTGGCGCCATCGACGCGACCTCATCGAAGGAGAACGCCCGCGCCGGATTGGCGACCAGGATCTTCTCGACGGCGGCCTCGCCGATCCGGCGACGCAGCCGCGGCGCGAACGTCGCCATCAGGTACCGCATGCCGGGCCCGCCGTCGTACGCGCGCTGGTAGCTTCGGAGGCCGAGGTCCAATCCGAGCACGATCCGGTCCAGGTGCCCGGCGCCCACCATGAGTTCGATCAGCTCGAGCAGCTGGCTGTCGGGCCGATATTTGATCCGGCCGATCGTGTCGTACTCGAGGGTCGCGCCGCGGGCCGCGATTTCGGCATGGAGCTCAGGGTCGGGATTGCGATCCAGATGGGCCAAGATCACCCGATTCGGCCGGACGCCATGGCCCTCGAGGATGTCGAGGACCTCGTGGCCGCAGGTTCCGACCTCCGTGTGGGCGAGGATCGGTGCGCCCGTCCGGCGGCTGGCGATCGCGGCAACCTCCAACCGGCGGGCCTCGCCGCGAGTGACGTGCTGGTAGGAGGCGCCGGCTTTGATGACGCCAGCTCGGGCCGCGTCGAGTGGCGCCTCGGGATCGAGCCAGTCCGAGGGATGCATGCCGCGCTCAACGTCAGTGATCACCCGATCCGTGAGCATCTCGAGGGCGGCCGTTTGCACCCAATGGCCCGCCGGGTAGTGGGCATCGCGGTGGTAACCCGTCGCGCCGACGATCGAGACGCCCGTCCGGCGCGAGACCTCTCGGAGCAGGTCCGGGCGCCGGCCAAGACCGATCGGCGTCATCTCCACGATCGCCGCAATCCCGACGGACTGCGCCTCGAGCACTTCGGCGGTGGCCCGATCCGGATCGTCGAACGCTTCGCCGGGAAGTGCCGGCGAATCCAGGAAGAGGTGCTCGTGGGCGTTGGTTGGGCCGAGCTGCGACGCCGGCAGGGGCCCCGTCACGGTCATCACGTGGCCGGCGGGCGTCATCGAAGGCTCTCCTCCATCGCCCAAATCCTAACTGCCTCGATCGGTAGGCCTCGATCACCCCGTACCAACGGGTGATGTCGCCGACGTCGTCGCGAAGCGACTCTGGTGCCATTGCACGTCTGTCCATGAGTCTCGAATGCCATTGATCTCGAGGGGCAATGCCGGGGCGCGCCCAGCGGCGCGTCCTTCGGTGCGCGCCGCGGCGCGGACGGTTCCGAGCACGGCTGCCCGCCCTCAGTGAGTCGGTCCTCCGCGGTGGCCGCGTCGCGGTACGCCGACGACCTTGCCCACCGAACGCTCGTCGCCGCCCCCGTCGGGATCATGCGCACAGACCTCACGGGAACCTGCCTCTTCGTCAACGAGCGATTTGCGACCTTCGCAGGGATCCTGGCGGCAGATCTGCTCGGCGCCGACTTGATGCAGCTGATCCATCCCGACGATCGCGCCCGGGTCGGCTCCGAATGGCAGGCGGCGGCGCGCAAGGGTCGTGACTTCCAACTCGAGCTGCGGTTCCTCAGGTCCGACGGCGGGATCACCTGGCTCGCCGGCCACGCCACGAGCTATCCGGGTGTCGACGGATCTGCTGCTGGCTATGTCGGAACCGTCACCGACGTCGGCGCCAAGCCCCGAGTCGATGCGAGCCGTACTCGACATCCTCGCCGACCGAATGGGGTACGCGTACTTGACGCTGTTTGTACCCGAGGGCGACGTGCTGCGATGCGCCGCGGAGCGCAACTATCCCGATCTGAACACCGACTTCCGGCTCTCGACCGACCGCGGCGTAATCGGCCGAGTCTTCCGGACCGGCAAAGACGCACTGGGCGGCCCTGCGCCGATCCGGCGACGCAACGTATCGACCTCCGGCGCCTGCCAGTCCGACTCGACCCACCAGGTCGTGCCGGCTTCAGCAAAGGCAGCGACCACTTCGGGGGGTGACGGCTCCTTCGAGACGGCCTCACCCTGCACCACGATCTCGAAGGGTCGGTCCCGCAGGTCCGTCGGTTGCTCGAGTCGGGCGCCCGGCAATTCGCGCGCAACGTAGGCCGCGATGGCCCGGACCTCGTCGACGTCGCCGGTCTGGGTAACGATCCCGTCCCAGCGGAGCGTGCGCCGCATCGATCGCTCGTGCGGCCATGCCCCGGTGACCCAGATCGGGATGCGTGGCGTCTGGACGGGGGTCGGCCGGAAGGTCATCGGCCCAAATCGGTAATGTTGCCCCTCGTACCCGAACGGGCGACCGCTCCACAGGCCTTGGAGGATCTCCAGGGATTCATCGAGAAGCTCGGCGCGCGTTCGGCCATCGGTCGGCTCACCGACGTTGCCAAAGGCCGCGTCATCGAGGATGCCCAGACCGACAGGGACGACCAGCCGGCCGCCCGAGAGCCGATCCAGGGTCATGGTCTCGCGGGCCAGCTTCCACGGACGGCGCCGGGCCGGCGGGGTCACGATCGCGCCCAGTCGCACGCGGTCTGTCCGCATCGCCATCGCCGCCATGACGACCCACGGATCGTATGTTTCGGCCTCGCTGGGCGCGATCCCGTCCCAGTAGAAGACGCCGTCCCAGCCGGCCGCCTCCCCCTCGGCCGCGAGATCCGCCGCCGTCCGAGGGTCGCCGGTCGTGACGATGATGCCGAACTTCACGGTGCGACCTCGCCGCCTGCAACAGGTGGTCCCGCCGCCGATTGGCCGTGAGGCTCCCAGCGAGACACCCGTGCAACGAAGGGGATGGTGGAGATGAGGGGACTCGAACCCCTGACCCCCGCGATGCGAACGCGGTGCTCTTCCGACTGAGCTACATCCCCACGTCGTGGACGCTCGCGGCACGTGACGCGCCAGGCGAATCCCGTGTCTTTGACGGGGCCGAGAGTGTAGCACGGGCCCTTTCCGCATCCGGCGAACGCGGCCGGAGCGCGGGCTGACACGGCAGGCGTCCGGCAGGGCTCTGGTGCCCTACCAGAATGACGTTTCGTTTCGCCGAGTGAAAATTTCCAGCCGCGCGTTTCACCCGATGGACGTGTCGGCGTCGCCGGCCGATTCCGGCGCCGATCTCGTTCATCCCATGAAACGCCTCCGCTATTCAGGGGGAGTACGAGCCTCGCGCGGTCGATTCGTTCCAGGCTCCTATGTTGTCAAGCGGCCGCCCGGACGAGGCCTTGACCTTCGCACAGGAGTTCGAAGACACGCCGAGCCAAGTGGCGCTTGAGGCAGCGAATCGCCTCGCGCCAACTCTTGCCCTCGGCTCGTTTGCGGT
>DATCPH010000161.1:0-8454 GCA_036570185.1 Candidatus Limnocylindrales bacterium | reverse complement strand
ACGCCCAGTTGTTCATCCTGCGCCTGATTGTGGCACTCGCCTCGATCATCGATCCGCTTCCGGTCCTGGCCGACTGGTGGGGCTTTCGAGCGCGTGCTTCAGGTTGGCGAGCAGATAACGGTTGCGGCCTCTGTTGAACCGTATGAAGAACGGGAGGAGCGGCCAGATGAGCGGGACAGGGTGGATCTCACCGCCGCGGTAGACCCGCGTGCCCTCGGGGACCTGCTCGAACCGAAAGGTCAGGTCGAAACTCCGCCCCAGCACGCGTGCCCCGATGCCCCGCGGCGGATCCGTGAACTCGACACGGATGCGGAGGGATTGGTTCTCCAGGTACTCGGTGATGACCGCCCTGACGTGTTGGAAGTTCGTCGGATGGGCCGGCGTGTCGAGCGTCCGCTTCTTCGAGTCGTAGATCCCCTCGAAGGTGGTGCCAAGCCCGATGCGGTCCGTGGACGTTCGCTGGCCTTCAACCACGGTCGTATGCCAGCGTGGGTCATTGGTCGTGTCCGCCACGAAGCTGAACACCGTGTCGAGCGGGCGTCGGATGACGATCGACTCTTCGCCGAGGCGCATGTCTTTCCCTGATCACCGGCCAGCAAACGGACCCCGGCAGGCTAGCACGCTCCAGGCACCAGGACGTGCATAGGATCGTGGGGGCCCCGCGGACGCCCACACCATCGCGGGATCGTGTGGCGGGGTCACCGATTCCTCGTTGGCGACCGGGCCGAGCTGGTGCGGCCATGCGCTTTGGTGGTGGGGCCGACACGCCGGCGTGGAGGGCTGCCTGCAGGGCCGGCCGCGAGCTTGGACAGGTCGTCTCGGCGTGTGTCTTGCCCGGCACGTTCCCCGCCTGTTTCTTACCCCGCGCCGTTGCTAGCCACCAGGCGGATGTCGATCGTCACGAACTCGGCTGATCTCAGCGGCGCAAATCCGACCACCACCCTTACGATCCCGGCGTCGATCTCCTCCTGCGTCGTCGTGTCGCGCCCGCACTTGACGAAGTAGGCCTCCCGTTGCGTCGTGCCCTGGAACGCACACTGCCTGTTGAGGGCCGCCATGAACGCGCCGACCGACGTCCGGATCGCTGTCCAGAGCAGGTCGTCGTTTGGCTCGAACACGACCCACTGAAGGCCGCGATAAAGGCTCTCCTCAATGTACAAAGCCGTCCGGCGGATGGGCACGTACTGCCAGTCCGAAGTCGATCCCGCCGCGCCCTCGAGGGTCCGGGCCCCCCAGACGACAGTCCCCACGCCCGGAAGCGTCCGAAGCACGTTGACGCCGTGGTCGGCCAACGAGCGAGTGTCGTCCTCCGACACCGTGGCCGCGAGCCCTCCAAGGCCCGCAATCGCGGCCTCCTGGCCAGACGGCGCGTTCCAGACCCCTCGCGCCGCATCCGTCCGCGCGATGATCCCGGCAATCGCGCCTGATGGCGGGAACTCCTTGGTTGTCTGGCCGTCACTGTCGCGCGTGAGAACTCTGGGGAAGTACACAGCAGTGTTCGCCCGCCGCATCCCGGATGCGAAGACTTCGACGCCCGCCGGACCCGTGACCACGTCCGCGACGGTGTGCCATCCGGGCAACGGGTCGACGATCAGGATCGCCCGCCTGTCCTCACAGAGGCGGGACGCCGCAGCGAGCGCCGTCGCGGTCGCTCCTGGCTCGCCCGACGACCCATTCGCGCCCATGTCGGGTAGGCAGAGGAGGTTGAAGCCCTCGACAGGATCGAGGGCGTAGATTCCCGTGCCGTCGGCCGCGGGCGGTACCGCAAATCCAGCCGCCCTGACGACGATCGCGTCCTTCCCGCCGTTGAGGAAAAAGTGCCGGACCCCTGCGCCCAGCGGCGTGCCACTGGACGCTTCGCCAAATGCACGCTCGAACTCAATGAACGACCGGACACGGGTCGGTTGATCGATCGGTCCACTCGTGGCCGATCCGACAAAGGCGGTCACCGAGGTCTGGACGCCAGCGATCGAACGGACCCCAGCCGGCAACTCCTCGACGTACACACCCGGATAGCTGACGTCGGGCATTTCGGTACTCCTCTCCCCACTACGGAGGGCCCAGGATCGGCCGCCCGCGGTTCATATGGCGGTGATCAACCAAGGCACGCCGCCACCTCGCCGGCAGCCGCACGGCCCTGGCGAAGTCCGGCCTCGAACACCAGCCCCTGGCGGCTGCTGTCCATGGCATCGGGTCCGAAGGCCGCACCTGACTCGAGGTCCGGCCTGATCTCGACGATCTTGCCGCCGGCAGCGCGGACCTCAGCGGTTTCGGCGGCGATCTGCCGGTCGGACTGCTCGCTCCGGGAAGGGGCGGCCACAATGACCACGACATCGTTGCCAGCCGCCAGGTCCGCCGACGTCGGCGAGCGCGTCGCTCCATCCATGTAGCGGCGTCCTTTGATCGTGACGGGCGGGAAGATGCCCGGCAAGGCACTGCTGGCCGCTACCGCCCGAATGAGCGAAACGCCCGCGTCGACGGGCCATGACACAAACGCACCATCGTCGATGTCGACCGCCGTGATGACCAAGGGCCTCGGCCACGGAATATCGGGAAGGTATCCGCGGATGACCTCGATGTAGAGATCTTCAGGCGTCTGCGTCAGTCGAGCGATCGCCCCGATGCGCGCTCGGCGTGACTGATCCGCCTCGCCGCCGGACATGAGTGCGCTGAAGACTGGACCCATCACTTCCGGGTTCATCTGCTGGAACATCGCCGCGATCTCGCGATCGGATTCGGCGACTGGCGAGATGGCCTCAAGTTGGGCACCCGATGCGGCGATGGCACCCGATGAGGCACCCGCGGACGTGCCGATGACCAGATCGAAGCGAGCCATCTCGATGCCGCCGTCCTGCAGGCCCCGCAGGACGCCGAGCTCCCATCCGACGCCGAGCAAGCCCCCGCCGCTGAGAACCAGTGCCGCTCTTGTCATGGGACCTGATTATCGTCCCGTGTTGGGGAGCACCGTGAGCGGCGCCACGGACGACCCCTTTCCCGTGCTCATCGCCGGCATCGCGGGAGGCCTGGCCGGGATCTTCAGCATGGCCGAGGGGGAATACCTTATCGGCGCCTGGGAGGGGACGGCACCATCACGACCGGCGGGCAGGGGACGGCACGCCCGCAAGGCCGGTGGCGCTCACCTGGAAGTTGAACACGCACAGCCTGGCGGTCGGGCGCCCAGGACGCTGGGCTCCGGAGGCTGCTGCGCTAATCGCTGGGGACCGCGCACGATCGTTCCATCGTGTCAAGCTTTGCGGCCGTGCCACGGTCGTCTCCAGCGAGATTTCTCGACGGGCGCGCCGATCGGGGTCGGCGCCCACCGAGTGACGCCCGCCGCTCGCGTCAGTCGGTCCTGCTCGCGGCCAGAACTTCGGCCATGGCCCGGAGGTGGTCGGGCGTGGTCCCGCAGCATCCGCCGACGATCGTGGCACCAGCCTCATGCATCGCCAGGGCCTGTCCCGCCATTGTCGCCGGGTCGGTGCGGTACACGGCGCGCATGTCGACGAGCTCGGGCATGCCCGCGTTCGACTTCGCGACGAGGATCACATCCGGGGCTGCGGCCCGCATCCGGGCGATGACCGGGAGCATTTCGTCCGGGCCATTGCCGCAATTGCCGCGGACCGCGTCCGCGCCCCAGGCCGAGAGCGCCTGGACCGCCTGCTCGGGCGAGACACCCATCATCGTGTGGCCGCGCGTATCGAAGGTCATCGTGGCGATGAGCGGGATGGCCGGCGACGCCTGGCGAACGCCCTCGATGGCCGCGCGGATCTCCAGCAGGTCGGACATCGTCTCGACCCAGATGAGGTCGACGCCGCCGGCGACGAGCGCCGCCGCCTGCTCGGCGAAGACTGCCACGCCCACCCCGTAGTCGAGCGTTCCGAGGGGAGCCATGATCTCTCCGGTCGGGCCGATGTCCCCGGCCACGAGCGCCCGCCCGCCGGCCGCCTCGGCTTCGGCTCGAAGGAGGATCGCCGCCGTCCGGTTGAGCTCCGAGACACGACGCTCGAGGCCATGCAGGCCGAGCCGGAGCCGGTTGGCGCCGAACGTGTTGGTCAGGAGGATCCGAGAGCCGGCTTCCAGGTAGCCGCGGTGGACCCGCCGGACGACGTCCGGCTGGGTGAGATTCCAGACTTCGGGCGGATCGCCGAACTGGAGGCCGGCGGCGAACAGCATCGTGCCCATCGCGCCGTCGGCCAGGATGGTCGTCCCCTCCTCGAGGAGCGCCCGCCAGCGCGCGCTCGCGGCGCCGCCGTCCAGGCGGAGGCGGGCGTCGAGGGTGGGGAAGGCGGCCGGGTCGAACGTCCCCGGGCCACCCGACCGGTCGATCTGCTGCCCGTTCCCGCCCGGACCACGACCGCCGGCGGGCGGAGGCCGGCGGCTCCTCCTAGGCATGGTCATCGGGGTATCGCTCGCAGCGTGTTGGCGTCCCTGTCGCTCGCCACCTCGGATCGTCCACATCCCGTTGGACCCGGGCGACGAGGTCAATCCAACGCTACCACGGGCGCGCGGTCGCCCCATGACCGATGAGGTCGAGGGTGCCGACCCAGGCTAGGTCAACGAGCTCGACCACGGTGGCGCTGGCATGAGCCGGGCTGCGGCGGTTGAGAAAGTCATGCGGGAAGTGGAAGTGCGGACAGCGCATCGTCCGAGAGTCCATCGAGGTCACCACCGCGGGATCGCCTGCCCGGGTCGATCCCCGCCGAGTGGTCATCGTCGCCGCCTCCGAGCTCCGCTCCGCGGTAGATGTCCCGCAGCGCCTCAAGCAACTCGTTGCGCGCGACGGCGAACTGCGATACTGGCGGCCACCGGGAGCCGGCCGGCCGGCGCGCGCCTTTCAGCTTGCCCGCGTTGAGCCAAACCCCCGATCTGGTCGTCCACGCCGCTGTTGAGAGAGACGGATGCCGATTGGCAGACCGAGAGGCAAGGTCGCCGTCGTTGCCGTGGTCGTTAGCATCGCGGTCGTCGTTGGCGGGACCCTGGCGGTGGCTCGCCCGTGGATTAGCGCTCCGACGTGTCCACCGATCGCGAACCATCCGGAGTGGTCGGTCCCGAGGCGCTGGGACGAGGCGCTCCTCGACGCGATCCGCCGCGCGCTCCCGAACCCGCCCGTCCACGCCCGCAACCTGTTTCATACCTCGGTCGCGATGTGGGACGCCTGGGCCGCCTACGACCCGAAGGCGTCCGGCTACCTCGTCAAGGAGAAAGATCCGGCGTCGAACGTGGCGGCCGCCCGCAACGAGGCGATCAGCTATGCGGCCTACCGAGTGCTCAGTGCCCGATACATCAAGGCCGTCGGTGGCGACCAATCGCTGTCCGAGTTCGCCGACCTGATGGATGCGCTGTGCTACCCGCTCACGGTCACGACGACGGAGGGCGATTCGCCGGCCGCGCTGGGCAACCGAATCGCCAAGGCTGTCCTCGCCTACGGCCTGACCGACGGCTCGAACGAAGCAGGCGGCTATGCCTCCCCAGACTACAAGCCGGTCAATCCGCCGCTCGTGGTGAACACGCCGGGCACGATCATGACCGACCCGAACCGCTGGCAGCCGCTCCAGATCGCCCACATGATCTCCCAGAACGGCATCTTGGTGACCAACGGCGTCCAGCAGGCCGTGGGCCCGCACTGGGGTGGGGTCAAGGGCTTCGCGCTGCCGGCCCTGGACGGGAACAAGACCCCGATCGACCCGGGGCCGCCGCCCCGACTCGGCGACCCGGCGACCGACCAGGCGTTCAAGGACCAGGCGGTTGAGGTCATCCGCGATAGCAGTCTCCTCGACCCGACACTGGGAACGACGATCGACATCTCGCCCGGTGCGCGCGGCAACAACACTCTGGGGAGCAACGACGGCCACGGCCGCCCGCTCAACCCGACGACGGGCCAGCCGTATCCATCCGATGTGGTCAATCAGGGTGACTTCGCGCGCGTCATGGCCGAGTTCTGGGCGGACGGCCCGAAGTCGGAGACGCCGCCCGGCCACTGGAACGTGCTCGCGAACCTCGTCTCCGACGAGATCGCGCCCAACCTGCGGGTGGGCGGCCAAGGGCCGGTCGTCGATCGGCTCCAATGGGACGTGAAGCTCTACTTCGCCCTCAACGGTGCCGTCCACGATGCCGCGATCGCCGCCTGGGGCCTCAAGGGCGACTATGACGGCACCCGCCCGATCTCGATGATCCGGTACATGGGCGGCCTGGGCCAATCGAGCGAACCGACCGGCCCGTCCTACAACCGCGAGGGCCTGCCCCTCGTCCCGGGGCTGATCGAGGTCGTCACGAAGGAGTCGAGCGCGCCCGGCCAGCGCCATGCGGCCCTCTCCTCGCACGTCGGCGAGATCGCGATCAGGGCCTGGGCCGGCAACCCGCCGGACCCGAAGACGCAGATCGGTGGGGTTAAGTGGATCCTCGCGGCCGACTGGGTCCCATATCAGCTGCCGACGTTCGTGACCCCCGCGTTCCAGGGCTACATCTCCGGGCACAGCACCTTCAGCCGGGCGGCCGCCGAGGTACTCACCGGCTTCACCGGCAGTGAGTACTTCCCGGGCGGAGTGAGCGGCTACACGATCAAGGCCGGTTCTCTCAAGTTCGAGGCCGGGCCGACGACCGACATCCGCCTCGAATGGGCGACCTATTACGACGCATCCGACCAGGCTGGCCAGTCACGCCTGTACGGCGGGATCCACGTCCAGGCCGACGACTTCACGGGCCGGAGGGCCGGCTCGGAGTGCGGCAAGGAGGCATGGGCGAAGGCGCAGCGGTACTACGCCGGGCAAGCTGGCCAGTGACGCGGCTGTACTGGGTTCTGTGGCCTTCCACCAAATTGCGCGCCGGGGCAGCAGCAGATCTACGCGACCGCGCGGAACGCCGCTGCGACCCACTCGGGCAGGACGACCCGAGGCGTGGGACCGGGAGGTTTCAAATCCCTAGGGAGGCCCGATTTGGCTGAGTGGGCCTGAACTGTCAAGCCATCGACACGCATGCCATCGTGTGCCGCATAGGCTGGCTGATCGCACGTTCCGGGCCGTAACGTTTCCGCGACGATCTTGTGGGAAGCTCGTCGAGCGCGGGCGCGGTTTCGTCACGACTTCGACCAGGGAGTGAGCGATGCGGCGTAGCACAGGCCTCGCGGTCCTGCTCGCCGCCCTGGCCCTCGCCGAGGCGGTCATTGCGCTCGCCTCGGTGCTGCTCCCGCCGCGTCCGGGCATAGCGGGCCCGAACGTCACCCCTCTCGAGGTGATCCTGACCGTGCCGTTCATCTTCGGCACGCCGGTCATCGGCGCCCTCGTTGCGGCCCGCCGGCCGCACAACCCGACCGGCTGGCTGCTGTTGCTCTTCGTCCTGGGCCTGGGACTCAGTATCGCCACCGATGGCCTGGTCCGCCACGTTCGGCCGGACGCGCTGTTGACCTGGATCACGGTCCTCGCATCGAGCTTCTCAAGCGTCAGCTTCGGCGCCCTCTTCCTGTTGCTCGCCTACTTCCCGACCGGACGGCTGCCGTCGCCGCGCTGGCGGGTGCTGCCGATCCTCGCTGTCGCGGCGACCGTGGGCGTCACGATCGTGACCCTGTTCCAGCCCGGCAGCCCCGTGTCGCCGCCGGTCGCCGACGTCACCAACCCGCTCGGGCGGCCCGACTGGCTGCCGGTCCTGAATGTCGCCAACGCCATCGCCCTTCAATTGTTCTCTGTGGTGGCCCTCGGCAGCGCTGCGCTCCTGGTCGTTCGCTTTCGCCGATCGCGCGGTAGCGAGCGCCAGCAGCTCAAGTGGTTCGCCGGGGGAGCCATTGTCCCCGCAGGCCTCCTCGCGGCCCTGGGAGCAGCGCAGATTCTCGGGCTTCCCGCCCTGGGCGACCTCCTCTGGGCGGCGGCCATCTCGAGCTTCTTCCTGATGCCAGCGGGCGTGGCGGTCGCGATCCTGCGCTACCGCCTGTTCGATATCGACCGGATCATCCGCCGCACGCTCGTGTACGCCGGCGTGAGCCTTCTCCTCGCCGCGACCTATGGGCTGTCGGTCCTCGTCCTCTCACAGATCCTCAGTTCGCTCGCAGCGAGGAGCTCGATCGTCGTCGCGGCATCGACGTTGGCCGCGGCCGCGGCCTTCCAGCCGGCCCGGAGGCGCATCCAGGCCATCGTCGATCGGCGCTTCGATCGCAGCGGCTACGACGCCGCCACCGAGATCCAGAGCTTCGGAGTCCGGGTCCGCGACGAGGTCGAGTTTGCACCGCTCGCGGCCGCCCTGACCGCCACCCCTGGAGCGGACCATGAGGCCGCGGGCGGTCTCAATCTGGCTGCGCCGTCGCGGGGAGCGTTGAGCGGGACACGATCATCGTGATTGGCGGGCCTTTGACCTCCGGGGTGCGCTATCCGGGGCATCCCGAGTTGGATTCAGCCGGTGGCGGCAAAGACCCGCCACGCGTCAGAGACCCCTTTGAGGCGGTGCAAGCCGCGCGGTTCGAACGTGATC
>DATCPH010000160.1:0-2664 GCA_036570185.1 Candidatus Limnocylindrales bacterium | reverse complement strand
CGGCATCGAAGCCCGGGCGACCGCCCGGCTCGAACTGTTGGCTGAACTCTGGGGCTCGGGGCTCAATGGGCTCGCGAGATGGTGGTATGAGCATCCTGAGGTCAACCGTGCCGAGTTGGTCGAGACCGCCTTGGACGGCCTCTGGCGAGGCCTTCGGGATCTCATGCAAGCCGGGCAGTCCGCGGGGGACAGGCCCGCTGCCAGCCGATCTCTGGTCTCGTAGCGATCGACGCTCTCGGCATAGGCACGTAGAACGTCGCGATCGACGGCCCGCAAGACGCGCGTGGGGCCGAGCTCACGAAGCATTCGTGACCAGGCGGCCTTTGCGCCGGGCGCTAGATTGGCCGGCCGACTGGGAAGATCGGCAGTCGGCAGCGGCTCGCGGAAGTTGACCCGCGATGGCCGAGTCTCACCACGCCGGAGTTTGACCGCCGTCGGCGCCGGCCGCGGACCCCGCCTACCCATTGATGCGCACTGCCTCCCGGCCCGTGAATGCCTGCCAGCGCTCGATCGCGACCTGGCAGTACTTCGGGTCGATGTCCATCGCGTAGCAGCGCCGGGTCAACATCTCGGCCGCGATTAGCGTCGTGCCCGACCCGAGGAACGGGTCGTACACGGCGTCGCCCGGTTCGAGGTGGTTCCGGATCGGCGCCTCGAAGAGAGCAACCGGCTTCTGCGCGGGGTGGTCGAACTTCTCCTCGGTCGAGCCGCCCATGATCATCTTCGGGCTCGGCGCCCGCCACACCGTCGCCTGGTTGCGCTCACCGAGGAAGGGCACCTTGGCCCCGCGCGAGCGGACGACCCAGCAGGGCTCGTGGCTCCAGTGGTACCAGCTCCGGCCCATGGCGAAGAGCGTCTTGTCCCAGATGACCTGGCTGACGATCTCGAAGCCGATCCGCTCGAGGCCCTCCGCCACCTTCGCGGCGTGCACCCCTGCGTGCCAGACGTAGCCGACGATCAGGGAGGGGACCAGGGCGAAGGCTTCGGACCAGTCGACCCGGGTGTCGCCCGAGAGGGTCGTGTTCCGATGGCCCTTGATCCGCATGTAGGGCTTCTCGGCCGGCCCCAGGTCGTTGTACACGCCGTCCCGCCAGGTCGGGTCCAGCTGCACCCCGTACGGCGGGTCGGTCGCAAGAAGCGTGGGTCCGGCGCCTTCGAGCAGGCGGGCGACGTCGTCCGCGTTCGTCGCGTCCCCGCACAGCAGGCGGTGGTCGCCGAGCGCGTACAGGTCACCAGCCTTGACGTAGGGCTCATCAGGGACATCGGGCACCTCGTCGGGATCAACGAGGCCTTTCCGCGGGCCGGCGAGGTCGGCGAGCAATCGCTGCAACCCTGCGTCGTCCACCGTGACTCCGGCCAGCAGCTCTTCGAGCTTGGCGCTGTCTCGATCGGCCATCGCCCCGATCGGGTCGAGGGTGGCCAGGACGAGCGCCTCCTCCTCGGGATCGAGGTCGACGTACAGGACCGGTACGGTCGCCTCGCCGCGGGTGAGCGCGAGTGCCACCCGAGCATGGCCGTCGACGACGAAGCCGGACCGCTGGTTCACGAGTACCTGCTGGACCCAGCCCACCTGGTCGAGCGCGCCCGCGAGGGCGTCCTGCTGCGCCTTCGGATGGACGCGCCAGTTCCCCGGGTTCGCGAGGAGCTGGTTCGGGACCTCCTCACCCGAACCAACGATGCGATTGCGCCAGGGTGCGGCGGGAGCGGTGGCGCGCGTCTTCGTCGTCATCGGGATGGCCCCGATCTTTCGCCTTGCATCGTCGGGCCACCGGAGTGATGGATGTGCGACCGAACGCCAGATCGGCGTTGGCAAGCGAAAGGACGACGGATATGGCGGATCTCCGCAGATGCATCGGGTCGGCGAAATTCGGGATTGAGGCGCACGAGATGCCGGTCGGCGATTTCCCGGTCCAACCGAGCCAGAAGGACGGTCTCGGCCGGATGTGCAAACCCCACTGGCGCGAGTACACCAACGGGCTCCGGAAGGCGGCGCTGGCCCGCAAAGCTGCGGACGGTGCCCAGGCGACCGTGCAGTTGCAGGCAGCCGCCCGAGTCGCGACGAAGCGCGCGGCACGCGTGGCCAACAAGCCTGAGCCGATCCGAACGCGGAAGCCGCGATCGCGACCGGTACCCGCCGCGGGGAGCCAGGGGGACGCCGGCTAGCACTTCGCGCGACCGAACCACGGGCCCCGGGCGCAAACCCGGGGCCTTTCTGCGTCCAGTGGCGTTGATGGCCATCCGCTCACTCATCCCCGCCCGTGGGCCGACTGTGGCGCGCGTGGGCAAACGTCGCCGTCATCTGGCCCCCCAAGCGGGGTCGAGAATGACCAAAAAGCTAGAAACTCGTCCGCGCGTGCGAACGCGCAGACCGCGGTCCGGGGCAAGCGACCGCGCCAGGGGTCTACCCCGCCGGTCCGCGCTTGACGCGAGCTCCCAACAGTCGCCCCCAGAGCGTACGGGACACCCGCAGGCCTCCAACGACATCGCCACAAGCGTGGACGAGGCTGAGGCTGCGGTCTATTCGCCTAAGCCCGGATCCACCGAACCTCTTTGTCTGACGGCTCGATGACGGCCGCGAGGGGACGAAGGAGCCCGATTCAGGTGATCGCCCAGCCCGGACCATGGCGAAGGAGGGTCGGACGGCGACGGATCATGTCACCTGAG
>DATCPH010000159.1:0-5413 GCA_036570185.1 Candidatus Limnocylindrales bacterium | reverse complement strand
AAGCGGTTCTTGTCCGAGGTCAGCGAAGGCCGAGTGGGTGGCTCGGTTTGGAGCCCAACTGAGGTCGGCTTCGTTCGAAACGGAAAGGAAGAGGTCCGGCGTGTCATCGACGGCGCGGAACCATTTGCGACACCAAAGCCTGAGAAGTTGATACACCGGATTATCGCCATCGCGACTGCTCCCAGAGACATCGTGTTGGATCCGTTCGTTGGTTCCGGGACCACCGCGGCCGTTGCTCACAAGATGGGGCGGCGGTGGGTGGCTGTCGAGCGCGAAGAGGCGACAGTTGACCAATACGCGCAGCCGCGGCTCCAAAAGGTCGTCGCGGGCCATGATCCTGGGGGTGTTACCGACCTGGCGGGATGGACGGGCGGCGGCGGGTTCCGCGTGCTCGAGGTCGCACCTTCGATGTTCGAAGCCGAAGCGGGGCTCGTGTTCCTCGGCAACTGGATGACGAACGGGAAGCTCGCGGAAGCGACCGCTGCTCAGCTTGGGTACGAGTACGAGGTCGCCCCGCCGTTCGTAGGCCGAAAGGGGCGCACCCGTCTCGCTGTTGTTGACGGTGTCGTCAATGAGGCCGTCGTCCGAATCATCGTGAGCGCGCTCGGCGATGGGGAGCGGGTGGTCGTGTGCGGCACCGGGATCGATATCGACGCCCGCCCGATCCTGCGCGAGCTTCGACCCGGCTCGAGCCTCCGGAAGATCCCTGCCGCGCTGCTCGACGAGTACCGGACGTCGCGGCAGCTCCGACTTGACCTGGCGGTGGTCGGCGAGACCGCGAACGGTGGCGACGGGCAACTTGCTAGCGTCGCGGTCACCACGTAGCCGTGGCCGACCTTCAACTCTTCGGAGACGCGATCGCCGAGATCTCGGCGCGGCTCGACCTTCGACAGCCGAACACCGAAGCGGTTCAAACGCTGGCGGCCGAGGTCTCCCAGCACTACGACGTCGAGGACAGGGGCGCTCCGTTCGAAGCCGTCATCGATTCGGCAACCGGCGTCGGCAAGACATACACCCTTCCGGCGCGATGGAGCTGTTCGTCGCCGCTTACGGCGTCCGCGACTTCGTCATCGTGACCGGGCCGGACGATCCTCGATAAGACCCGCGACAACTTCACGCCGGGCCATCCCAAGAGCCTGCTCGGCCCGATGAGCTTTCAGCCGGTTGTCATCACGGCCGACAACTTCAACACCCCGGTCATGCGTTCGGCGATGGACGACGACAGCCAAGTCAAGGTCTACCTCTTCACGGTCCAGTCGCTCCTGAAGCCGGAGTCGACGGTCGGCCGCAAGACCCACAAATTCCAGGAGGGCCTGGGGACGGAGTTCTACTCCCACCTCCAAGCGACGGAGCAGCTCGTCGTCTTCGCCGATGAGCACCACTGCTACTACGGGCCCGCGTTCTCCAAGGCCGTTCGCGAGCTGGATCCATGGGTCCTCGTCGGACTAACGGCAACACCCGACAAGAAGACGCCGGCGGACCAGATCATCTTCCGCTACCCCCTCGCGGCAGCCATCGCCGACAAGCTCGTCAAGACGCCAGTCATCGTCGGCCGCAGGGACGACCGGAAAGACCCGCTAACGAAGCTCAGCGACGGGGTCACGCTGCTCGACGCCAAGCGCGACGCGATCGCCGCCTACGCTCAGGCAACGGGTGCGGCGCCGGTCAACCCGGTCATGCTCGTAGTCGCCAAGGACATCGCCGACGCGGACGAGTACGGGGCGATCCTCGGCTCGGCGGAGTTCCACGGCGGGCAGTTCGCCGACAGCGTTCTTGTCGTCCATTCGAAGGCCCCCGACGAAGCCCTGGCCGAGCTCGCCAAGGTCGAGGATCTCGCTTCGCCGGTCCGGATCATCATCTCGGTCGGGATGCTCAAGGAGGGCTGGGACGTCCGGAACGTCTACGTCATCGCCTCGATGCGCTCGAGCGTCTCGGAGATCCTGACCGAGCAGACGCTCGGGCGCGGGATGCGGCTGCCATTCGGGAAGTACACAGGGATCGAGATCCTCGACACCCTCGAGGTCGTCGCCCACGAGCGCTACGAGGAGCTCCTCAAGAAAGCGGGCGTCCTCAACGAGGCGTTCGTCGACTACCGGACGCGGGCCGCGCTCCGGATCAATGCCAAGGGTCATGAAGTCATCGTCAGCGAGACGGTGATGGCGACGACCGTACCGATCATCTCCGGGGACGGAACCCCGCCGATCGTCGCCGACGCTGAGGCGAACCCGGTCGTCACGACAGTCGAGGAGCGGACGGCCCAGGTCGGCGATGCGGTCCTCCAGATGCGCCAGCCAATTGCTCGCCGCGCGGATGCGCCGACGATCATGATCCCGGTGCTCCGGATGTCGACCGTCGAGAGTGCCTTCAGCCTCGCCGACATCACCGACACCGACCGGTTTCGGAAGCTCGGTGCGTCACTGGCCGCGAACCCAGAGGGCGAGCTCGCCCGGACACTGGTCGGCGCCCGTGTGGTCGTTGGACCCGATGGCATGAAACGAACCGAGCTCGTGACCTCGGGGGCTGCAGATCGCGTTCGCTCCATTCCGACACTGTTCGAGGCCGAGGACCTCCAGACCCAGCTCGCCGAGATGGTGTTGGGATCGCCGGCGGTTCCGGCCCGCAAGCAGCAGCGGGCCGCGGTGGCACCCCTCATCGACGCGTTCTGGACGGGTCTCGGGTCGTCGGCCACCGAGCTCCTATCGGCGAACCTCGAGCGCGCGGGCGCGCGGCTCGTGCGCCTGGTTGCCGAAGAGCAACGGCACTACATGGCGGCGCCCTCGTATCACGAGGTCGTCGAGCTGAAGGAGTTCAACCCCGCCCGGGCGAACGATCGGCCGGTGTCGGGCGACCGGTTCGGGCCGTTCAGCAAGGCCGCTGCCTACGACGGCTGGAAGCGCTCGCTCTTCCCTGTCGAATGGTTCGACTCGCGGACCGAGCGATCGGCCGCCGACGCGGTTGACGACGATCCCGGTGTCGCCTGTTGGGTCCGTCTCCACATCGGCGAGCTGCCGATTCTCTGGAATTCGGGCGGCCAGCAGTACAACCCCGACTTCATCGTCATCGACGCCGACGAAACCCACCGGGTCCTCGAGGTGAAGATGGATAAAGAGATGGCGTCGGAGGACGTCAAGGGCAAGCGCGACGCGGCCCGCCGCTGGGCGAACTACGTCAACGCCGACGAGCGCGTCGACGTCCGCTGGCGCTATCTCCTTGTGTCGGAGGCCGACGTCGAGACCGCTCGGGGGTCATGGAGCGCGCTCAAGAGGCTGGGCGGCGAGTAGGGCACGGGGCGGGCCCTCTGGTCGGCGACTGGCGGCGCCTCGGATCCCCGACACCATGGAAGCCTCGTGTCTGGCCCACGCAGCGTTCCCCGCGCGGAACGTGACTTGCACGACGGAACCGCGGGCGGAGTCATCACGTCTGTGCTCCCATGAGTCCCCGTAGGGCGATGATCTTCGTGCTCCTTGTCATCGCTGTCCTTCTCGGCGGATGTTCCTCGGCCAGCGGACCGACCTATCCCGTCGGCGGCCGCGCGGTGGCCGGTCCCATCTGCCCCGTCGAGCGCATCCCGCCAAATCCAGCCTGTGCCCCGAGACCGGTACCCGGAGCGGTGATGGTCATCACCGCTGACGGAGGTCACGAGGTCGCCCGGGCGACGACTGCCACCGACGGCCGCTGGAGGGTCGAGCTGCCCGCTGGCACCTACACGCTGACACCGCAGCCCGTGAGCGGCCTGATGGCCACTGCCAGACCGATCCGATTCACGGTGACCGCCACCGGATCGCCCGCCAACCTCGACGTCGCCTATGACACCGGCATCCGCTAGGGACGGATCAGGACCACGCCTGTCCACCCTATGAGTGCCGGCGTAGCATCGACGTGTCAGCCCGATCGACCGCGGGGTCGCGTCCGCGACACGATCTTGACCACAGCCTCGACCCAGGCTCCTACGTGTCCGACGGCTCATCTCCGAGGAGGCCGATGGGGCACGCGCTCCAGCTTCGCGTTTACCGCATCGCAGATGGCCACCTGGCCGACTTCGTGGACGCGTGGACGGCGGGCGTGCTGCCGCTTCGGCGGTCGCGGTTTCGCGGTTGAGGCATGGACGGTTCCCGAGGAGTCGACCTTCGTGTGGCTCCTTGGGTACAGCGGGCCGGGCTCCTTCGAGGACGCTGACGCCGGCTACTACGCCTCCGGGGAACGGCCGGCCCTGGATCCCGACCCTGCCCAGTGGATCGTCGACAACCGGACCATGTGGCTTCACCCGGTGGCGCCCGCACGCCCGCGAGACCGCCGACTGCTCTACAGGACGGCCGTCTGGCGAACGATATCTGGGCGATCGCATCCGGCAAACCCGGACCGCATCGCCCGCGGGGCGAGGAACCGAATCGTCGGCCGCGCCCGCGTCCGCGCTGGGTTCTGGCGCCTCGTGTCTGGGGTCGTTGACCTCCGGGGGCTAGTTGCATAGGCAATCACGATCGCGGAATCGTATGCCTCGCGCTTCGCCCGCGGGCCCAGGACTGCCGCAGACGCGCGGCCAGCCCAGGCTCTCCCTGGGCCTCGAGGAAGTCCGCGAGGACCGCGCCCTTGCCGGTCGCGATGTCACGACGCGCCGGCAACGCGGTGACGAGGAACCAAGTGAAACGACGAGCCACGCCCTGCGGCTCCAGTTTCCCCCAGAGCTCAACGGCGCAGGGTTCGTTGATCTCGGCCCGATCCGTCCGGCGTCTCGCCGCATGGCGTTGACCCAACCGGCGGATCCCGGTCATCTCGACTGGTCGGGGCTTCGAGAGTTGGTAATGGGCGTCCGGACCGAGCGTCTCCCTGACGCAGCGCTCGATCGCCTCGTCGATCGGCTCACCGGCCAGCTCGGTTCCGCCGATCGTGGTCAAGCGATGGTCGCCATCGGTGTCGACAACTTCGATCAGGCCGACTGCGACAAGACGGCCTGTGCCGTCGCGTCGCACCGGAACGACATCCACCTAGCCATTCTGGCAGCGCCGGTTCCGACACGAGGAAAGGCGACCGGTCCCTTCGCGCCCCGACCTGCGCGCCTGCGCAGCTGCACCCCGATCCACCGATCGCGCGTTTGCCGAGTGGCGTCCCCGTTTCGCTAACTTCTTGGCCGGCAAGCCGCCCTCGACGATGGCTGATCTCCCGTACATGAAGCGCGTCGAGCTCGTGTGCGTGTTCATCGAGGAAGACCACGAGCGGGGCGAACGACCCGTCGTGCACCGGTAGTCTTGGGCGGTGAGATCCTGGCGCCGTCCCGTGGTGCCACGGCTGCCAGGGCATGGCGCCGTTCCTCGCATCTACGACACGGCGACGAGACAGCTCGTTGAGGCGCGTCCGATCGCTGTCGCCGGCGTGTATGTGTGCGGCATAACGCCATACGAGGCCACCCACATCGGCC
>DATCPH010000158.1:0-13504 GCA_036570185.1 Candidatus Limnocylindrales bacterium | reverse complement strand
TCGGGCGAGGGCATCGCCGGCGGCGACGACTACGTCGGCATCGACATCAACCGCGCCGCCCGGATCGCCGCCGCCGGCCACGGCGGCCAGGTCCTCGTGTCGGACGCGACCCGGGCCCTCGCCGAGCTCGACCTGCCGGCCGGGGTGAGCATCCGCGACCTGGGCCGCCATCGATTGAAGGACCTGCCCGCGCCCGAGCACCTCTTCGAGCTCGTCGTCGAGGGCCTGCCGTCCGAGTTCCCGCCGCTGCGCAGCGCCGAGGCGGCGCCCGGCAACCTGCCCGTCCGGCTCACCAGCTTCATCGGACGCGACGTCGAGCTGGCGGAGCTCGAGGAGCTCCTCGCGCAGAACCGCCTCCTCACCCTCACCGGCCCCGGTGGCACGGGCAAGACCAGCATCGCCGTCGAGCTCGCCCGGCGGACCCGCGAGCGTTTCCCCGACGGCATCTGGTTCGTGGCCCTCGAGTCGGTCACCGATCCCGAGCTCGTGGCGTCGGCGATCGCGTCAACCGTGCCGCTTCCTCAACCCGGACAGCGATCTCCGGAACAGCGCCTCGTCGAGGACCTGGTGGATCGGCGAATGCTCGTCGTCCTGGACAACTTCGAGCAGGTGGTCGACGCGGGCGCTCTCCTTGGGCGGCTGCTGCGCGCCTGCCCTGAGCTCCGTTTCCTCGTGACCAGCCGGGCGGTTCTGCGCGTCGCAGGCGAGCAGGAGTTCCGGGTCCCGACTCTGCTCGGCGCATCTGCAGGCCAGAACGGCGGGCGCGATGGGGAGCCCCCATCATCCCCGGCCGTCGTGCTGTTCCTCGATCGGGCGCGTTCGGTCGACCCGAGTTTCTCGATGACGGAGGAGAGCCGGCGCGATGTCGAGGCGATCTGCGCCCGGCTCGATGGACTTCCGCTCGGTATCGAGCTCGCCGCCGCAAGGGTCACCCTGCTCGCGCCACACGCGATCCTCGAGCGTCTCGAGCACCGCCTCCCCCTTCCAGGGCGAGCGACGCGCGATGTGCCGGAGCGACAGCGAACGCTGGAAGGGGCGATCGAGTGGAGCTACGAGCTACTCGACGAGCCGCATCGCCGCATCCTCGCGCGGCTCTCGGTGTTCGCGGGCGGCTGCCGGATCGAGGAGGCCGAGGCCGTCTGCGGGCCCGCGGAGGAAGTCGGGGTCGAGGTCATCGACGGCCTGGCTGACCTCGTCGATCAGAGCCTGGTTCGGCGTGACGCAACCTCCGAGTGGACGCGGGTCTCGATGCTCGACACGATTCGCGATTTCAGCCGGGATCGGCTCGCCGAGAGCGGGGAAGAAGGCGTGATCCTGCGGCGACATCGCACCGCGTACCGAACGCTGTCGGAGGAGGCGGGCCGCTGGCTGACCACCAGCCGGCAGCCGGCCTGGTACGGGCGGCTCGCCCCGGAGGTCGACAACATCCGCGCCGCCATCCGGCATTCGATCGACTCGGGCGAGGCCGAGGACGGCTTTCGAATCGCGGCCGCTATCTGGCGCTTCTGGGTCCAGCGAGGAGATGTCGAAGAAGCAACCGCGCTCGTCTCGAGCCTGCTTGCGTTGCCGCCCACGCCGGCTGACCAAGCCAGTCGGGCCGCGGCATTGATTGCTCGCGGCAGTCTTCGGTATTGGATGGGGGCACTTACCGACGCCGTGGCCGACTACGAGGCGGCGTGGGCGGTCGCGCGATCGATCGGCGACAAGCGCCTCATCTTCAACGCGGTCTACAACCTAACGTTCCCCAAAGTGGTAGCGCCCGAGGGGCCGCAGATCATTCGGGAAGCCATCGACATGGCCATGGAGCTCGGCGACCCGGAATCGCTGGCGAGGGCCGCGTGGCTGCGCGGGTGGCTCGCACAGACACTCGGCGACCTCCAGCAAATCAAGACCTCCGCCCTGGAAGCCCTCGACCTCTTCCGCGAGATTGACGATGTCACATACATGGGAATGTGCCTCGGAACGTTGGCGCTGATGGCGCTCCGGTCCGGGGATCCAACCCCGGGCCAGCTGCGCGAGGCGCTCGGTTGGGGCATCGAGTCGCTACGGATGTACCACGCCGTTCGCGACGTTCCCGGCACGATCGTGACGCTCGGCGGCGCAGCCCGGCAGCTGGCCGCTGTGGCTGAATTTCCAGCCGCCGTTCGCTGCGACGCCGCGGCACGACGCCTTGGGGAGCTGTACCGCGTGCAGGTTCCGGCTCAATTCAGCCGGCAGCTGGGTGCCACGCCGGCCGCGGTCGCAGCCGATCACGGGATCAGCCCTGGCGACATCGACCGATGGGTGGCGGAGGGCCGCACCATGACCCTCGCCGAGGCCGCCGCCGAGGCCCTCGAGGCGCTCGAACGGCTTCGAGATACCTGAGGATCTTCCGTGGAGCCTGAACGGCGGCCGCCTCCACTCCGAGCCCCGATGGGCGATAGGACCCGTTGGGACGCTACTGGCCGAGCGCCTTCAGGAGGAGGGGGAGCGAGCGGTGCAGCGCGCGTTCCCAATATGGCCACGTATGCGTGCCTGGTCCATAAGCGTCCACAGTGACCGGGATCTTGAGCTCGGTGAGCCGCTTCAGGAACGTCTCGTTTCGGTCGCGGATCCAGCTCTCGGGGTCGCCCGGGTCGACGGCCGCACCGCTATCGAGGGGGCCCGCGGTGCCATCGCCATAGGAAACGTAGAGAGCGGTGCCCTTGAGCGCGCTCGCAAGGCTGACCGGATCGTGCGCCCCCCATACGTCCTTCTGGGCGACGGGGTTTCCCCACACATCGGAATCGACGTCTAATTCGCCCCCGATCGGGTCAAGGACGCCGCTGTACGAGGCGGCCGCGAGAAACATCCCTGGACGGCGTGCGGCGTATTCCACGGCGCCGTACCCGCCCATCGAAAGGCCGGCGACCACTCGCCGGTCGCTGGCGTGCCAGTTCCGTTCGATCAGCACCGGCAATTCGCGTGTGTGGAACGTCTCCCACATCGGTGGGCCGCCGTGCCCACCGTTCCACCAGTCCGAGTACCACCCTTGGTCGCCTGCGTCGGGCATCACGACGAGCAACTTGGTCGACGTGGTGAGCTTCGCCACGTCCGTTTCTTGGGTCCAGTCCAGGTGCGACCCGGTGGAGCCGTGCAACAGGTACAAGGCCGGCCACCGAGCCCCTGATTGTGCCTCGAAACCGTCCGGGATCAGGAGGCGGACCTCGACCGTTCCAACAGCGGGCGAGTCGATCGTCAGGTCGCGCGTTCGAGCGTCGACCTTCGTGACGGCGATCACCCGCGCGCCATCGTCGGCCGCCTGGCCGATCGCCGGGAGGATCGTCGCCGAACCTGTGGGCTGCACGACGGTCGCGGTCGGGCTGATCGTCGACGCGGATGCGGGCGGCTGCGATGCTTCTGCGCCCGCTGGCGGGCTTCCGGCGCTGCCGCTACAGCCGCTCATCAGCAGCGTCACGGTCAGGAGTGCACGCAACCCCATCGCTGCCTCGTTTCGCTCGCGCGACCGGCGGCCGCCCATGACGGTTAGGCCCGTGCGACTGATCGAAGGGCTAGTCCGCCGTGACTCCGACGCCGATCGGGCACGAGATCCCGGTGGAATGATCTGGGCAATAGCCGTAGGGGTTCTTGACAGGGTAGATTATTGCGCGCAGGATGCGCGGCATGAACACCTACCCCGCCGCCTACCTTCGCCGCTCGTTCGTCGATGCCGATTCTCCCGGTGACATCTCGCGGGAGACGCAGCGCGCCGCCGTGCGTTCGCTCGCCGAGCGAGACGGCCACAACGGCAACATCGTCGAGTACGACGACTGGGGCATCTCGGCCGACGTCGCGAAGGCGGGCAAGCGGATCGCCTACACCCGGCTCCTGGCCGACATGGAAGCCGGCAGGGTGTCGGCCGTCTACGCCTTCGATGTTGATCGTCTGTATCGCGACCCGCGCGACCTGATCCGGCTTCAGGATGCCGCCCAGCGGCACGGCGTCCGCATCGTCACGACGACCGGACCGCTGCCGATCGGGGAAGAGGACGACCCGACGACCGAGGGCTTCGCGTTCATGCAGGCGATCTTCGGGCGGATGGAGCTGCGCAAGGCCAAGAAGCGGGCCCGCGCTGCCCGAGAGGTGCGGCGAGCTCGTGGTGACCGGTTCGGCCACCCGCCATTCGGCTACCGGCACGTCCGCGACGAGCGAGGTGCCATCGTGCGCGTCCCTGACCCCTCGCAGCCGGTAGCGGCCGTCCTGGACGCCTACAGGGCCGAAGGCAGCATCCTCGGCGCCTGCCGGCGCCTCGAGCGTGACGGCATCCCGGCGCCGAAGGGCGGGAAGCGCTGGGCGACGTCGCTGGTCACCCGGATCATCGAGCGCGAGGCGCCCGGGCTGCTACCGCGACGCACCATCACCGGCATGCGGACCCCGACGAACGCGCTGCTCGCCCAGCTGGTTTCGTGCCCGTTCTGCGGGAAGATGCTGACGCCCAACACCCACAAGGGCCAGTACTACTGCAGCAACGGCCCGCGAGATCGCGCAACGCACCCGCGCTACGTCGTCCGCGAGGTGGACCTGCTGCCGTGGATCAAGACGGAAGCAGCTCGGCTCCGGGCCCCGGAGCGGGTCCAGATGGCCGAGGACGTGTCGGGCCGAAGGGCTGCCGTCGAAGCGCGGCTGGCGCGCGTCCACGAGCTCTACATCGTCGGCGACATCGACGTGGAGCGGCACGAACGAGAGAAGCGCGAGGCGCGCGCCGAGATCGAACACCTCGAGACGGTGGCGACGATCATCGACGTTCCGAAGCTCGATTGGACGTGGCCGGCGCCGAAGGTGAACGCGGTCCTGCGCGCCCTCTGGACGCGGGTCGACCTCGGTCCTGATCTTCGGCCCGTGCGGGCTGAGTGGACTGTGCCGGAATGGCGAGCGTGACCGTCTGGCCGGCCCGACGCCTCCAAGGTCGCCTGTTGTGCGGCCGGCTGGTCGCCGGGCAGTACCCCTGCCAGGGCGTAATCGCGTGGGTCGCCGAGGACATGGTACGGAACCACGCCATGATGCCGCCGGGCATGGTCGAAGATCCGCCCGGATCGCATTTCTGGCGGCAGACGTCACGGGCGGTACGACGTGCCGCCGAGGGTGTCGGTCCGAGCCGCCGTCATCTACCGAGGGGCATGGGCATCGACGTGCTCAACGAGCCGGCCCTGCCGTGGCGTCGACGATGCCCGCATTGTCGGGTACTTGCGGAGGTCACAGCCGACCTGCTATCATGATCGCGGAACGAATGCCGGGCGAAAGCCCGGAGAACGCCGGGTAGAACCCCGGTAGGCTCGGAGCACGGCCGGAGAGCCGGCCCACTCGCCGCGATAAGCGGGGAAGGGGACGGACGGAGGTCCGTGCTCTTTGGTATCCGCCACAAAGGACCCGATCAAGGTCCGCGCTGGGAAGATCGGCGCCGATACCCGCTGGGGCCCTGAGCCCCGCGTAATCCGTCTCGACGAACTGACCCCGCCTCAGCGGCGGCTGGTCGTTGCCCTGGTCGACGCCGCGCGCAAAGAGGCCGCCCCGGTCAGTGAGACGTCCGGGACGGCCGAGTCGGAGGTGCGTGGTGGCGCAACCCCGACGAGCTGACTCTACCACCGAGGCACCACCGGCCGACCTGGCGGCCCTCGAGGCCAAGGCGCCGCCAGTCGGGCGCCCGGATGACCGTCGCGCCCGGATGATCGCCGCGGCCGTCATGCTCGCCGACGCCGGTTTCGCTCGGATCGGCTGGGCCGCCCAGAGCGACGGCAAGGGGCCGGTGCGTCACTGGCAGGCCGACGCGATCGATGATCCGGTCCTCGTGCCGGCCTCGCTCCACGGCGCACGAAACTCGCTCGTCATCCCGAAGGGCCGAGCCGTCGTCATCGACGTCGACGAGCCGACCGTCTGGGGCGACCTGGAGACGTCGGGGCTGCCCGAAACCCTCACGATCGACTCGCCGACGCCCGGTCACGGGCACGTCTACGGCTGGGCGCGGGATGACGTGGATATGGCGTCGATCGGCGGGACGTTTGACGGCGGAGAGGTTCGCCGTTTCGACCCGCGGACCGCGACGGCCAGCATGGTCCTGGGGCCGTGGGCGCGGACGGGGGCCGGGACATACGTCCCGCGCGGCACCGTCCGAACGATCGCCGAGCTGCCGCGATCCGTCATCGAGTATTTGCAGGCGTCGCAGCGGCGACAGGAAGCCGAGCAAGCCGCTGCCCGTGGACCGGCGGATCCGGGCTGGACAATCAGCGATGGCGGGCGCCACGTCTTTCTGAAGCGCCGGGCCCGAAACCTCCGCGGCATCGGTCTGTCCGGCGAACGGCTGCTCGAGGAGATCGTCCGACTCGATCAAGAGCGCTGCTCGCCGCCGATCGCGAGCCTGCCGGCGCCTCGCGGCATGAAGGAGCTGCGCGAGATCGTCGCGTGGACCGACCGGAACATCCCGGACGATCCGCCGCCCATCACGATCATCCCGTCGTCTCCGTCCGTCAACGGACGCGAGGCGCTCGAGCCCATCGCGGAGCTGATCGGGAAGCCGCTCGCCGAGTTCCTCGCCGAAGATGCCGGGCCGGTTCGATGGAGCGTTCCCGGCGCGATTGTCGGAGGCGGGCTCGCCGGGTTTGTCGGACGTCCCGAAACGTTCAAGACGATCGGCGCAATGCAGCTCGGGCTCGCAGGCGCCGCCGGCGGATCGTGGCTGGGAATCGATCTCGGCGAGCCGCGGCCATTCGTCTACTTGGCGGCAGAGAAGTCGCGGGCGACAGTCCGCGATCGCCTGGCCCGGATGACGCGCGAGCTCGCGCCCGTGGCGCCGGTTCGGATCGTCCACCGGGCGGGTGTCACGTTCGGCGATCGGGAAAGCTGGGATCGCGTCCGGCGCGTCGTCGACGAGCTCGGCCCCCGGACGTTCGTTGTCGTCGACACGATCGCGAGCCTGGCCGGGCCGGGCTTCGACGAGAACAGCGGCCGTGATATGGCCGTCGTCCTGGCCGCGCTCCGGGCGCTGTGCGATACCGGGGCGACGGTGGCCGCGCTCCACCATCCGAGCAAGTACGGGGAGGGCACCGGAGGAATCCGTCTACGCGGCCATACCTCGCTGTGGGGCGAAGTCGACGCAACCCTGGAGTTCACGCGACCCGATCGGGAAGCCGAGGGCGGCATGGTGCGCCTCGAACCGAAGGACGGCGACCTCCGGCTGATCGCCTTCCGCTGGGACCGGGAAACGTTCCTCCTCGAGGCCGACACGATGGCGCGGCCGCTCACCGCGACCGCCCTCGCCGCGATCGTGGATGCGCTGTATAACGACGCGGGCGGGCTGAGCGCGGAGAGGATCGCCGCGGAGTTCCCCGGGCACGGGCGGAGCATTATCCGTGAACGGATCGGGCAGGCCGTCGCCGGCGGCCTGATCGCTCGCGTCGGGCGTGGGCCATCGACCCGCTACGTGCCGATGCCGAGGGTTATGCGACCGGACGATAGGCCCGACGGCCCTGTCTCCGAGGGCGCGACCAATCGAGGCGAGTGGACGTTATCGTCCGGGCAATCGTCCGGCTATGACGCCCCTTCCGTTCATGGATCGTCCGCAGTCGTTGGCAATCGTCCGGTAATCGTCCACGACCGGCCAAACGGGGAGAATCATCGTCCACGCCGGGGGGTATATATACCCCCGGCGGACGATTCCCCAGAGGCGAACGATCCGGATGGCGCGCCATCAGATGCGCCGTGCGAGCCGGTCGGAAGTGTGCCCGACGCAACGGCGCACCCACCGCCCAGCCCGACGTGATCGACCGCGCCATCGCGACGGCTGCGCCACCGACTATCACCGCGCAGATCGCGTTGCTGAACCGGCGGGACCGCGTCGCCGCGCTCAGCATCCCCGCTGATATCACCGACCTCGAATGGCTGGGCCTCGTGGGCGCCATCCTGCAGATCGGCGATCAACTGCGGGCGCGCCGGCCCTCGTCGCGCTTGGTGGTACCGCAGTGACTACGCCCTATCGCCTGCATCACGTTCGCGTCACCGTGCCGAATGGCGTGACCGTGTTGGCACGGGTCGAGCTCGATGGCGAAGAACTTCGCGGAGTCTCTGTTGTTTCGTTCGTTGCGGATGTGGACGGCGGCGCGCAGGTCACGCTCCGGCTTCATGCCGATGTTGAGATCGAAGGCGAGTTGCCGATCGTCAAGGAATGGCGTCGGTTGCGGCCATCGTGGTTCCGACGAGCCGCGGATCATGTGGCTGGGCTCCTCGCATGACCGCGCTCCGTATCTGCGCCGAGCCGGGCTGCCCGATACTGGTGAGCGATCGGCGCTGCCATCGTCACGCGCGCCGTGCATCGCGCAACCACTACGGGATGCCGCGTCAGGCTCGCGGTCACGGCGCGGAGTACGACCGAGCACGGCGCGTACTACTGGCCGATGGCCCGCCTTGCCACTGGTGCGGCGCTCCTGCCACCACCGCTGACTACGCCGTGCCGTGGAGCGTGGGCGGGACGCTCGCCGATCTCGTGCCGGCTTGCCTCCATTGCAACACATCGCGTGGCGCGCGACTGCGCAACGGGGGAGGGGCGGTCAAATCCCTTGGAGGCTCAGTTTCCAAGGACCGCGATCCGCAAATCCGCGAGAGATATTCGTGAATCCCGTTTCGGCACCAGCCTGGCGCAACCGGATCGTCGGGTCCGGCGAGGAGGCGCCCGACCAGCTCCTCGCCAATCCCGCCAACTGGCGGACGCACCCGGGCCTACAGCGCGACGCCCTGCGCGGCTCGCTCTCCGAGGTCGGCTGGGTCCAGCAGATCATGGTCAACCAGCGCACGGGCTTCGTGGTGGACGGCCACGCCCGCGTCGAGGAGGCGCTCAGCCGCCACGAGCCGACCGTGCCGGTGCTCTACGTCGACCTCTCGCCCGCGGAGGAGGCGCTCGTCCTGGCAACCCTGGACCCGATTGGCGCGATGGCAGAACGGGACGATGCGCGACTCGACGATCTGCTGACGCAGCTATCCGTAGATGATCTCGGCCTCCAGGCACTGCTCGATAGTCTCGGGACGCAGGAGCCGAAGCATGGCCTGACCGATCCCGACGATGCTCCGGCCCTGGGCGAGGGTTCGAACATCAAGCGTGGCGATCTCTTCGCGCTCGGCGACCATCGGCTCCTATGCGGCGATTGCACCGAACTTGCGGATGTGGTCGCGTTGTTCCGAGGCCCCGATGAACTCGACTTCGGTGATGCCCAAGCCGATATCGTGTGGACCGATCCGCCGTATGGGATCGACTACGTCGGCAAAACGGCCGAGCACCTGCGGATCGACAACGACTTTGCATCGGCGACGCGCGAGCTTGTTGCCTCTGCCCTTCGCCTCGCTCCGCTGAAAGCCGGCGGGGCGTTCTACGTCGCCTCGCCATCGGGCGACATGGAATCCGAATTCCGCAAGGCACTCGAGGAGATCGGCTTCCGATTGCGCCAGCAGATCGTGTGGGTGAAGGACGTCTTCGTGATGGGACGCCAGGACTACCACTGGCGCCACGAGTCGGTCCTGTACGGCTGGCGGGACGGTGAGGCGCATCACTGGGCTGGCGGCAGGGCGCAGGACACGGTCTGGGAAATCCCCCGCCCGCGACGCTCCGCGGAACACCCGACGATGAAGCCGGTGGAACTCGTGGCGCGCTCGCTCTCGAACTCCAGTCGGCCGGGCGATCTCGTGTACGAGCCCTTCGCCGGATCTGGCAGCACGCTCATCGCCTGCGAGCAGCTCGGCCGTCGCTGTGCGGCGATCGAGATCGACCCTGCCTACGCTCAGGGCATCCTCGAACGCTGGCAGGCCCTGACCGGCCGCCAAGCGGAGCGTGTCGATGGTTGAGTCATCGGTGCCCCGACCGTTCGCCGCGGTGGGCGCGGGCTCGCGCGGCGCTACCTTCGCGGCGGATGGCGATCCGCCCACCTGAGCTAGGCGATGCTAGGCCGCGCGTGTAGCTACCAGATGCCGAGTGGTCGCCTCTGTCGGGCGACCCCGCTGCGGGACGAGGTGTTCTGCTTCTGGCACGCCCCCGAGACCGCGGAGGAAGCCGCGGAGGCCCGTCGGGTGGGGGGCCTTCATCGGCGCAAGAAGAAGACGGTCGCCGCGATCTACGACTTCAAGGGCCTCCGGACGATCGAGGATCACCAGGCGCTCCTGGAGACGGCGGCGACCGAGACGCTCGCCCTGGAGAACTCGATCGCGCGCAACCGGACGATCGCGACGATCGTTGCCGCCGGCGCGAAGCTCCTTGAGACAGGCGAGCTGGCAGACCGCCTGGCGGCCCTCGAAGCTGTCCACGCGCATGCGCAGTCGCAGGCTGACGACCCTGCGGGCGACGACGGCCTGTGACCGCCGAGCGACGCCTGGCGCGACTGGAGGCCTCACTCAGCCCTGTCCAGGCTGTCCTGCACTGGCTCGACGAGGCGCAGGCCTTCCCATCGCTCACCGCATACGTCCGCTCGATCGCCGCCGAGCCCCTCGCGCCCACCCCGCTCGACCGGGTGCTCGGCTCGGTCGAGGGTGGCGTAAGGGCGGCGATGAAGGGCAAGCCCCGCCCGGAGGTTGATGCGGCACTGACGCGGGCCGCCCGCCAGGCGGCCTTTCGGTACCTGCTCGTCATGCGCCTCAACCTCGACACCCACGAGGCTGCGCAGCTCAAGGGCCTGGGCGCCGCGGCTCTCTTCTTTCTGATGCGCGCCCTGGGGTCGGACGAGATCGTCACGGCAGCGCTCTCGGGCGACCCTGATCTCGGGGGCGCATCCGAGGCCGACCCGGCGCCAGATGAAGGGTCGGCCTGGCGGCGCTGGCGAGGCAGCGTGGTTGGCTTGCTCAGCAGCCTGTATGCGGAGGAGGAGGCTCGCCTGACCCTCGAAGAGCGGTACCTCGCCGGCCATGGCTCGCTCTTCGCCGACGTCGAGCAGGAATGGACCGAGGCCCGCGAACAGGCCGAACGGGTCGCCCGCTTCGCGCTGCTGCTGCAGCCGGGGGAGAACGAGGAGCCACCCGAGTCACTCGCCTCGATCTCGCTGGAGCCCTTCCGGGACGACTCTGCCGCGCAGGCCGCGCTGAAGGCCGGCTACATCGCCGACATGGTCCGAGCCAGCACCCTCGAGCTGGCGGGCCAGCACGGCCGCGCCGCGTCCCTCGTCGCGCGCCATCTGCTCGCGGATGGGCCGTCCGATGGGGCCGCCTGATCGCGACACGATGGCGAAATGGTATCCACGCGCAGGCCTCAGGCGCGCGGATCCCGCCGAGTTTTGAACGGTCCCTAACCGTTAGGGCGCGGTGAAGATCAGAACCTGAAAGCTGATGCGTTCGACCGACACAGCCGACGCTGGATCCGCGCTCGTCGTGGTCTCGAATCGCAGTTCGATCTGCCCGGACTCATCGTCCCAGTCGGCTTCGACGGAGTTGACCGCCCAGCTGGCGTTCAAGCCCCCAGGCCCCACCACGCCGGGGAGCTGCTGCACCGACAGGCCCGCCGGCGCGGCGGTGGCGATGGCGCGGCGGAACTGGCCGGCGGTCAGGGTGGGCCCGATCAATCCCGAGTAGTCCTGAGCGATGCCGCTCGGGGCTCCACTCACATTGAGCTGGGCATAGCCCGTTGTGATCTGCATCTGCGTCGCGCCGTCAGGTCCTGTCAGACCCTCGACCAGGACGGTCTGCTGGCTCTCGACCGTGTAGGTGTTCACGCCTGCCTCCTCGGGGCGGTGGGCCGACCAGCGCCGTTCCGCCATCGGGAAGGTCGATGGGGCGGGCGGTTGCTCGGCGCGCGCTGCCCGTACCGGAGGATGGAGGTCCGTCCGCCCATGGTCAATAGCGCTGCAGATGCGAGAGTCCAACCCGGGGCCTATCGCGGGCCCGCATCCGTTTCATGGGGCAACGCCTTACCCGGGGCCCTCCTCCCACCCGCACGATGGCCGGATCGTGTCTCCCGACCCTTCCAGCTAGGTCCCCCGCGACAACCGGCGACCGAGCTACTTCTTGATGTACACCATCACCGGCGGGATCATCCCGGCTCGTTCCGCCGCCGCCGCCAATTCCGGCGAGAACGAACGCTGCGCTGCCTGGAAGGCCTCCATGTCGGGGACGTCCCAGGTGCTCGCGACTTGGTTGCTGCCATCCATCGCAATGTAGCTGGACCCGTCCGACGCGACCGCCGACAACGCGGCGGTCATGTCCGCCTTGAACTTCAGCCACGCCTCGACATCGTTGACTGCAGCGGTGACGATGATCTTCGGCACGTCGAGTCTCCTTCTGGGACGTCTGGAGGGCCCTGGCTGGGACGCCGACCTCTCAGGACCGACGACGAGTATGCCTCGCCGAGACGTCCGCCGCGTTCGCTGACTTTCGCGGGAAGGTACTTGGGCATCCATCGCTCACGCCCGGTGGGCTGCCAGTACCTTGGCTGTTCACGCTTGGCCGCGTCATCGAGCGCGGCGGCGATCCATTGCGGCACGACGATCCGTGGTGTGGGACCCGGCGGTTCAAATCCTCTCGCCCCGACCAAACTCGACAACCATGCCGCTGCCGATCCCTCGCCAGCACCATGGGTGGATCGCGTGGATTCTCCGCTTTAGGTGACATCACGCTAGGTGACCGGCACGCCGCAACCCGCGTGGCCGGCCCAACCGCACGATCCGATGATCTCCGCTGCCGTCGTCATCTTCGTCGCGCCGTCATAATCCGCCGCATGCTGGCCGAGGTGACGTCCGTTGAGCATCGCACGCCCCCCCGGGTCGCCGACGGCGGTGCGCTCGACCCCCTGATCGGGCCTCAGTGCTCGCTCGCGGTCCAGCTGCGCCGGGCGACCGGCGCGGTAATCGGGCGGAGCGCCGAGCTTGACGCGATCTCCCAGGAGCTGAGAGAAGCGACCGGCCGCCTCGCCGCGGTGACGCTCGAGGGCGAGCCGGGCATCGGCAAGACGCGCCTGCTGCTCGCGGCCGCCGAGCTCGCGACGGCGAGCGGGTTCACCTGTGTCGCGATCACGGCCGACGAGGAGATCCGCGGACCGTTCCTCGTCGCGCGCAGCCTGTTCGCTTCGAGCGCGATCCACGACACGGCCGCAGGAACGCCGGCGGAGGCCGCGGTCAGTCGGGTGGTCGAGGCCATCTCCGGGCGTGACGAGCGCGGGTTCGAGACCCTGTCGCCGGACGCCAAGCTCCTCCGCGCCTTTGACCTCGCGGGCGTGGCGATCTCGGCGCTCGCCGGGATCCACCCGCTTGCGCTGCTGATCGACGACGTCCAGTGGGCCGACGACGACACCCTCCGGCTCCTCCGGTACGTCGTCCGGAGCGACGCCGATCGGCCCGTCTTCCTATTCCTGACGATCCGGCCGGACGAGTTTGCGTCGGTCACCGAGGCCGTGAACTTCGTCGCCGACATGGAGCGGATGGGCCTCGTCCGGCGGTTGCGGCCCGGACGGTTCAGCTCTGTCGAAACGTCGGAGCTCCTGAAGCGCGTCCTCGGCGGACCGGTCGAGGGCGCATCCGCGGCCGCGATGCAC
>DATCPH010000157.1:0-1668 GCA_036570185.1 Candidatus Limnocylindrales bacterium | reverse complement strand
CTTTTCGCGTCCCGTCAAGGCGAACCTCGGCGGTCTCGGGGCGGCGATCGTGGCGGATCTCGAATCGCTGCTCGCCGGCGCCCCGATGCCGCCCTGCGATCCCACGACCTCGGCTCCCGACGCCGTCGGTGCCGGCGGCGGCTGAGCTCGCGCAATGATTCCGGTCCTGCCAAGCGGCCCCCCGACTACGGGCCGCTGGTCCCTGCCGGGCCCGCGTTCTGGCGGGCATCCTCAGGCCATGACGGCCTTCCCTCCCAGCCAGGCGCCATATCCGGGCATCCCGGCCATTCTCGACGGCTCCGAGGCCGTCGCTGACGTTGAATGCCGGCTGTCGGAGGTCGCCTGCGTCTACCCGATCACGCCCTCGACGACGATGGCGGCCATCTTCCAATCGGCTGTCGCCGAGGGAAGGGCGAACCTGTGGGGGACGCCGCTGCGGTTCATCGAGCCTGAGTCAGAGCACTCTTCGGCGTCCGCCGCCGAAGGTGCGGCAATCGCCGGCGGTCGGGTTGTCAACTTCACGGCCGGCCAGGGTCTGATCCTGATGAAGGAGGTCCTCTACGTCATCGCGGGAAAGCGGTTGCCCGCTGTCTTCCATGTCGGTGCCCGCGCGCTGACGAGCCAGTCGCTCAACATCCACGCGGGGCACGACGACGTCATGGGCGTCGCCGATTGTGGCTGGGGGATTCTTTTCGCACGCAACGCGCAGGAAGCCGCAGACCTGACCGTGATCGCGAGGCGGGTCGCCGAGGCGTCCGAGACGCCGTTCATGGTCGCCCAGGACGGGTTCCTCACGACCCACACCCTCGAGAACGTTCGACGTGCGGAGGACGAGCTCCTGCGCGAGTTCGTCGGAGATCCACGTCTGCACATCCGCGACCTGTTCGATCCGGCCGAGGGCCTGATGTCGGGTGTCGTCCAGAACCAGGACAGCTACATGAAGGGCCGCATCGCCCAGCGCGCCTACACGGACAGGATTCCGGCGATCCTCGCCGAGGCGTTCGCGGAGTGGCGGGGCCTGACCGGCCGTTCGCTCGGCCCGATCCACGCCTACCGGACCGATGACGCGGACGAGGTGCTCGTGTCCATGGGGACGATCGCTGACACGACGCTTGCCGTCGTCGATCATCTACGCGACGCTGGCCGGCGGGTCGGCTCCGTCACGGTGACCGCCTTCCGGCCCTTTCCGTCCCGCGAACTTGTCGCCGTGCTACGCCGGCCGCGCGCGATCGGCGTCATCGAGCGAACCGATGATCCGCTGGCAGCCGCAAATCCGCTGGCCCGCGAGGTCCGCTCCGCGCTCTACGAGCTGGCCAGCGATGGCGTATCGAGCCCCAGGGTGGTTTCGATCGGCGCCGGGCTCGGCTCTCGAGACGTCGCCGGTGGCGACCTGATCGCGGCCTTCGACCGCCTTGGGGACTGCCACCGGGTCGATCGCGGTCCATGGTTCCTCGGGATCCGACACCCGCGGGGCCTTGCGCGAGTGGCGGTGGACCTTCGGCCCGCCGGCGCCTGGTCGTTGCGCGGTCATTCGATCGGCGGCTTCGGCAGCGTGACCACCAACAAGCTCGTGGCCACGCTCGCCGGCGAGCTCTTCGACAAGCACGTCCAGGCCTACCCGCGCTACGGCTCGGAGAAGAAGGGCCTGCCGACCACCTACTACCTGAC
>DATCPH010000156.1:0-1663 GCA_036570185.1 Candidatus Limnocylindrales bacterium | reverse complement strand
GCTGCGAACGTATACCGACCAAAGACAGCATCGAAGTGTCGGTCATCCGCGCGATTGGCGACGACGGCCTGCTCGCTGACGACCGACAGGAGATGACCGGTGCCCAGCACGATGTTGGCGACGGCCAGCCCGGGGAGCCAGTCCCGCAGCAAGAGAAACGTCGCGGCCGCCGCCCCCATCAGGGCCGCGCCGAGGATCATGATCGGCCGCTCGCCGAGGCGGTCGGTCGCTCGACCGCTCGGGATCGCGACGACCAGCGGAACGAGAGCGAAGCAGGCCGACATGGCTCCCAGCCAGAAGACCGGCGCGCCGAGCTCGATTGCGCGATAGGAGGTCATCGGTCGCAGGACGAAGGTGATGGTCTGGAGGAGCACCGCGTGCAGGAGCAGGAACCCGAACCAGTGGCGGTCGAGGAAACCCTGCGCAGCGGTAGTCGGCGACGTCGTCACCTTCCGCCGAAGCGGTGGTAGTGCGTTCGAACGACAGTCAACGTCCGGCGCTCCGTGGCTCCGGCCGATCCAGCGCATACCGGTGCTCCGGCCGCCCGGGGAAGCCAGAGCGGATGGTCATCACGACTCGCCCAGGGCCGTCAGGAGCTCCAGAAGTCCGAAGCGGTCCGAAGATCCCGTCAACGTCGCTCCGGTCGAGGGCTACCGTTTCGGCAAGCCGATCTGATCATCACCCGTGGACCTCGAGCTTCTCGCGGAACAACCGGAAGCGAGACGGCTTCACCAGGGAGTGGGCACCCCTCCGCCAGGGAGGGTCCCTGCGGTCAAGGGTAACCCGGGGTGGCCGCGGTTCGAGCCCGACCACAACGACCAAAACGCTTCCAACGACCACAATCGCGTCAGCGGTCCAAAGGGTTGTCCCGCGGAAACGTGGGCGTGACTGTTGCCCAATGGCTTCGAACACATTGCCCGCCGCGACCGGCGTCCCGGCCATCGAGCTCCGTGGCGCAACCAAACGCTTCGCCTCGCCCAGCGGCGCGTCCTTCACGGCCCTACGCGATCTCAACCTCATCGTTGAGCCCGGCGAATTCTGCGCGATCGTCGGTCCGACGGGCTGCGGAAAGTCCACGACCCTCGCACTGATCTCGGGCCTCGTACCACCCAGCCGCGGCGAGGTCCTCGTCTTCGGCGATCGAGTTGCGGGGGTGGGGCGATCAGTCGGCTACATGTTCCAGCGCGACGCAGTGTTCCCGTGGAAGAACGTCCTCGACAACGTGGCCGCCGGCCCGCGTTTCCGAGGCGTAGCCCATGCCGAGGCGGACGAACGCGCCCGTGAATGGATCACTCGTGTCGGCCTTGCCGGGTTCGAGCACTACTACCCGCACCAGCTGTCCGGCGGAATGCGCAAGCGCGTCGCCCTGGCCCAGACCCTCATCACCGAGCCGCGGATCCTCCTGATGGACGAGCCGCCCAGCGCCCTCGACGTTCAGACCCGGGCCCTTATGGAGAACGAGCTCCTCGACCTGTGGGCGGAGACCGGGGCGTCGGTCGTCTTCGTGACACACGACCTCGAAGAGGCGATCGCGCTCGCCGACCGGGTCGTCGTCATCACGGCAGGGCCCGGCACCGTGAAGGCCGTGCACGACGTCGACCTCCCGCGCCCGCGGAACATCGCCGAGATCCGGTTCCAACCCCACTTTACCGAGATCTACCAG
>DATCPH010000155.1:0-1717 GCA_036570185.1 Candidatus Limnocylindrales bacterium | reverse complement strand
CTGTTACACCGCTCGGCCAGGACATCGACACGACCTGGCGTCGGCTCTTGGCTGGAGAAGGTGGCGGCGGCCCGATCACCGCCTTCGCCGCTTCGGGCCATTCTGTGCGGATCGCTTGTGAGGCGGCGGACTTCGAGCCGGAGCGCTGGCTTGACCGCAAGACGATCCGCAAGATCGACCGCTTCGCCCAGTTTGCAGTGGCCGCGGCGCGGATGGCGGAAAGCGACGCCGGGCTAGAGATCGGATCTGAGCCCGATCGAGTCGGTGCCTCGATTGCGACCGCGCAAGGGGGTGTCGCAAGCCTCGCGGCGTGTCTGCGCGAACTCCGTGAGTCTCAACGGATCCATCCCAGTTTGGTGACGGGGTTCATGCCGAACATGGCGGCCGGCTGGGTGTCGATGGAGCTGGGGACGCGCGGCCCGCTCGGCGCCCCCTGCACGGCCTGCGCTGCGTCGGCGATGGCGGTCGGCGAGGGGTACGACGCGATCCGGTTGGGGCGGGCCGAAGTGATGCTCTGCGGCGGAAGCGAGGCGGGGATCACCGAGCTGGCAGTTGCAGGCTTCGCAGCGATGCGAGCGCTCTCATGCCGTAACAGCGACCCCGCAGGTGCCAGTCGGCCCTTTGATGCCGACCGGGACGGCTTCGTGATGGGCGAGGGGGCAGCCGTCCTTGTGCTGGAGGAGGTGGAACACGCTCGTGCCCGTGGCGCCAAGGTCTACGCGGAGCTCGCCGGCTACGGCCTCAGCTCAGACTCCTTCCACATGACCGAGCCCGATCCGCTCGGCGCGGGACAAGCCCGTGCGATCGGCGCTGCGCTGGCTGACGCGGCGCTCGATCCGACAGACGTCGACTACGTCAACGCCCACGCAAGCTCAACGGGGCTCGGCGACGCGATCGAGACGCGCGCACTCAAGCTGGCGTTGGGCGAGGACAAGGTCTCGACGCTCCCAGTCTCGGGAACGAAAGGGGCGACCGGCCACTGCCTCGGAGCCGCGGGAGCTGTAGAAGCGGCATTCACCGTGCTCGCGGTCAACCGCGACATCGTGCCGCCAACGATCAATTACCAGACGCCTGACCCGGCGTGTGACCTCGACTGCGTCCCTAACAAGGCACGGGAGCTACCCGTCCGTGTCGCGCTCAGCAACAGCTTCGGCTTCGGCGGTCACAACGCCGTGCTCATCATGCGCAAGTTTGTCGACGGACCGGAATTCCAGAACGCATAGCCCGGAGGTCGGGTCGACCGCAGTGTCGGATCCGTGGTCAAGTTTTGGTCAAGTAGCCGCTACGAAAGGGGGAAAAGCCTGAGAGCGGTCGGTCAAACCAAATGGCGTGGTTGACGGGAGCGCCGAACGACGGCGGCCGCCGGCGAAGCTTCTCGACTAGATCGCACCCAGGAGGTCGCCGGTTCGAGCCCGGCTAGCTCCACCATCAAAAGGCCCGCAAACGCGGGCCTTTTACTTACGCCGAGCCGTATTCGTCGTGCCGCCGGACCCAGAACTCGGACGAATCCTCCTCGTCGCGCCCTTTCGGGGCCCGGTCGAGGATCGGGTAGTAGCCCATCAGAAACTCCAAGCCGCGGGCGTAGGTGGAGTAGGTGTGGTAGACGGCGCCGTCGGCCAGGGCGAAGGCGCTCATGCCCGGTCCTTCCGAGACATAGCCGGCCACGTCGGTGCCGGTTGCGGCGGCCATCTCGAGTAACACCGGCGGCGGCTCGCCC
>DATCPH010000154.1:0-5924 GCA_036570185.1 Candidatus Limnocylindrales bacterium | reverse complement strand
CCACCTCGGAGCCAGCGTCGGATCGGTCAGGACCGCGAACACATCCTCCACGGGACGTTCGATCGTGACGCTGACGTCGGCATTCGCCATCTCGCGCGACTCCTCTCGGTGGGCCAGCTGTGTGACAGGCCGTCGCAGACTGAACCTTGGGGCCGCCTGATCGTCACGGCGGTAGCCTGACGAGATCGCCGATTGGCGGTTGTGCGTTTGTACGCGACGCCAGAACATTTGGCGAGGTGCGACCCGAAACGAACCCCGTCCCTACGTCAGCTGACACCGAAGCGGAGGATTCAACGCATGCCGCAATTCACCGTCAATCCCCAGCGGCTGGATCCGTACAAGAACTTCAAGTTCCGGATCAAGTGGGACGGCAAGTACGTTGCCGGAGTCAGCCGCATGAGCGCGCTTCGCCGCACGACGGAGGTCGTCGAGCATCGCGAAGGCGGTGACCCGAGCAGCTCCCACAAATCGCCCGGCCGCACGAAATACGAAGCAATCACGCTCGAACGAGGCGTCACCCACGACCCGGAGTTCGAACGCTGGGCCAACAAGGTCTGGAAGTTCGGGGCGGCCGCCGGCGCCGAGGTCTCGCTGAAGGATTTCCGCAAGGACGTGCTGATCGAGCTGTTCAACGAGGCGGGTCAGCTGGTCAAGTCGTTCACGATCTATCGCTGCTGGCCATCCGAATACGTGGCCCTGCCCGATCTGTCGGCTGACGATCCGTCGACCGTCGCAATCGAGCTCCTGAGGTTGGAAAACGAGGGTTGGGAGCGTGACGAAGCAGTGGGCGAACCGGCTGAGCCAACGTTCACGGAGCCGGCATGAGCGCTGCAAGTCACCCCGCGCCTCGAGGCCCGACTGCCGCTCTGATAGCAGCCCTCGGGGGCAGTGGCACATGAGGCTGGCGTGCGAAGGACGTGAAGGGCAGGCGGCGAGGCAGCACCCGATCAGTCTGTTCAGCCGGCGACCTAAGGTCTCGGCCTGGCGATCCCACACGATCGTGGGTGACCGCCCGGGAGCGCGCTGCATCGAGACGCTGATCGGCGTGTGACGACAGGCCGACCGGACAAGTCCGGAAGTGCCTCGTCTGCGAGACTCGTCTCGTGGCGCGCTTCCGCTATGACCGGGACATCATCGAGCGCTTCCCGGCGGTCGTCGGCGGCGTCATCTACGCAACCGGCGTCCACAATGACCTGACGCCGCCCCGACTCGCCGCAGCCTTCCACGATGAAACCCTCGCGGCCCGCACGCGGATCGGCCAGACGCCCCTCTTCGAGCTGCCCACGCTTGCCGCTTGGCGGAAGGTGTTCCGAGGCTTCGGCGTCGATCCGACGCAGTACCGCCCGGCGGCCGAGGCACTCCTGCGACGCTTGACGAAGCAGGGCGAGCTGCCGTCCATCGGGACGCTGGTGGATCTCGCGAACCTGGTGAGCATCCGATACACGCTTCCAGTCGCGGTCTTCGACCAGCGCGGGATCTCGGGCGGCACCATCGTCCAGTTCGCCCGCGGTGACGAGCGCTGGGCCGACCTCGGCGCAAGCCAGACCGAGCACCCGGAGCCCGGCGAGGTGATCTTCGCCGATGAGGCGGACGTCGTCTCCGCCCGCCGCTGGTGCTGGCGGCAGAGCGCCGGGAGTGCCGCGCGAGCGGACACAACCGAGCTCCTCGTCACGGTCGAAGGCCATCATGGAACGGCCGAGCACGACGTGACGCTCGCGCTCGGAGACCTGGAAGCACTCCTCGTCACGCACGCGGCGCCGACCACGCTCCGGAGCGCCGTGCTGACCGCCAGGAACTCAGAGTTCGAGTAGCCCACACCGTCACCACGGCGCTGCGCCACCGGCCTCGGTCGCCTGGGATGGCCCGCGGGACACCAAGATACGGCGTCCACAGGGCCTGAAGTTCAAGTGGATCGCAGCCAGGGAGTCGATACCATTCCGCGGAGAGTCATGCCCTACAGCAACGACCCCGCCCCGTGGCAGAACTTCTACCTGATGATGGGCACCGCCAATGCGGCGATCACCGGGTTGGTCTTCGTCGCGCTATCGATCCACCTCCGCGAGGTCCTCGACCATCCCATCCTCAAACCGCGGGCGGTTCTGGCACTCGTGGTCTTGACCACCCAGATCGTGATCGCCGCGGTTGTCCTGACGCCCCAGTCCCGCCAGCTCATGGGGCTCGAGATCTTCGTCCTCAACGCGGTCTTCCTTGCCGTGAATCTTCGCCAGCGCGTCGCCCTCACGCTCAGCCCCGCGGCCCTGACCAGCCTCGCCATCAGGCTGGCGTACGTGTACGCAGCGGTCAGCTTGATCGTCGGTATTGGCGGGGGTTTCTACGTCCTCGGCTTGGTCCTGGTGCTGACCCTGGCCCGGACGATGGCGAGCTGCTGGGCACTGCTGACCGCGTTGGGCTGACTGCATCGCAAGATCGGACGACAGCAGAGAACAAGAGGGATCCCAAGCGTGCCACTTGCAACACGATCTCTGCGTCATGGTCGGGGCGAGAGGAGTCAGAACATCGATTTCGTTCTCCTGGCCCGACGACGGCCCAGCTCTCGGGGGTGCGGTCCACATGAGAGCCGTCTGACGTGGACGGAAGACCCTCGCGGCCAGCGACGGCGCGCCAGCTGGAGGTCCTCGCGGCGTACGTTGGCGCCGGCGGGTCGATCCCGGACGCGGCAGAACTTGTAGGCATTCGGCCGAGCACCGCGAAGCGCGACCTCGCCGACTTGCGCGCGCGCTCGGGTCTCACTACCGAGCAGCTCATCTACACCGGACGACCTGAGGGATGGCTGATGGTTCCGAGCCTCGAGCCCGAATGAAGGGACCCCATCCCGAGCGCTTGGCCGTCGGGATCTGAGGGTCGCGGGGTCTTACGCTGTATCGGAACACGACTCCGCGCGCCTGTAGCTCAGTGGATGGAGCGTCGGCCTCCGGAGCCGGGCTGGCCGTGCATAGTGCTTCGTGGGCGAGATCCGGATCCAGGCCACGACCACCTTCGCCCACGGGCGCCGCACGACGCCCGCGTGCCGGGATGAGCTCGCCCGTGGCCACTGACGCCACCCCACGCAGAACGGCCCCGGACTTGCGCCCAGGGCCTCGGTTCGGCTACGGGGAGGTCTACGCGACGGTCGGCGACTCAGTCTCGACTATCGTGCTCGGCGTGACCGTATCCGGCCGATGCTGCCACATCGCACCCGCGGCGAACCAGCTACGCCCAGATGACCCGATGGCAGTGGCCGCGGCCCGCATTATGGTGGCGGCATGACGCGCGGTGCGATTGACAGCCGGATTCATCGGGCGGTGCAGGGCAGCTTTGTGGGTGGCCTGCTCGCCGCCGCATGCCTCGTGCTCGTCGGCTGCAGTGGCATGAGCCAGACGCCGTTCCAGCGCACGGCCGGTGAGGCAGCAGGCGCCCTGGCCGCCGCCGCCGAGACGCTCACCGCGGTTCAGGAAGGGCGGCTGACCGAGGGCTACGCTCGGGCGAGCTTCGTTTCGTTCGCGGAGGCGGTTCAGGGAGTCGGCGAGCGGCTGCCGAGCGAGGCTGGTGCGCCGGGGACCGGGACCACCGAGCACCTGGGACGGGAGCTGCAAGAAGTTGAGCTGCTCCTCCAGGCACCCTGCCTGGAGAGCCCTGGCTGCGATGCTTCCGCCCAGATTCGGCAGCTGAAAGCCGTTAGCGAGGACCTCTTGCAGGCGAACCAGTCGTGAGGCAGTGGTGAAGAAGTGGCTGGCCATCGCGCTCGGCATCATGACCGCCACCGGCGGATTCGTCGACGTCGGGGCGATCTCGACGGCCGGTGGCGCGGGCGCTGTGTTCGGCCTCGGCCTGGTGTGGGCCATGGTGCTCGGGACGGTGGCGCTCGTGCTGCTGGTCGAGATGACGGGCCGCCTGTCCGCGGTCTCAGGCAAAACGTACGCCGATGTGATTCGGGAGCGGCTCGGTTTCAAATTCTATGTCGTGCCGCTGACGAGCGAGCTCATCGCCAACGCCTTCATGCTGGCCGCGGACCTCGGCGGGATCGCGATTGCGATCTCTCTACTGACGGGTCTTGACTGGCACAAGCTGCTGCCGGTTGCGGCACTTGGCATCTTTCTCATGATCTGGCGGGCGCCGTTCGGCCTCATCGAGAACGGGCCGGCGCTGCTCGGGCTCGTGACGCTCTCATTCTGGGTTGGGATCGTGGCGCTCGGAGGTCCTCAGCCGCGACTCGTCGAAACGTTGTGGCGACCAGAGGTTCCGTCCGGCGAGCTGGCGAAGTACCTCTTCCTGGCGGCCGCCATCCTGGGGGCGGTGATCAGCCCGTACCTTCTCTACTTCTATTCATCTGGCGCACGGGAAGAGCAATGGTCGCGTCGCTCGCTGGGCGTCAACCGCGTGACGGCCATCGTGGGCATGGGGTTCGGCAGCGCGACTGCGATCGCGCTCATCGTCCTGTCGGCCATGGTGCTCGGCCCGCTGCACATTCAGGGCACGAGCCTGGCGGAGATCGGCCTCGGCATGAGCGCCGCGTTGGGAAGCACCGGCGCCACGCTCTTTGCCGTTGCCCTGCTCGCGACGGCGACGGGCGCGGCCCTCGAGGTCTCGCTGTCGATGGGGTACAACGTGGCGCAGGGCTTCGGGTGGGAGTGGGGCGAGGAGAAGCTGCCGGCGGAGGCGCCCCGCTTCAATCTGGTGATGATTGCCTACCTGCTCTTCGCGTTTGTGATCTCGCTGATCGGCATCGATCCGCTCCAGCTTGCGCTCTTCGGGTCGGCGTTCACGGCTCTGGTCCTGCCCATCTCGCTCGCGCCGTTCCTGGTCGTCATGAACGACGAGGAATACCTCGGCAACAAGCGGAACGGCATCCTCACGAACGCCGCGACGATCGCGATCCTCGCTATTGCCTTCGTCCTCGCAGCCGTCTCGATGCCGCTGCTGATCCTGTCCGGAGGCTGACGTGACCGACCTCCTCGTGATGCACGACATCGTCGACGGGCAGCTGCAATCGAGCGACGGTCGCCGCCTCGGACGCGTGGCCGACATCCTCTGCCAGCGCCAGGACGATGGCAGCCTCAAGGCGATCGCCCTGGCGCTTGGCCCAGAAGCCTGCCTGCGGCGGATCGCTTCTCGATTCGGCCGGCGTGCACACCGGCTTTTCAAGGGACGCTTCGAACGGTCCGTGGAGATTGGCGAGGTGGTGGAGTTCGGTCCAACCTTGCGTCTCCGCGAGAAGGCGGACGCGTACGACGTCCATGACGGGGACATCTGGGCCGCACACGTCATCCGGTTCGTCCCGGGCAGCGGCGTCAGCCAAGCGAGCCTCGACGTTGCAGATCGGGGCAAGGCAGCGTCGGCGCCCGCTCCGCGGCGGGGCGACGTCTGGGTGTCCGATCTCATCGGGACCCCGGTAATTGACACGGGCGGGCGGGAGATCGGCCACGTCGTCGAGCTGCGAATCGGCCGCCGGCATCACCGCGTGAACGCCATCCTGACCGGCTCATACGGCTGGCTTGGACGACTCGGCATCCGAACGCTCGTCCATCGGCTTGGTTGGTGGGGCCGGCACGAGGAGGTCCCCTGGGAGCGCGTCGAGGAGGTTCGTTACGACCGCATCACCGTCCAGCCGCGGCGAGCATCGGCTGGGGCCACGGTTACCGAGAAGCGTTGACGGCGCGAGCTGCGTCGCGTGGCGCCAGGCGCGAGCCGCCGCTGCCCCTCTCAGTTGCCCTACGACTGGCGAGGGCGGCCTGATCGGTCGGGCGGCTGCTCAGGATGGCGTCCCGACGGACCAGCGGCCAGTTCCTGACCGTCCGCCGGGAGACGTCAGCGGCCGCCCCGCACGATCAAGACGATGAGGAAGCCCGGTTCCTGGTGAGGGCGCGCCAGACGAACAGGACAAGGATCGCCCCGAGCACGGCGATCACGATGCTCTCGAGATTGAG
>DATCPH010000153.1:0-38896 GCA_036570185.1 Candidatus Limnocylindrales bacterium | reverse complement strand
CTCCTGGGGCTCGAGTCCGAACGTCTGTCGTTTCAGGTGCCGCGCGAGCAGCCACGACGCCGCCACCCCGAGGATGAGGGCGACGAGAAGGTACCCGGCCGTCAACGGCAGAAGGCGTTCCAGCCCGGCGTTGACCTCGATCTCCGGATAGCCGACCGACACCATCCCCACGACGTGACCGTTGTCGTCCCGGATCGGTGTCTTGCCGCGCGCCGATGCCCCGAGGCTGCCCGTCTCGGTCGCCGTGTACGACTGCCCAGAGAGCGCGACTGGTGGCTCGCCAGGGTCGATCGCCGACTGTCCGATCAAGGCCGGATTCGGGTGGGACAGGCGGATGCCGTTGACGTCGGTGACGACGACGAAGCTCGCGCCGGACGCATTCCGGATTGATTCTGCGAGCGGCTGGACGACGCGGGAACCGTTGGGGTCGAGCACGGCTGCGCGGATCTCCGGCAGCGCCGCGACCGAATTGGCGACCGCGAGCGCGCGCTGCTGGTACTGCCGATCCAGCTCGGACCGAATGAGCCATAGACCCGCCAGCGCTCCGAACAGCACCGCGATCACAAGGACCGTGAGCTGGAGCGCGAGGATCTGAGTGGCGAGCGTAAGACGCGGTCGGGGTCGATGCACGGTCGCTTCTCGGGCGGCGAAGAGTGACCGAATAGTAGCGGCCTCCGGCTGGCTGTCATCCGACCATAACGACCGAAACGCCGCGTTCGCGTCGCAGTGGGTGTTGGATGCTAAATTGAATACGCAGGAACGGCGATCCTAGCGAACTCCGAGCGGGAGTAACTCAGCTGGCAGAGTGTCTGCTTCCCAAGCAGAATGTCGCGGGTTCGAGTCCCGTCTCCCGCTCCACTCCCCTCTTCTGATCACAGGGCGACATCCTAACTGTCGCCAACCGCGCCCGGTTGGCGGTGCTGCTCGCTGCCACAATGCTGAATCGGCCACCTGAGGACCGTGCCTGATCAGCTCGCTGGACTCGGTGTTACTAAACCTCTTTAGGCTCACATCCAGCACCAGGCGACAGCGGTTCGCGCGACCCTAGGCCAGCCAGCGATCGAGGTTGGCGGCAACGAATCCATCGTCGACGAGGTGTGGATACGCCGTGCAAACTCGATCAATCTCGTCGGCCTGGCCCGGCGAGAGGTCGTCGTTTGGATCCAGGCACCATCGTCCCGCCAGCAGACCCTGTCGTCGAAGCACCTCGTGGATTCCGGCGATCGACCCGCGGAAGCCATTGCTGGGGTCGAACAACGCGGCATTTGCCTCAGTCACCTGATTGGCTACCGCGAGCAGCTCTTCGGTCAGTGGGACTTCGCCCCGGGCGGCCGCCCGGGCCTTGGCCGCCAGACCGACGGCGCTTTGGGTCCAGACAGCCCAATGCCCAAGGAGACCGCCTACGATTTGGACAGTTTCCTGCCCGCGGCTCGTCATGAACGAGTAGGGCGTCAACAGGTCTAGGACGATGTGATCGTCGTTGCCCGTGTAGACGGCGATCTCGCCGGCCCGGCCAGACTCTGCGACCGCTCGAACGACATCGATCGTCTGGTAGCGGTTGAACGGCGCGACCTTGATGGCGAGGACGTTGTCGATTTCGCAGAAGCGCCGCCAGAAGCCATAGCTGAGATACCGACCGCCAACGGCCGGCTGCAGGTAGAACCCGAAGACGGGCCGGATCTCGGCCAACCGTTCGCAATGGCGGATCAGTTCGTCGTCCTGGGCGTCGCCGAATGCGCCTAGCTGGGGCAAGATCAGGTCGTAGCCGAGATCGGCGGCGAGCGTGGCCTCATCGACTGCCTGCGCGGTGCGGCCTACCACACCCGCGACCGTCACGATCGGTGCGCGTTGGCGGTCGAGATGGTCTCGGACCGTCTCCTGAGCAAGCTCGAGCACGGGCCCCAGTAGACCCACCTTCGGCGCGCGGATCGCGAACTGCGTCGTGTGGACGCCCACCGCGATCCCAACCACGCCGGCATCTAGGTAGTAGCGCGTTAGGGCCCGTTGCCGCCTGGCGTCGAGCCGTCGCGAGGCATCGAGCGCAAGCGGATGGGCAGGGATGACGCCCCCTTGCCGAAGGATCGTCGTCTTGTCGTCGGCGAGTCGGGGTAGGCTCATGGGCTCAGAAGCGCCCGTCACGGACTTCGAAGCCGGTCGGCTTGTTGAGAAGGGGTTTGCCGTGGCGCAGCCACGCGGACGACCATGCGATGAGTTGGTCGAGAGGAACGCTCGGGTATCCGAAGGCTGCGTGGCATTGCGCCGCATTGCTGAGCAACGCTGTCTCCGATTCAGTTCCGACGAACGCGGGAGCCTGGGCGCCCAGTAGCTCCGCGAACCGCGACGCGATCCAGCGGACCGACGCCGTTTCCGGGCCGGCGACATTGAGGATCGCCGGCGGAGAGGCGCACAGCGAGAACGATCGAAGGATCGCGCTGTTCGCATCGCCCTGCCAAATCACGTTGACGAACCCCATGGAGACATCGATCGCCTGTTCGGAGAGCACTTTGCGTCCGATGTCGATGACGACGCCGTAGCGCAGCGCGTTCGCGTAGTTCAGGCGAATCAGGGACACAGGCGTCCCACGCTCCAGCGAGAAATGCGCGAACATCCGCTCGCGCCCCAAGCACGACTGAGCGTACTCACCCACGGGAGCCGGCAGATCGGTCTCGATCGAGCCGCCGAAGCGGGTCGGGGTGAGCGGATACACGTTACCCGTCGAGAGCGCCACGATGCGGCTTTCGGCATAGCGTCGCGCGACGAGGGCAGGCAGAAGCGTGTTCATCGCCCAGGTCGCGGGCAGGTTGCCCGAGCTGCCGAACTTCATGCCGGCCAGGTACAGCACAATGGGCGCACTTGGCAACTTGTCGAGGGTGCCATCCGCGAGCAAGTCCACGCTGACCATCTCGATTCCGGCTCGTTCGAACTTCGAGGTGACGTGATCGTCGCGGAACCTTGAGACCGCAATCACTCGGCGCCCGTTCTCGCCAGCGGCATCGAAGGATCGACGCGCCATCTGGCACAGGCTGAGTCCCATCTTGCCTCCGGCACCCAGAACAACGAGATCGCCCGGAATCGAGCTCAGAGTCTGGATCGTCGCGGCCGAGGGCCGACTCAGGTACTCGTCCAGCTCCTCCTCTGACGCCGGTGGCGGGGCGCCGGTCAGGGGGGCCAGGCCAGTCACTGCTGGTGTCCCAGTCAGGAGATCGTCTGCCATCGGTCGGGCCCTCCTAGGAGACCAGCGAAGAGGGGCAAGCGACCCGAGTCGTCAGGCCGTAGCCAGGCGCGGTGACCCGAGGAGGCGCCCAGCTCGCCGAAGCAAGTCGTCCTGGTCTATGAGGCACAGCCGGCCATCGCGAACGACCTGGCGGCCGCCACAGTAGACGTGCGTAATGGCTCGTTCGGACATGGCATGGACGATGTTGGAGGTGAGCGCGGCGCGAGGCTGCAGGGTGAAGTCGAGGATATCGAGGACCGCGAAGTCGGCCCGCTGTCCCGGGGCGACCTGCCCGACCGGGAGACCCAGTGCCCTGCCGCCATCCTCGGTCGCAAGCCGCGCAATCTGGGAGGCGCTGACCGCAGCCGGGTCCTCCGCTCGCAGCTTCTGGGACATTGACGCAACTTGGGCCTCGCGGAAGATGTTGAGGGCATTGTTACTGGCCGCGCCATCGGTCGCCAGGCCCACTGTGACGCCATGGCGCCACAGGCGCGGCAGGTCCAGGATCCCATCCCCGAAGAACATGCCGCTGGCCGGGTTGCAGGCAACACTCGCCCCCCGTTCAGCAACGAGTGCAATCTCCTCGTCTCGCAAGAACAGGGCGTGTGCCAGCACAAGTCTGCTATCGAGGACACCCCATTCCTCGAACGTCGGGATTGTCCGCTCGCCAGGCCGGTTCAGACCGCCGTCCTCCGGATCCTTTGGGTCGGCAACATGGACGTACCAGTGCGTATCGAATTCGACTGCGAGCTCGTACATCGCCTCGATCATCTCGCGCGAAGAACCGTAGAGGCTGTGCGGCGCCGGGCTGATCTCCACGGTGGGGTGCCCTTGGAACTCGTCCGCGAGCGTTCGGAAGCGCGCGACCGCCTCCGCGACCGTCTCACGGGCGCCCCGGCCGCCCCATTCGGCATCCAGTCCTGCCCGACCCATAACCAGTCGGATCCCCAGATCGAGCGCGGCCTGGATGACGGCGCGCACGTTCTCATTGCCGCGAGCGTTGAGATAGAAGAAGTCCGCGACGGTCGTGGTCCCAGACCGGAGCATCTCGCCGAAGCTCAGGGCTGCGCCCACGTAACACTCCTCCGGCCCGTAGTCCGCCGACGCCCCGTACACCACGGCCAGCCACGACGGCAGGTCGAGCTCGTCCGCCAGGCCGCGGATGAGCGATTGGAAGGAGTGCGTGTGGGTGTTGACGCCGCCCGGAAATATGGCGGCTTCCCCGAAGTCGACAACTTCGACATCGGGCGGCGCATGGTTCTCGATCGCCCAAATGTCGCCGTTTTGCTCGATCACGAACGTGTCTTCGCGGAAGACGCCGTCAATGAAGACGAGTTCGGCGGTGAATGCGGTGGCGGTGCCCGGCCTCGGGTCCGGGGCAGACCGGTCAGTCAACATAGGCGGCTCCCCGACTCGCGTGTAGGCGCTCGTAGATGCCGACGACCTGCTCGCCGAACGCGCTCGTCGCGCGCATCTCCAGTCCGCGCGGTCGAGGCAAGGCGCTAGGCACGATCTCCTCGACTCGCCCCGGGCGCGGCGTCATCACGAGGATGCGGTCCGCCAGGAAGATCGCTTCGGGGATCGAATGCGTCACGAACAGGATTGTCTTCTTTATCGACGTGGCGGCCCAAATGCGGAGGAGCTCGAAGTTCATCTCGTCGCGGGTCATCGCGTCAAGTGCGCCGAACGGCTCGTCCATGACCAGCAGATCCGGGTCGTGGACCAGAGCGCGGCACAGCGCGACCCGTTGCTGCATTCCCCCGCTCAGCTCTCGGGGCAGTTGCCGCGCGAACCCGGAGAGTCCGACGAGGTCGAGCAAATCCATCGCCCGCGCCCGGTAGCGTCTCACGGGCATACCAGCTAGGTCGACCGACAAGAGCACATTGTCGAGCGTGCTGCGCCACGGCATGAGGGCGGGCGTCTGGAACACCATGCCCGTCCGCAGCGGCGTCGTCACGAGGGTTCCGTCCACGAGGACTGTCCCCGACGACGGGCTCCGGAGCCCGGCGACGATCCGGAGCAACGTCGACTTGCCGCAACCCGAGGGCCCGACGATTGCGATGAACTCCCCCTTCTCTACTGAGAAGGAGATGTTGTCCAGCGCGGTGACCGCACCATGCTTCGTTCGATAGACCTTGGAGACCTGGTCGACTTCCACATAGGCCACGAGGCCCTCAGGTCAACGGGCTGCAGGCGGGCAGGTCATGTTTGGTCCCCAGGAAGTCGTTCGTGTAAATCGCGGCGGGATCGCTGATCGAGCCTGTCGCGGTCATGAATTTCTGGATGACGTCCACGGTGTTCTTCATCTTCGCAGCGTCGATGTGCCCTATGCCATTGTCCTGGTAGTTCTTTGTGCACATCAGCTCGACCGCCAGCTTGAAGTTCGAGGTGTATGTCGGGACGTCCAACTGTGGGACGTACTGCTGCTCCGCCTCGAGCGCCTTCTGGGTATCAGTCATGGCGGACTGCCAGCCGGTCAGACTCACATCGAGGAACCGCTTGACGACGTCTGGGCGGTTCGTGAGGGTGTCGTTGTTGCAGAAGATCGCGAGACCGTAGAGATCCAGCCCGTTCGATGACCAGGGGATCGAGACAGCATTGCCCTTGCCCACGGCCGCCTCGACAAACGGCGCGCCCGTCGTGAAGTCGAAGATGGCATCGACACGGTTTGCGGCGAGTGCGGCGTAGTACGCGCCACCCTGGATATCCACGAACTTCACCGAGTTCGGGTCGATGCCGTTGGCGGCGGCGAGGGCGGGAAAGAGGATCCGCTCGGAGTCGTCCGCCGCGGCCCCGACCGTCTTGCCGACGAGGTCCGCAGGCTTGGTGATGCCCGTCTTCTTGGTCGTCCAGATCGCGTCCGGGCTGTGGTCGAACTCCATGGCCACGATCTTGATCTGCGCACCGTTGCGGATGCCGTTGACGATGACCGGCGTGTCAGCAATGCCACAATCGGCCTGGCCGATGTCGACGCGCCTAACGGACGCCCCGGAGCCGGAGCCCTGGAGGATGTTGACAGCGAGGTTCTGCTTTTCGTAATCGCCGGAGGCGAGGGCCGCGTAGTAGGCGGCGTGGTCGGCTAGCGGGAACCAGTTCAGCGAGAAGTTGACGACGTCCGGCTTGGCGGCTGCCGACGGACCTGCGCTTGGGCTGGCGGCCGCGCTTGGCGGCGCGCTTGCCGGCGCGCTTGTCGGCGGGCTGACGCTCGAGCCGGAACTTGGACTGGCCGTGATACCCGAGCACGCCGCGCCGACCAAGGCGATCACCGCAACGGCAAACAACAAACGACGCATCGACCTAGCTCCTCTCCTGCTGGCGGGCGGTCTCAACTCCGCCCTCCGCTGCTATAGCTCACTGGACGGTCGGGCCCAGGGGACCCAGAGCCCGCCGACGATATCGATGGCCCAATAGAGCACGAGCCCTAACACCGAGATCCAAAAGAGCGACGCGAAGGCCAGCGCGGTGTTGAGGTTCACTTGGGTCGAGATCATCAGGTTTCCCAGACCGCCCTGGGACGCGATGAACTCGCCGATCACGGCCCCGACGACGGCGAGCGTGCTGCTGACCTTGAGTCCGCTGATGATCTGGGGCAGCGCGTTTGGGATGCGCAGGCGGAGGAAGACCTTCCACTTGGGGGCGCCGAGTGAGCGCGCGAGATCCACCCAGTCGGAGTCGATCTGGGCTAGTCCGGTCGCCGTCGTGATGACAACGGGGAAAAAGGCGATCGTCGCCGCGATCACCATATTGGGTATGACCCCGTAGCCGAGGTAGATGATGAACAGGGGCGCAATCGCGACCTTCGGCAGGATGTTGAAGGTGACGAGGAACGGCAGGAGCGTCCGCGAGAGCGCAGGCGTCCAGCCGATCAGGATGCCAAGCCCGATCCCCGCCACGGCCGAAATGGCGAACCCTCCGAGGATCTCCTGAGCCGTGATGGCGATGCTGGTGGGCCAGCGGAGGGCGGGGTTCCAAATCGCCGTCCACACGGCGGCTGGTTCGGGCAGCAGGTAGGCGGCTGGATGGTAAACGATGACCACGAGTTGCCAGATGACGATCAGAACGATGAAGACGATCGACGCTTCGCCCGCTTTGAGGAGGAAGCCGCCGGCCACAGAGATAGCGTCGGCGCGCGAGCGGCGGGGACCGAGTCCGGTATGTGCGACGCGACCGGTCACGAACGACTGGCCTCCTCGTCTACCCGAATGCTGATCTTTCGGCCAAGAACGGGATCTATCGCTGCGAATCCCTCACGCTCGGCACGACTGTATCGCCGTGGTCGGGTCGTGTCAATATATTGAACTGTCCGTCAGTGACGGTCTTTCAATTCCCTGACGGAGCGTCTAGGATACGAGTTGATGGCTAACGGATCGGGCGTCCGGCGGGAGCTGACATAGCGTATCGTGAATGGGAGTCGTATCTGTGGTGACCCGGATTCCGAAGGCGCGTCGCAGAGATAAGCGAGCCCTCGCGACCGACGCGGACCGGGATGCCATAGTCGGTCTTCTCGGCCCGAAGATCGCTCGAGAGCGCGCTGCCAGAGGCATGAGCATCGAGCAGGTGGCCGAGCGGGCTGGGATCGCGACGGGCCTCGTCAGCCAGCTGGAGCGAGGCATCGGGAACCCGTCGTTAGCCACCCTCCTTGGATTGGCGTCGGCGCTCGAGATCCCTGTCGGGGCGTTCTTTGAAGGGGCGGGCGGCGACGGCGACATGGTCGTCCGGAAAGAATCCCGTAAGCGGCTCGTGCTCAGTGACCGGCGCATGACCTACGAGCTCCTCGTGCCTGACCTACAGGGACTGGTGTCCATGCTGCACATCGAGCTTCCAGCCGGCTTCTCGAACGAGGACAAGCCGTTCGCCCATGCCGGCGAGGAGGCCGAACTCATTCTCGAAGGGACGGTGGAGGCGCACATCGGTTCGCGCGTGTTCCTGCTAAACGCGGGCGACTCAATCCGGTTCAGCTCCGCGGTCCCGCACTGGTTTCGGGCCTTCGAAGAGCCGGTTGTCGTGATTTCCGCCATGACTCCTCCGTCCTTCTGAGCCGACGAACGGCAGTGACAACGGAGGCCGCCGCCGCCCTCTCGGACTCCGAGATCGCGACGCTCGTCATCGATGCATCCTCGCTCATCGCCATCGAGACGCCGAATCCTCCTGGCAACGAACTCGCTGCAGCGCGCTGGCTGGATCGGCGCCTGCGGGGGTCGGCAACGCGTGTCGAAGTCGTCGTCCATGAGGGCGAGCGCGCGAGCGTAAGTGCCGCGTACTCGTTCGGGTCGGGTCCGGTCTTGATCTTGAACACGCACCTCGACGTCGTGCCCGTTACGTCCCCCTCCCAGTGGTCGCCGCAGGTCCGCGACGGACGCCTGCACGGCCGAGGCGCCTGCGACGCGAAAGGCGCCCTCGCGGCGATGATCGCGGCGTGCGAGCGGCTGAACCGGGACCCAGCTGGGATGACCGGCACCATCCTGCTCAACGCCGTTGCGGACGAGGAGGTGGGCGCCCTGGGGACGCAGGCGCTGCTCGCGGGCGGCCTGAGCGCGACCGCGGCAATCGTCGGCGAACCGACTGGGAATGAGCTCCTCGTCGGTTCGCGCGGCGCGTACCGCATTGCGGTCTCATTCACTGGCGTTGCGGCGCATTCGAGCGCACCAGCGGACGGTGTCAATGCCGTCTATAGGGCGGCTCGGTTCATCCTGGCGATCGAAGCGTTGAACGCCCGCTTGGCTGGACCGGACGCCGGGGCTTGTGCTGCCACCGTGGTCCACGGCGGAACCAAAGCCAACGTCATCCCGGACTCCTGCACGGTGCAGGTGGACCGCCGTTTGGCGACGACGGAATCGTTGAAGGTGGCCGCTGAGGAGATCGAGGCGATTCTGCGGGGGCAGCGCGAGGAAGACCCAGACCTGACCTGGGATATCGAAGCGGTTGGAACGCAGCTCGAGCCGGTGATCATTTCGCCGGCGTCGAGCCTCGTCGCGCGCTGCCTCGAGGCGCTCGGTCACGACTATCCCGGATCGACCTTCCCGGCGGGCACGGACGCGCCCCACCTGGTGGCCGCTGGGATCCCGACGGTGATCTACGGACCGGGTTCCCTCGCCCAGGCCCATGCGGCAGAGGAATGGGTCGAGGTTGGCGACCTCGTGGCCGCTGCCCAGGGCTACGAAGCGATCGCGAGGGCGCTGCTCCGCTGACTGGACGCGGGTCCCAGCGTAAGTTGGCCGGGGCCCCGAACAGATCCTGGCATTCCCCGAATCTCCCCGAACCCCACACCCGTCGGCCAAACGACGGTGCTATCGCTGGGCGGAAGCTTGATGCCCTCTGGAGTGTCGCGTCACGACACTCTAACTACACGAGATTCGCTCGCCCTTCCACGCTCACGCTACAACGCTCACGAGGTCAGGACTTCCCAAGCAGAATGTCGCGGGTTCGAATCCCGTCTCCCGCTCCACTTCCGCCTTGACGATCGGCGCGACGCGCCGGCGTCAGCCGACAATCAGCAGCGGCTGCAACCTGGAGAGGGGGCCGTCCGGCCTCGGCGTGGCCAGCTCGGGTTCCAGTCCGCGGTCGACGTCACGAGCTGCGAGCTCCGCGTCCAGCTGGGCGATCAGACTGGGGATGCTCGACCGGAGTGCCTGCCCATACGCGGCTCCGATCTCCTTCATCAGCGCCTGTTCCCGTCGCGTCTTCGGCGCACCGAACCGGAAGTGGATTGTCGTTCCCGCCGCGTCCGGCTCCAGCTCGATCGTGTGGAGCACCTTCACCGGTCCGGTGGGGGTGTCGAGGATCGTCCGGTCCGTGACGTAGTCGTACGGACGCCAATCGAGGATCTCCTCGACGACGGCGTCCCTGCCGTGCATGCAGTGGTTGGCCGAGCCGGGCCCGCGCCGTCCCCCGGTGGCACCCTTGATCGTGACCTCCGTCACCCACGGCTGCCATGACATCCGCTGGCCGGGTTTGGTGAGAAACTCCCAGGCCACCTGCGGCGGGACGTTGGTCGGTATCGACAGGGTGAGTTTGGATTCCTCCGGGGTGACGAAGACACGCGCGCGAGCCTCCTCTTCCTGCCAGCGGCGCTCGAGGTCGTGAACCCAGGCCGGCACGTCGCCGATCCGATCGTAGCTCTCGCTGTGCCCGACCATGCCGAGGGCGGCGGGGTCGATGTCGGATGCGTCGATGCACTGCTGGCTGATCAGGGCGTAGGCGTGGACGCCGAGCTTCTCGACGACCTCGTTCTTGAGCAGGCGGTGGGCGACGATCACGTCGGACCCCAGGAGCTCCTGCCGGCCCGCAACCTTCTGGAGGATGGCGGCGCCGTGGTGGACCACGAACTTGAGGTCGAGATCCGGGATTTTGACGCATGCGGTGCATTCGCAGGACGTCGCCTGGCGGACGTCCCGGCGGCGCCGGCGAAACCCGAAGTAGCAGCGCTCGATCGTGTCGAGGAGCATCGACCCGTCGACCCTGTCGGCCGTCGCGAAGGTGAATGCCGCATCGCCTTCGAGCTTGGCCAGGCGGAAGTTGGGCCGGAGCGAGGTGACGATGGTGCCGATGAGGTCCGCGAGGATGTCCTGGGCGTGCTCGAGCTCGACGTCGGCGAGGTAGCCCGTGTACCCGGAGATGTCGGCGATCAGGAAGAGGGTCGGTTGCGCGGCTGAGAGCATCGTCCTCGCAGGAGTGCGAGCGCCAAGTCATGACTATACGTCTGGCCGACTATACGTCTGGCCATGGCCCACCCTTCGCGACGAGAGGCACGAGTTGATCGAGCGCGAGCTCGGACGAGCGCGGTAGCTTTCTGGGCGATGACCCACGACAAGCTGGTCGCTCTCGAGCACGAGAACTGGATCGCGTACCTGACGGGCGTGGTGAGCTGCACCAGTCGAGCCAGGGTGACTCGCGCCGGCGGGGTGGTCACGATCCTGACCGGCCTGCCGTTCGATTGGTTCAACCAGGTCCTGATCGAGCGCGAGGAGGCGACCTCGGCCGGGGTCCTCGCCAGCGTCGCGCAGGCCCGCCAGCGGGGCAACCATTTCGTCGTTCGCTTGCGCGAAGGCATCGACGATCGCTTCATCCCGACCCTGACCCAGGCAGGACTGGCACCGGCGGCCGAGGAGACCTCGACGCCCGGCATGGTCGCGTTCCCGATCGACCACAACGCCATCGGAGAGCGCGCGGTATCCGAGCTCGAGATCCGCCGAGTGACCGAGGCCGCCGGCATCGACGCCCATCGCCAGGTCGTGAATGCGGGGTTTGGCTCGGATCCGGCGGTCGCCCTCGGAACCGCGTGCCCGGGCCTCCTCGACCGGCCTGAGTGCGTCGTCTAAGTGGGTTTTGCGGACGGCGAACCTGTTGTGTCCGGGATGGGCTGGCGCACCGGCCGGACCGTTGGGGTCTACAGCATCGCAACGATCAACTCGGCGCGCCGACGCGGGTATGGGGCGGCGATGACGGCCCGCGTGGTGGCCGACGGCGTGGTTGCCGGCTGCACCGTTGCGGCGCGCCAGGCGAGCGAGATGGGGCGCCCGATCTACAAGCGCCTGGGCTTCCGGACTGTCGTCAGATACGCCGCGTACATCGATTCGGTCCTCGGGCCATGACCGGACGACGTCGGCGTCAGGCGGCCCCACCGGGGCCAGCGCCGGATGTACGCTCGCTCGGATGACGACAACACCCGCGGCCCGTACGGCGACGTTCCTCCTCACCGACATCGAGGGCAGCACGCGGCTCTGGGCAGAGCGTCGGGCGGCGATGGCCGTCGCTCTCGAAGCGCACGACGCGCTGCTGCGTACGACCGTGGAAGAGGCCGGCGGGACGGTCGTCAAGACCACGGGTGACGGGCTGCTGGCGGCGTTCGACCGACCGGAGGCGGCGCTGAAGGCAGCCCTCGAGGGTCAGCGAGCGCTGGACCTCCACGAATGGGGCGAAACCGGGCCGCTCCGCGTGCGCATGGCAATCAACTCCGGCAGCGCCGAGGTCCGGGACGGGGACTTCTTCGGGCCGGCCCTCAACCGGGTCGCCCGCCTGATGGCGCTCGGCCACGGGGGCCAGGTGCTCGTCTCGGATTCGACGAGGGCCCTGGCCGTTGACGATCTCGCGCCGATGGCCGAGCTGATCGACCAGGGCGAGCATCGCCTGCGCGACCTGGATCGAGCCGAGCATGTGTACCAGCTCGCGGCACCAGGCCTGCGCCGCGAGTTCCCGGCGCTTCGCTCGGTCGTCGGAGTCGCCACGAACCTGCCGCTCTCGGTCACATCCTTCGTCGGGAGGGAGCGGGAAGTCGTGGACATCGAGCGTCTGCTGGGCGCGGATCGCCTCGTCACCCTGGTCGGCGTGGGTGGCACCGGCAAGACCCGGCTGATGCTCGAGGCCGCACGCGAGCTCGTCGATCACCATCACGATGGCGTCTGGATCGTCGAGCTGGCCCCGCTGAGCGACCCCGCGCTCGTCGCCGGTGAGATCGCACGGGCCCTGAAGGTCCAGCTCCAGCCCGGCCAGCCCCCGATCGACCCAGTCGTCGACTACCTTCGCGACAAGGAGCTGCTCCTGCTCGTCGACAATTGCGAGCACCTCATCGTGGCCGCCGCCGACGTGGTGTTTCGCCTGCTGGGGAACCTGCCCGACCCTGGCCATCCTCGCGACGAGCCGGGAACCGCTCGGCGTCGACGGCGAAGCCGTGTTCGCGGTGCCCTCGATGACCCTCCCGGACGCGATCGACGCCGAGGGGGGGCAAGGCGAGCTGGACGCCGCTCAGCAGGAGGCGGCGGCTCGCTCCGAGGCCGTGCTCCTGTTCGTTGAGCGCGCGACCGCGACCCTGCCGACGTTCACTCTGGATCGGTCGAACCTGCGAGCGGTCGTCGAGATCTGCCGGCGCCTGGACGGCATCCCCCTTGCCCTCGAGTTGGCCGCGGCCCGGGTCAACGTCCTGTCCGCCGACGAGATCGCGCAGGGCCTCGGGGACCGGTTCCGCCTGCTGACCGGCGGACGGCGGACGGCCGTGCCGCGGCAGCGGACGCTGCAGGCGCTCATCGACTGGAGCTGGGACCTCCTCGACGAGGAGGATCGCCGGCTCATGCGCCGGCTGGCCGTCTTCTCCGGAGGCTGGACGCTCGACGCCGCCGCGGCCGTGGCCTTCGGAGACGCCGAGGATGTGGGTGGCGCACCCGCAGGCAGTGACGACGGACGCGCCAGGTTCGCCACGATCGACGGCCTCGGCCGGCTCGTTGATCGCTCGCTCGTCGTGGCCGACCACCTGGGCTCCACGCGGTACCGGATGCTCGAGACGATTCGCCAGTACGCGGCCGACCAGCTCGCGGCGAGCGGTGAAACGGTCGCGCTCCGCGACCGGCATCTGAGCGTCCTGCTGCGGCTTGCGCTCGACGCCGAGCACGGACTCGAGGGACGCGAGTCGCCCACGTGGCTGCGGCGCCTGGATGCGGAGATCGACAACGTGCGTGCCGCGCTCGACTGGGCGCTGGAAACCCGGCCAGAGGCGGGCCTCGAGGTCTGCGTGGCGATGATTCGCTACTGGCAGGCGCGCACCATGGGGTCGGAGGGGTATGACCGCATGATGCAAGCGGTCGGTCACGTGCGGGCCCTGCCCGAGCCCGCGTCCCGATCGCAGGGCCGGACCCGATCGAGCCTCATTGCCCGTGCTCTCGCAGGTGCCGCAATCATGGGCTCGATGGGCGGCCGTGTGGAAACGTTGTCCCTGGGCGAGGAGGCAGTCGCCGTGGCCCGGGAGTCGGGTGACCCGGCCGCCATCGCGGACGCCCTCTTCGTGTGGCTCTTCCGCGCGGACGCCAACGCTCCGCCAGGTCACGACGCCGACTGGCGCCCGGCCGCCGAGGAGGCGTTGGGCATCGCCACCGAATTCGGGGATTCGGGACGCCTCGGTCGTATCCAGTTGTCCCTGGCGATGATCGAGGCCCCGCATGACAGGGCCGCCGCCGAGCGCTGGCTGGAACTGGCCGGCGATTCGGCCCAACGCACGGGCAACCCACAGGACATCGCGTACCTCGCCCAGGTTCGCGGCCGCTTGGCAAGCATCGCTGGCCGGCTGGCGGATGCGCAGCGATTGTTCCGCGAATCCAAGGCCGGGTTCCACGCGATCGACGACCACCGGTTCGAGCTCTCCGCCCAGAGCGAGCTCGGCCATGCCCTGCGGCGTGACGGCCGGATCGACGAGGCCGAGGCCGAGTACCGCCAGGCGATCCAGGGTTGGCGGCGCAGCGGAAATCGCGGGGCGGTCGCCCACCAGCTCGAGTCGTTCGCGTTGCTCGCCCTGGCCAGGGGAGACGGCGCTCGGGCGGCGCGCCTGCTTGGAGCGGCCGAGGCCCTGCGCGAGGTCGCCGAGGCGCCGATGACCTCTCTGGAACAGAAGGAGTACGACGCCGAGATCCTCCGATTGCGCGAGGCGCTCGACGCGGAGGCCTTCAGGACCGCGTGGGGCGAGGGAAGCCAAATGACGGCGGATGAGGCCGTCGCGTTCGCACTCTCCGAGTAGACCGGCGATCCGGCCTCCGGCGACACCATAATTAGGGTGGGTTCGGTCGCCCTGCCACGCTCACGCCACAGCGCTCACGACGCCCGGATTTCCCATGCAGAATAAAGCGCTCGTTAGACATGGAGGATTCGTGACTGTGCACTTCTCGAGGGGCGAGACAATCCCGCTGCGGCCAAGACTGTGAAACCCCCGAAGGAGATCGCCCTCGATCGCTTTCTTCGTTACGCCAGGATCGATACGCAGTCGGCGATGGGTCAAACCAACGTTCCCAGCACGAGGAAACAACTCGAGCTCGCCAACCTGCTGGTCAAAGAGCTGCAGGAGCTCGCCGCTGAGAATGTTCGATTGAGCGAGTTCGGGATCGTCTATGCCACGCTGCCGGGCAATCTTGCGGAGAACTCTGGGGTGCCCGTCATCGGCTTCATCTCGCACATGGACACTTCGCCTGCCGTTTCCGGCGAACACGTCAACGTCATCATTCACAAGGACTATCAGGGCGGCGACATTGTCTTGCCCAGGGATCCGGCCCAGGTCATCACCGTCGCAGATAACCCGGTTCTCAAAGAGCTGATCGGCGATGACATCATCACCGCTGACGGCACGACGCTCCTGGGTTCTGACGATAAGGCAGGCATCGCCGAGATCATGACGATGATCGATACCCTCAAACAGAACCCACAGATCAAACATGGTGTGGTTGCCGTCGCCTTCACACCGGACGAGGAGGTTGGCGGCGGCATCACGTCCTTCGACGTGGACGGTTTTGGCGCCGAGTTCGCCTACACGGTGGACGGTTACTCGCTCGGCGAAATCAACAACGAAACCTGGAGCGCACGCACAGCCACGGTCACGTTCAAGGGCAAGAGCACGCATCCGGGCGAGGCCAAAGGCCTCATGGTCAACGCCATGTACGCGGTCGGCGACTACCTTTCACGCTTTCCCGAGGACATGTTGCCGGAAACGACGGAGGGCCGCGTCGGCTTCGTGCATCCGTACGGGGGCGTCATCGACGTTGAGGAATCGCAGCTGGGGATCACCCTACGCGATTTCGAGTTGAGCGGCCTGGACGCCAAGGAGCAGTTGCTGCGCGACATGGTGGCGGAGACGCAGGCACGATTTCCCAAGGTCGAGATCACGCTCCAAGTGGAAGAAAACTATGGCAATCTCAGGGACGTCCTGAAGGACTATCCGGCGCTGACCGACAACGCGCTCGAGGCGGCGCGTCGCGCGGGCGTGAAGCCGTTCATTGCAGCAACGCGTGGTGGAACCGACGGCTCCACCTTGACCTTCATGGGCTTGCCGACTCCCAATCTCTTCACCGGTGGGCATAACTTTCACAGCAAGTTGGAATTCAACTCGCGACGCGGCTTGGAAAAGACAACTGAAACCTTGATCAACCTGGTGCAGATATTCGCGACTTGAATGCCGCTTGCGGCCTCAGCTCCCCCGCAGCTGCCCCGAGAGCGACCGCGGTCTGTCGCCGAGCGTCGGGCCCGCTCCATCCGTCGCTCCCTGCTGTACCCTCGCTCCCTCACTTCGATCGGGGGCTCTGATTGGTCTGTACCAACTGCGGGACGGAGAACGAAGCAGGACGCAAATTCTGCGGTGAGTGCGGCACCCGCCTGGCCGTTGTCTGCCCGGCCTGTGGGGCCTCGAATTCGCCGAGCGCAAAGTTCTGCGGCGAGTGCGCGACGCCGCTCGTCGCGGGGGTTGCACCACCGCCGACGACAACCTCCCGCCCGGGTCCGCCAGCCGGGAGCGAGGCACCCGTCGCTGAGCGGCGGCTCGTATCAATCGTTTTCGCCGACCTGGTCGGCTTCACGACCCTCGCTGAGGGACGCGACGCCGAGGACACCCGGGAGCTCCTGTCGGGCTACTTCGACCTCGCTCAGGATGTGATCGGCCGGTATGGCGGGACCGTCGAGAAGTTCATCGGCGATGCGGTCATGGCGGTCTGGGGTGCGCCCATTGCCCACGAGGACGACGCCGAACGGGCGGTTCGAGCCGCTCTCGAGCTCGTCGACGCCGTCAAGACACTTGGACCGGGGATCGCCGCCCGGGCTGGCGTTCTGACGGGAGAGGCTGCCGTCACCATCGGGGCGACCAACCAGGGGATGGTCGCCGGCGATCTCGTCAACACGGCGAGCCGGTTGCAGTCTGTGGCTGCCCCCGGCACTGTCCTCGTCGGTGAGGCGACCGAGCGCGCTGCGTCACGCGCGATCGCGTTCGAGGCGGCCGGGGAGCAGGCCCTCAAGGGCAACGCCGCGCCGGTCCCGGCGTGGAGAGCCCTTCGGGTGATCGCCCAGGTTGGCGGGCGCAACCGGGCCGAGACGCTCGAAGCTCCGTTCGTCGGCCGCGATGACGAGCTGCGACTGATCAAGGACCTTTTCCACGCGACAACGCGGGAACGACGAGCACGGCTCGTTTCGGTCATCGGCCCAGCGGGAATCGGCAAGACGAGGCTCGCCTGGGAGTTCGGCAAATACCGCGACGGACTCGTCGAGACAGTCTGGTTCCACGACGGGCGTTCGCCCGCATATGGTGAGGGGATCAGCTTCTGGGCCCTGGGCGAGATGGTCCGCCGGCGGGCTGGGCTGCTCGAGACCGACGACGAACCTACGACTCGGGCCAAGATCGCCGCCACGGTCGCGGAGCAGGTCCCCGACGAGGCCGAGCGGCGGTTGGTCGAACCGGCGCTCCTTGCTTTGCTTGGCATCGACGCTCATTCGGTTGCCTCGGACGAGCTCTTCGCGGCTTGGCGGACGTTCTTCGAACGAATGGCGGCAACGGGCCCGGTGGTCATGGTCTTCGAGGACTTCCACTATGCGGATGCCGGCCTGATCGATTTCGTCGACCACCTCCTCGAGTGGTCGAGAACCCTTCCGATCTACGTCGTGACGCTGGCACGCCCCGAGCTGCTCGAGCGTCGACCCGATTGGGGCGCCGGCAAGCGAAGCTTCACGTCGGTCTTCCTCGAACCTCTGCCCGATGCCACCATGCGTGAGCTCCTGGCTGGACTCGTCCCTGGACTCCCGGAGGGCGCCGCGGCCGCGATCGTCGCCCGCGCCGATGGCATCCCGCTCTACGCCGTCGAAACGGTCCGGATGCTCCTCTCCGAAGGCAAGCTCACCCTGGACGGCCGCGTGTACCGGCCGACCGGCGACCTCACGAACCTGGCAGTCCCGGAGACACTGACCGCACCGATCGCGTCTCGCCTCGATGCGCTGCGCCCCGAGGACCGAGTCCTCGCGTCCGATGCAGCCGTGCTGGGCCAGAGCTTCACGCTGGCCGGCCTCGCGGCCGTCAGCGGGCTGGACGAGGAGGACCTGGCGGGCCGGCTTCGCTCGCTCGTCCGGCGCGAGATCCTGAGCCTCGATATCGACCCGCGCAGCCCCGAGCGCGGTCAGTACGGGTTCGTCCAGGCGCTGATTCGGGAAGTCGCGTACAACGCCCTCGCGAAGCGCGATCGGAAAAGCCGACACCTCGCCGCTGCCCGCTTCTTCGAAAGTCTCGAAACCGATGAGATCGCCGGTGCCCTGGCCGGCCATTACCTGGCGGCCTATCGAAACGCGCTCGAGGGCGCGGAAGCCGCGGCCGTCGCCGCCCAGGCCCGGATCGCGCTCACGGGGGCTGCGCAGCGGGCAATCGCCCTGGGCTCGTACGAGCAGGCCCTGACGTTCCTCGACCAGGCTCTCATCGTCACGACCGACCCGGGCGACACCGCCGCCCTTCTCGAGCAGGCCGGCGACGCCGCTTCGGCGGCGGGTCGCCACGAGGCCGCCGAGACGTATCTGCGGCGAGCGACATCGGCACGACGTGAGCTCGGCGATCGCGCGGCAGTCGCCGGCGCGACTGCCGCCCTGGGCCGGGCCATGCTGGGAGCGGGTCGCAGCCCCGAGGCAATCGCCCTGCTCGAGCCGGCCGCCGCCGAGTTCGCGGACCTCGCGACTGAACCCGCCGGGATCGCCCTCGGCGGCCAGCTGGCCCGCGCCTACTTCATGCATTTCGACACGCGTCCGGCGATCGAAGTCGCCGATCGGGTGCTCGAGGCAGCCGAGCACGCGGACCTCGGAGCAATCGTCGCCGACACACTGGTGACGAGAGGCACGGCTCTAGCCGTTCTGGGACGGTCGATCGAAGGCCTCGGCGCAATCGCCGCGGGCCGTGACCTCGCCGAGGCCCTCGGGCTCGCTGCGACCGTCTTGCGGGCGGACAACAACCGTGCCTACGCCGAGGCGACGCGAGATCCACGAGCCGCCCTTGAAACCACACGGGCCGGCCTCGCCCTCGCCCGACGCCTCGGAGTTCGGATCTGGGTTCCCGGCTTCGTCTCGAACATCGGGGAGTTCGGACTTCGAACCGGCGAGTGGCCACAGGCACTCGCCGAGGTCCAGGCCGCGCTGGGCGAGGAATTCGAGCCAGCGGACCAGGCGGGGCTCCTTGGGGCGGCGTGCGCGATCCGGGCCTTACGCGGCGAACCGGTCGCGGCTGACCTCGACGAGATCCGGCGGCTCATCGGCGAAAGTGGCGACCCGCAGGTCCAAGCCTATTACTGGACCGCGGCCGCGTTCGCAGCCTTCGCGACAGGCGACCTCGATGACGCCCGAATGTCCTGGCACCGCGCGGTCAAGCTGGTGGTGGGAGCAGTCTCAAGCTCGTTGCCTCGCGCTGCCCGGGCCGGACTATGGGCGGGTGATGCAGCCGGGGTCCGAGAGGACCTGGCCGCCCTCGGCGAGTCGGGTTTCCACGGTCCGGCCGTCGAGGCTGACCGGCGGACGATCATGGCGGGCCTCGCGGCCCTGGATGGGCGCCGTGCCGAGGCGCTCCCCATGTACGGCGAGGCCCTTCAGGGCTGGCGAGATCTTGGCCTGGCCTGGGACGAGGCGCTCTGCGGGCTTGACATGGCGTTGCTGCTCGATCCCGGCGAGCCGGACGTCCGCGCCGCCGCCGAAGCGGCACGAGAGATCCTCGTTCGGCTCGAGGCGGCCCCGTTGGTCGCCCGGCTCGACGCGGCATCACCTTGTTCATCGGACCGGGGGGGTCGGTCCGACTTTCTCGAGAGGATTGCATCCGCGGCGCCTCGGTAAGGGCACGCTCACCAGCCGGAATTCAACAGGGCTCGCCTCCCTCGCTCCGGACGTCCGGTGGTAGCGTGGTCGTCACATGGGGGTGGGTGGAGGCCGGGCCGGGCGCTATCGATGACCACGTATTCCGAGCTCCGTCTTCGGATCGACCGCGGCCTGGGTCACGGCTCGTATCGCATCGTGGCGACCGGTCCATCCGGGGAGGCGGTCGGGCGGTTCAAGCTGCCGTTCTCCGACATCGAGCTCGAGAACTTCGTCCTCAAGGTCGGCAGCACCCGGCGCGGCAGGCGACGGGTCGATTCTCCGGAGATGGAGCTGGCAAAGACGTTCGGGACCAAGCTGTTCGGGGCGCTGTTCGAGGGCGATGTCCGCGAGCTGTATCGCTCCTCGTTTGCCGAGGCGCGGAGTGCCGGCAGGGGTCTTCGCATCAGCTTGTCGCTGACGAGCACCCCCGAGCTCCTGCAGGTGCCCTGGGAGTACCTGTACGACCAGCCCAGCTTCCTGTCGATCTCGACCTGGACCCCGATCGTCCGCTATCTGGACCTGCCGAAGCCCCGCCGTGCGCTCCGGATCGACCTTCCCCTTCGGATTCTGGCGCTCGTCAGCGCGCCCAGCGATGCTGAGCCGATCGACGGGGAGCAGGAACGGTCCAAGCTCGAGGCGGCCCTCGCTCCGCTCATCGCGCGTGGCGCCATCAAGGTCGATTGGCTGGAGGAGGCAAGCCTCCGCGCGCTGCAGCACCAGGTCCGCAAGGCGGACTATCACGTCTTCCACTACATCGGCCACGGCGGGTATGACCAAGACGCCGACGACGGGGTCCTGCTGTTCGAGGACGAGCACGGGCGTGGGCGACGGGTCAGCGGGGTCGAGCTTGGGACGATCCTGGCCGATGAGGTCTCGCTCAGGCTGGCGGTCCTGAATTCATGCGAGGGCGCAAGAAGCTCTCTCCAGGATCCGTTCTCGGGCGTTGCGGCGAGCCTGATCGAACGGGAGATCCCGGCCGTCATCGGAATGCAGTTCGAGATCACGGACCGGGCGGCGATCGTGTTCGCTGGCGAGTTCTACTCGGCGCTGGCCGACGGCCTGGCGGTCGATTCGGCGGTTGCCGAGGCGCGCAAGGCAATCTACGCGGACCAAAACGACATCGAGTGGGGGACGCCCGTCCTGTTCATGCGGGTGGCCGACGGGCGGCTGTTCGACGTCGCGCCTCACTCCGCCGTCGGGCCGCTCCGACCGCAGCACGCAGCCGAGCCTGACGAGGAGCCGCGGGCAGCGGAAAAGGCCGAGCAGCTCGATGCCGAACGCGCGAAACCAGCGCGCCAGCCCATCGACGCCGACGAGGCCGCACAACACGCCGCGGCACCCGCCGAGCCGTGGGGATCGAAGGAAGAACCGGTCGGAGATGCCGCGGCAGACTCCGGTCGTGAGGGCGCCTATCCCATTCCCGAGCCGGCCCGCGAGGCGAATACCTCGATCGCCTCGAACGCATCAATTCGAGAGCCGGACACGACTGCAGCTGACCTCGCCGAGCGGAAAGAAAGGGAAATCTGGCCGGGTCTACCTCGCTCTGCTGGCCGTGCTGGTCTGGGCGGCGTACTGACGATCCTGCTCGGAGATGCGTGGATTCTCGCCACGAATCTCGACAAACTGAATGACGCCATCAATCAGGTTGCCGGACAGTTCGTCAGCCTGACGGCATTGACGGCGCTCGCCATGGTGGCGGCCGTGACGCTGGCCGAAGGATTGTGGCCCGCTATCCGCGTCCCGGGAGGGCGCGCCTATCGGCTTGTCGGCGGAAACCGCTGGGCAGCCGCCGCGGTCCAGGGCGCGGTTACGGGAGTGACCGTCGGATTCGCTGTCGTCGCCGTCCTCGTCGGCGATTCGTTCACAGTCGAGACGGCCGTCGTGCTCGCCCTGGCCGCCGCGTCGGGTTTCGCGATCGCCGAAGCCCTCCTCGACCGACTTTCGCTGCGAGGCCGGGGGCGGTCCACCCCCGCGTAACCTCGAGGCGGTCGCCACACCGGGAGCCGTGCCATGGCCAATGATCCGCTCGATGCCGTGCCTGAAGTTCGCGGCGTGCCAACGTCGATCACGGCATTCGTCGGCCGAGCGTGGCGAGGGCCGGTCGACGAGCCCGTGGCGATCGGCAACTGGTCGGAGTACGAGCGCACCTTCGGTGGCCTGTGGCGGCCGAGCACGATGAGCTTTGCGGTCCAGCAGTTCTTCACGAATGGCGGCGAACAGGCGGTCGTCGTTCGAGTCGCGACGCGAACCGGCGAACGCCGGGCAGCCGCCGCATCGATGTCGGTGGGCGACTGGACGTTCGAAGCGGCCGATCCCGGGTCGTGGGGCCGGAATCTCATCGTCACCTTCGACGCCAGCCCGGTAATTGCCGCGGCGCCACCGGCTTCACAGCGAAACCTCTTCGACGTCACGATCGTCGACGACGCCGCCGGGACCGCGGACGACGACAGCCGGGGCGGAACTGGCGCCGCCGAGCGATTCCCGAGCGTTTCGAGCGATCCTGCCAGTACGAGATTCGTGCCGGCGGTCCTCGCCGAGGAGTCCGTCTTGCTTCGGGTGACGTCTGTCGGCGCCGATCGGCCCCCCGCTGGCTCGATCTCGCCGGCCGGAGACTCGGGCAGCGACGGTCTCGCGATCGATGCCGCCGATGTGTCCGATACCGCGAACGACGGGCCGAACGCGGGCATCTACGCCTTAAGACGAACCGATCTTTTCAACATCCTGTGCATTCCGCCCTTCTCCCCCGAGACGATCGACAACGGCATGCCAACGTGGGCAGCGGCCGCGGCACTATGCGGCGAGCGACGAGCGATGCTGCTCGTCGATGCGCCAGCCGACTGGTCCCTGTCAAATCCGTCCACGGCCGCGTTCGGCGCAATCGAGCGGGCAAACGCGGCGATCTATTTCCCCCGACTCCAAATGCCGGACCCGCTCCGGCGAGACGCCGTCGCCGACTTCGCGCCATCGGGTGCCGTGGCCGGATTGGTGGCCCGAACGGACATCGAACGTGGAGTATGGAAGGCGCCGGCTGGGATCGACGCCGTCCTGCGTGGGGTGGTCGGGCTTTCGATCGACGGCGCTCCGGGACTGATCTCGGACGAGGACAGTAAGGCCTTCAACGAGGCCGGGATCAACTGCCTCCGGACGTTCCCGAACGCGGGAACCGTGGCGTGGGGTGCGCGGACAATGGAGGGAGCCGAAGGTCTCGTCTCCGACTGGAAGTACGTAGCGGTACGTCGCCTCGCAATCTACCTCGAGGAGTCCATTGACCGCGGCACGAAGTGGGTCGTCTTCGAGCCGAACGGCGAGCCGCTGTGGGCCCGGATCCGCCTGTGCATCGGCGCATTCCTCCATGAGTTGTTTCGTCTGGGCGCCTTCCAGGGGGCGACTCCAAGCGAGGCCTGGTTCATCAAGTGCGACTCCGAGACCACCACCCTGGACGACGTCGATCGCGGGGTCGTCAACATCGTCGTGGGATTTGCGCCGCTGAAGCCGGCGGAGTTCGTCGTGGTTCGAGTCCAGCAGCTCGCCGGCCGGACCCACGACTAGCCCGGCGAGCAGATCCGTCACGAAATCACGTTGAGGTAGCCCACCAGGGTGATCGTCCAGGATCGACCGCTGGCGGTATGGATGACGAGCAGGGCATCGCGCTTGACGAGGAGGAAGTTCCAGTTGCTCGCCGGCGGCGTGTACTGCACCGTGAGGTAGCACGCTTGCGAGCGCGCGAACTGGAGGCCGGTGCAGCTCTGCGTGTCGGACGTGAGGGCAGAGATCAGCGAGAACTCCGATGCATAGGTGCCTTCGATCGAGAAGCCGGTGATCGTCAACGGGCCTGTGGCAACGAGGGTCGCCGGCTTCTGGACGGGAGCGACGGTGTTCATCACGAAATCGACCTCCGGTGGGTCGATCTTGAGCTCGCCGGTCTCGACGCCGGAGCCGGTGAGGTGGATCGTCTGCGAAGGCAGTGCATCGGTCGCAACCAGGAGGTCAGTCTGGAGGTCGCCGCTGGTCGTCGGCCTGAAGATGACCTGCGCACGGCAGCTGTCGCCTGGCTGAATCGCCTGGGTCAGGCAGTCTCCTGCATCCACGAAGAACTCCGGCCGTTCGGCGGTCAGCTGGACCGAATTGACGGCCACCGAGAGGCCGCCCGAATTGAAGATGACCAGGTCGAGCGGTTCGCGATTCGGGACTTCCACCCGCCCGAAATCGAGCGACGGCGGAATGGTGAGGGCCGCGACCGGCGCCGGGGTCTCCACCGGGGTTGGAGCGATCGTCTCGACAACCGTCGGGATGGCTGTCGGCACCTCGGTCGCGAATGGCGTCGACGGTGCCGTCGGTGCAGGGAAGATCTGACCGGCGAAACGTCCGATGATGCCGAGGCGGAAGGCGCCACCGACCACGCCGATCAGGACCGCGATCGCGAGGAGCGGCAGGATCGGAATGTGCGGCGGCGGCGGCCCGGTGCGACCACCGCCGGTCGAACCAGCCGGCGCCGGAGGTTCGGGAAGCTGCAACCCGATGCTGACCAGGGCGCGCTCGCCGACCGCATGTGGCAGATGGGTTGCCCGGGCCACGTCCCCCACCGAGAGGCTCGCGACCGATGCGTCCGGGTCCACCTCGGCCAGATCGGCCAGGTCGGCCATGTAACCCGCGACCCTTCGTTCGGCGGGGCTCCGGAGACGAAGCGACCGCAGGAGATCGGGCTCCTGCCCGATGCGCCCGAGGACCGCCTCCGCCGAGGTGCCGTCGCGGGCGACCTCATCGGCAGCGGCGCCCCGCCTCTCGCGATCAGGCCGTCCCGGCTCTGCCCGCCACGTCGTCCAGATGTCGTCGACGAGGAGTCCTTCGGCGACCGACTCCGCGACGCTTGCCGGGGCGATCGTCCCTGGCACGTCGGCGTCCCGGCGAAGGAGGGCCAGGTACGAGGCCAGCACCATCGGAGGCCACGAGACAGGTGGAATCGCGTCGCCGACGACGATCCCGATCGCTGCGATGCCCTCAGCAATGATCCTGAGGCCGAGCACGTCCGGGTGTCCCGGGACGAGACGGTCGAGCGCGGCAATCAACCTGCCGATCCGCCCCGCGTCGAGTTCGGGCTGGCGCAGCAGAAGGTGAGCCAGGGCGATGCCGAGCATCGCGTTGTCGGCGACGGCATCGATCAGACCGTCGAGGTCGACGTCGGGCAACCCGCGATATCCCGACGGTGTGGCTCGCAGGTCCCACTGGATGAGCTCGTAGGCCGTTCCGATCCGCGGGTCGAACGACCGCCAAGGCTCCGAGAGCGGGACAGTGTGAACCGATGCAGGCGCGGCGGACTCGCCGTCGGCCGGCCTCGTCAGGAACAGGATCGTCTGCCAGCCTGAGACGACCCAGACCGATTGATCGACGCGGACCGCTGGATCGCCGACGGTCAGGGTTCGGCGGAGGGCATATCCGCCGGCTGGGACGTGGCGACCCCAGGACGCCCACGCTTCCTGCTCGCTGATTTGCCAGTCGTTTCGAAAGTCGGCGAACGGTGCGAGGCTCGAGTCGAGCAGCGCCAGCTCATCCATGTCTCTTTGCGACAGGGGTGGCCCCTCCAGCCCTCGGACGTCGCGAAGGACGACGACGAGGCCGCCGTAGCCTGCCCGGGGCGCCTCACCGAGCTGCGTCGCCTGCGCCGCGAGCCCCTGGTGGTATTCGTGGGTCGTGCTGGTGCCCGGCACCGGCGCGGCCGACGGGAAGGCGACCTCGAGGTCGAGGATCGAGCGACGTTCGCCGGGCGTCAGACGGACGAGGCGGCGCTCGGTGACCGGTCCTGCCCTGGCGACGACCTCATAGATCCCCGGGTCGAGGCGAACGATGAGCGTGCCGATGCCCGCAGCGACCGGCCGGAAGTCCGAGTCGACGACGGCAATCTCGGCGGCGCCTGTCGGGGAGCCGAGCTGCAGCTCGGCCCGGTCTGCGTCCCCGCTTGACCCGCCGGCGGGCACGTCAGAGCTGGACCTGAACGTCTGCGGCGACGACCTTGAAAAGCCACGATCGATGGTCGTCGGCGGCGGCTCCCGAGATGGCAACCTCGTAGAACCCGTCGGGCAGGTCGAGCTCCCAGCCGCCGTCTGACGGCGTCCACGGGCCGTGCTCCACACCCCGGCCGGCCCTCACGATCACTGGGTCCGTAAAGCCAGCTGGGAATCGGACGCTGGCTCGATGAAGGACCCGATGGCGATCGCCGCCGAAGACCAGGGCGCTGCCGGGCTTGTGATGCGGTTCGGCCTCCTGGGGGAAGGGCGCGTTGCGAGCCAGCTCGGCCAACGCGATTTCGACGTACTCGCCGAGGGCCGGTGATGTCACGGCACCGGACGTGTCGGCCGCGCCGCCGCGCAGGCCGTCGAGGAGGGCGCGGGTGAAATAGCCTCGGGCGCCGTCACGTTCGGCGACCGTCCGCGCCTCCCAGGCCTTTTCGCCGAGGCGGGTCGCGTATGCGGTGAACGCAGCCGTGCCGGATGGGGCCTTCAGGTCACAGGCAGTGAAGGGCAACTCGTTCGCCGGGGGCACGCCGCGGACGATCTCTCGACAACAGTCGGCGAAGATAGCCACCTCGCGAACGAGACCGCAGGCGAGGTACCAGTCGCGGTACTTGGAGACGTCGATGTAGTTCCCCAGAAGGTCGGGGTCGGAGTCGGCCATGAGCACGCCACATTCGCCCCGCGGCGGCCCGACCCCGTGGCCGGCCGCATAGACGTAGACGCGGGTTGCCGCCCAATCGCTGGGCTGTGAGCGGATGTGGACGCGGATGCGGGCGTTGAACCCGTACAGCGCGCGGTTGATCTCGCGCACGTGCGGCCGAGCGTCGAAGGTCGACGGCCAGCGCTCGGTCGCGGTCGCGACGACCAGGGCGACGTTGTCCGCGGGCAGACCGCCACCGTCATCCGCGACCAGCCAGTCCCGGAACGCCGTGGCGTCTTCCGCCGCGGACGCGAGGTCGAAGCCCGGGAAGCCGGGGTATCGGTCGATCCCGACGGCGACTCCGAAATGGAGCGGATTGTGCCGACGCGGCTTCACCTGCACGGCGGCTCTCCCCCTCGAGTTTCGCCGCGTTCCTGTGAGCGCGGAGCGCCTCAAGTGAACACCCGGCCGTCAAGCGCAACTTGACCGTCCGACGGTCAAGGGTTAGCCTCGGCGGCCTCAGGGCCACGCTGGGCACCCGTTCCCCGCTTGACGCTCGGCCTCAATGGTCGTGGGCCAGCCGCCGACCCCTGCCTTCGCGAAACCGGCCTTGATCGGCGAACGCTCGCGAGGAGGGACCGGAAGATGCGAATCGTCCTTACCCACGGACGGGATCAGGCCTTCCAGGTTGCCGCGACGATGGAACGCCCCTGGGATGAGGCTCTGCGTGACGGCCTTCATGCCATCGGCTATCCGCAGGCCGCCGATGTGCCTATTGATTTCGCCTTCTACGGCGATATCTGGCGTCCGGACCGGCGAGAACTGGCCGACGCCCGCGGCGGCGGCGATGAGCGTGAGCGCGACACAGAACGCGGCGACGGCGACGGAGAGCGAGGTGCGGCGGACCTCAGCCGGACGCTCGCGGAACCGCCGAGCGCACTCGCCGCCGGCATCGCCTCGGAGATGCTGCCGGCGGATCTCGAACGCCTCGAGTTCCTCGATTGGAACACCCTGGCCAAGGTCATCGACACCCTCGACGAGGTCTTCCACGTCGATCGCCTGGTGCTCACCTGGTTCCTCAAGGACCTCGATGAGTACTTTCGTGACCCGACCATCCGCGACCGCGTCCTGAACGCCGTTCGGGTCAAGATCCGGGAGGCGAACCAGTCCGGCGAGCGCGTTTTGCTGCTCGGCCACAGCATGGGGACGATCGTCGGCTACGACCTCCTGGCGACCGACGGCGCCGCGTCGCTGAATGTCGGGGGGCTGGTGACCTTCGGGTCGCCGCTCGGGATGGCGAGCCTGCGGGCAAACGTCGCGAAACTCCACCCGGGGACACCCTATCCCGAGGACCTTGCCGGCTGGACCAACGTCTACAACGAGAAGGACTTCGCCACGGTCGTCCGCGAACTGGCGAATCTCTACCCGGCCTCTGACGGGCCGCGGATCTCGGACGTCCAGGCGGTGGGGCGTGACCCGTCCCTCCTCGATCCGGGCCGCGGACATGACCCGATCGTCTACCTCAGCTCCGTCGGCCTGGCGAAGGCCGTCGCGGGCCTCCTGGATGCAGAGGCCCAGGCGACGGCGCTCGCCGGAGGCCCGGCCGGCGCGGAGCCGGAGGAACCGATCGCGCGTGGCATCGAGGACGCGCTCGGCGGTGACAGGGGTGCATCCGGCGCCGACGAATCGGCCCCGGAACGGGGGCGAGCTGTGCGCAACACGGGAACGCCGCAACGTGAGCGAGAAGTGGCGCGCGCGGTACGGCGGGCGGCGCCTCGTCCGGCGCGCCCCGAACCGGAACGCGGCGACGCGACCGGGACCTCTCGCGCGGAGCCGCCACCGGCGCCCGGGGAGGCTGCCCCCACCGCGCCATCGGTGGAAGCCGCTGCCACGAACGGCCACGCCGCCGCCGATGGAGCGGCACCGGGTACCCGAACGGTCCAGCGGACGGCCTCTGCCGACTTTCCGCCGGTCGTCTCGCCGGGCTCAACGCACGATCTTCTCGTCGCGATCTCGGGAGAGGCGATCTTCGCCCGCGAGACTGGCGTCGCGATCACGGCGCCGGTCGACACTCGATTCATCGACCTCCGGGTCGGGGTGTACGCCGCCGACTTCGATGTCGCGGCGGCCGACGACCCTCGCCGGACATTCGCGCCCCTCACCGTCGATCTCGACGACGCGGGTGCCGTGGCGAAGGCCGGCTTCCGGCTCACCGCGCACAAGGCCGACCAGCGCCGCGACACGGAGATCTACGTGACGATCTACCGCGGCAACCTGCCGATCGGCCAGCTGCACCTGATCACGGCGATCGACCCCATCGGCGACGTCCGGAGCGCGCCGTTGACCATTGGCACGGCTTCCGCGCCGGACCCCGACTTCGTGCTCGTCGTCACTGACAGAAGCCCGGCCCCGAAGGGCGCGGGGCCGTTCGACATCTCCGCCAGCAAGGAAAGCCGTTACCTCAACTCGCCACTGGGCTCGTTCCCCGTCGCCGTCAACGCTTGGCAGTACGCCCAGAAGCGGTTGGACGGCTTCCGCCACGTCAAGGACGAACCGACACCGGCCGACATGATCCGCAAGGCCGAAGACCTCGGCAACGAGCTGTGGTGGGACCTCCCCGAGGATTTCCGGGCCTTCTATTGGACGGAGCTCCACGACCAGGACGTCTCGATCGCGATCTATAGCCAGGAGCCGTACATTCCCTGGGAGCTCGTCAAGCCGCAGCGTGAACCGGGTGGCGGGGAGCAAGCCGAGTTCCTGGGTGTCTCGTTCCGCATGGCTCGCTGGAAGCAGGCCCTTCCGTTCCCCGATCCGCTCACCGTGTCGGGCTTCTCGGTGATCGCGCCCATCTACGTTCCGCCGCTGCCGGGCGCCCAGCAAGAGGCCAAGGATCTCGTCGATGAGTTCGGGGCCACGATGCTGCCGGGGGATCGGGCGGCCGTCCGCGCTTTCCTGGAGTCGAACCAGGGCGTCCAGCTCATCCATTTCGCGGGCCACGGCGAGTACGACGCCGCCAGCACTGATGACACGGTAATCCGCCTATCGGACCTGCCTCTGGTGCCGAGTGACCTCAACCGGGCAACGCTGGGGCGGAGTTCCCGCCCCCTGGTCTTCCTCAACGCCTGCGAGGTTGGCGAACAGGGCTGGGCGCTCACGCGGATCGGCGGCTGGGCCGAGGCGTTCACTGACGTTGGCTTCTCGGGCTTCGTCGGACCGTACTGGGCCGTCAACGACCGCGTCGCCCGCAAGGCAGCCAACCTGTTCTATTCGTCGCTGGCAGATGGAGAGACTGTGGGGGAAGCCGTGCGGGAGATCCGCCGCCACTTCTACTCGGATCCCGAGGATCAGGGCCATCCCAGCTGGCTTGCCTACACCCTCCACTGCCAGCCCAACGTGCACGTTCGAATGCAACGAGCTGGCGGCACGGCGAACAACCCGAGCGCTGAGACCACTGTGGGAGGTTCCCAGTGACCGAGACCACGCGAGCGAGCGGTGACCGAGACGAGCGGCGCCTGTCGGCCGTTGGCGGATGGCAGGCGAGCGACGACCCAACCCTCGTCGCGTTGGCAGCCGAGCTCGCCCGGGACGACGAGCGGGGCGGAGGCGAGCGGGGCGGACGCGAGCGGGGCGACGACGAGCGGGGCGGCGACCACGAGGCGCCCTTCGACCTCGGCATCCCGAGGCCGCGTGCCATGGACCTTCGGAAGCTCTGGAAACTCACCGCGCAGAAAGCTGACCCGCAGGTCCTGGCGGCGCTCGGCCCCAGCGTCCCCATTCTCCTTGCGCACAGCGTGACCGCCTTCCCCGTCGGTTCTGGCACACCCCGCGTATGGGGAATCCGCTATCACAGTGCGGTCGTCGGGACCGAGGCCGACACGGTCGACCTCCAGCCGTCCACCGAGCTCCTCGATGTCGTCACCGTTGGCTCGACAGCCGATGTGGGCATCTCGCTGGGTGGGAAGCTCGAAGTGCTCCCGGCCGTCATGGGCGTCATCAACGAGGTGCCCGGTCTCGACCTGAACGACGCCAAGATCGCTGCCTCGGTCAACGAAACGGCGGCTCTCCGAATCAGCTTTACCCTGTCGGTCCCAAAAGTGATCTCGGGACCGGACGCCAGCGGCGGCGCCGGGTGGCAGCTCTACGCGCAGGACCGCCGGCTGGAGGGCCGCCAGGCGCTGATCCAGACGCTGCTCGTCCCAAAGGGGACCACGGCCCTTCGTATCGAGGTCCAGTCGTCCGTGGCCGCCGCGGGATGGTTCGGCCCGCGAGAGTGGCACTTCGATAACGTCACGTTCGACGTCCCTCTTGGGGAACCGCGCAAGGGCTGAACACGGGCCGGACCGAAATCCCGCCAGGGATTGTGTACAAGTCGGTTGACCGGCACGAGTAAACTATTGCTTGTCATCATCCCGGTCGCACATCGCGATCGTTTCAGGTAGCCGTCGCTCGGCACACCTGAACCGCCGGCCTTCGAGGGTCGCCCTGGCGTCCCGACTTCGGCCGGTGACCTGGCCGGCATCGGCGCCGGAATGGACAGCGGTTCTTGGCGTGCCTGCGACGGAGATCGCCAGGAGGCACGGCGCCATGAACAGTACCAGGGAGGGTTACGGACTCGGCTGGCTGCCCGATCACCCGGACTTCCGCGATCACAGTGCGAGTCAGGGCGTGGTCCCATCCGGCGGGAAGCGCGACGTTCCCGCCCTTCTGAACCAATTGTCGGTCGCCGATCCAGCAGCCGGATTACCTCCGAGCATTGACCTTCGAGCGGGGTTCTCGCCGATCGAGGACCAGGGCAACCTCGGCTCCTGCACCGCCAACGCCGGGGTCGGCGTCCTCGAGTACTTCGAGCAGGGGGCTACGGGAAGACACCTGGATGCGTCACGCCTGTTCCTCTACAAGGCGACCCGGAACCTCATGGGGGAAAGCGGCGACACCGGCGCCTTCCTCCGGACGACGATGCAGGCCCTGGTGCTCTTCGGGGTCCCGCCCGAGGAATACTGGCCGTACGACGTCACGGCCTTCGACAACGAGCCGACAGCGTTCTGCTACGCGTTCGGGCAGAGCTATCGGACGGTCCAGTACTACCGGCTCGACTCGCCGGACGTGCCCGACCGCGAGACATTGCTCGCCCGGATCAAGACGAATCTCGCGGCGAAATTGCCCTCGATGTTCGGCTTCACCGTCTACAGCTCGTACGTCGAGTCGCGAACGAACGGCGGGGCCTTCCCCTATCCCCTGGCCGGCGAACGACGCGTAGGCGGGCACGCCATCGTGGCCGCCGGGTATGACGACACGAAGCGCATCCAGGGCATCGCCGCCGGCGCCCCGGAGACGACCGGCGCGCTCCTGATCCGCAACTCCTGGGGCACGGGCTGGGGCGATGGCGGCTACGGCTGGCTGCCCTACGAGTACGTGCTCGCGAGCCTCGCCCAAGACTGGTGGAGCCTGATCAAGGCCGACTGGGTCGACTCGGGGGTGTTCGGGCTGAGCAGCTGATCGGCCGACGCCGGCTCGGACCAGCCGTTCGCAAGGTCGAACGGACCCGCCGAAGGAGGATGACCGATGGTGGACACGACCCCGGCCGCGGCGCATCAGGAGCACGAGGACCATCCCTGGACGATCCAGATCCCCGACCATCCTCCGCGCACCGATTCGCCCGAATACCGGGCATCGCGGCAGAGGATGAACGACCTCGCCGACGGGATCCCGGATCTCGTCTACGGTCCGGCCCCCCACCAGGACCATCACGGCGGTGGCCTCTGGCTCAAGGACGCGGACGGCTGGTTCCTCGTCCGAAACCTCGCCGGCATCGAATGGAGCGCCCAGTTCTGCGCAGACCCGGCGAAAGTCGATCTACTGCGCCGTAACGCACGGCGGCTCTACGCGGCCTTTCCGGAAGCCGTCGATGAGCTCGGAATTCGGGATCTCCTCGACACCGAAATCAGCGACGCCGACGGCGTGCAGCGGTGGACCGACTCGATCTGCAACGCCAGCGTTCCGCTCTCGGCCGCGTTTCACACCGGCGTCCTGCCGAAGGCAGAGACCGGGGGCGTTCATCACTATCCGAGCCCGATCTCCGAGATCGAGCTGTTCAAGCAGGATGATTTCGAGCTCTGGGTCAGGACCGACGACGGGGCGCTGGCGGCTGTCGTCCCGGTCGGGCGTCGAGGCTCCGGCGACGGGCGGACCCGTCTCCTCTTCGCGGCCGTGCCCACGGCGCCGGGGGAGGAAACGCCCCTCGAGCGAATCGCGGGGCCGCCGGGGCCTCCTCCCGCTGCCGACGACGAGCGCGCCGCGGCCACGCAACCCGAACTCGCGCGAGGGGGCGGCGAAGAAGACGCAACGATCCTGCCGGCAAATCATCCACTTTCGCTCCGTGCCTTCGCCGAGCAAACGCGGGAATCGGGCGCGACGCGGGAAGGAGGGGGGCCTATGACGCTGCCGGGCTGACCCCGGGAACCGATATCCGCGCGGATCGGAGGACCTCAGATGGCAGAACTCGACCATGCGACCTTGACGGCCGCACTATCCAAGGAAGGGGCTCGCTGGTCGGCTGGCCTCAATCCCATCACCGGTCTCGACGACGATGGCCGCCGGCAGCTGCTGGGGGTGATCGTCGATCGAACAGAAGTCCAGAAGGTCATCGACGCCGCCGAGAGAGCGACCGCCCCGCCGGTCGCCGCCCCGCCGGCGATCGACTGGCGAAACGTCGCCGGGCACAACTACGTGACGGCGGTCAAGGACCAGGGCGCCTGTGGATCCTGCGTGTCCTTCTGCAGCTGCGCCTCCCTCGAGTCGATGGCGGCCATCAGGAAGGGCGTGACGGTCGATCTCTCAGAGGCCGACCTCCATTTCTGCTCCGCCCACGGAGCCAATTGCGGCGGCTGGTGGCCGTCGAACGCACTCTCGGAGCTCCAGAGCCGGGGCGTATCCGATGAGGCGTGCTTTCCGTATGCGTCGGCCTTCGACGCAGCCGGCAACCCATCCTGCAAGGCGTGCGCCGATCGCGACCAGCGCGCGTGGAAAGTCACCGGCCAAACGACCCTTTCGACGACGGGCGACCGGAAGGCGTGGCTTGCCACGAACGGGCCGGTCTCCGGCGTCTTCCACGTCTACAACGACTTCTTCAGCTATCACACCGGCGTCTACTCCCACGTCACGGGCGCGCACGCCGGCTATCACTGCATCGAAATCATCGGCTACTCGGACGCCGAAGGTTGCTGGATCGCGAAGAACTCGTGGGGGCCCGGCTGGGGTGACGGCGGCTTCTTCAAGATCGCCTATGGGCAATGCGGGATCGATGAGACCAGCAACGACACTGACCCCAATGGGTCGGTCAACCGTTTCCCGATGTACGGGATCAACGACGTCGTCGCCCCAGCGACGCAGCCGCACTGGAGCGGTTGGGAAGACCTGGGTGGCGTGATCCTGTCCGGCGCAACGGCGGCCTCGTGGGCGGCCAATCGACTCGACGTCTTTGCCACCGGAACCGACAACGGCATGTGGCATCGATGGTGGGACGGTGTCGCCTGGCGCGGTTGGGAAAGCCTCGGCGGCGTGGTCGAAGACACCCCCGCGGCCGTCTCCTGGGGTCCCAACCGGATCGATTGCTTCGTCCGTGGCACCGACAATGCCCTCTGGCACAAGTGGTGGGACGGATCGGGCTGGCGTGGCTGGGAAAGCCTCGGCGGGATCATCACCTCAAGCCCGGCCGTCGCGTCGTGGGGCCCCAACCGGCTGGACGTCTTCGCCAAGGGTGCCGACAACGCCATGTGGCACCTGTGGTGGGACGGCACCGGCTGGCATGGCTGGGAAAGCCTCGGCGGCGTGATCGATAGTGGCCCCGCGGCCGTCTCGTGGGGCGCGAACCGCATCGACTGCTTCGCTCGAGGCACCGACAATGCCATGTGGCACCGCTGGTGGGACGGCGGGGCCTGGCGCGGTTGGGAGAGTCTCGGCGGCGTCATCTTTTCCGGCCCGACCGCCGCGTCATGGGCGGCCAACCGGCTGGACGTCTTCGCCAAGGGCACCGACAACGCGATGTGGCACCGCTGGTGGGACGGCGGAGCCTGGGGCGGTTGGGAGAGTCTCGGTAGTCTCATCGATGACTCGCCAGGCGCCGTCTCATGGGGGCAGAACCGGATCGACTGTTTCGCTCGAGGGATGAACAATCACCTCTGGCACAAGTGGTTCGCCTGAGCTCGAGGCTCAAGGCTCGAAGAGGCAGACGGATGACCCGCGAAGGACCGCCAATCGAAATCCGTGGAACGCCGGGGATCGTCGAAGTCGATCTCCCGGAGACGCCGACCTCCGGTTACGTCTGGGAAATCGCGGCTGCGCCCAGCGGCATCGAGGAACGGGGTCGAGATTTTCGAGAGGAGAGCCGGGAGCCGATCGCGGGCGGCTCCGGCCTCCGCACATTCAAGTTCGACGTGCCCACGCCGGGCGCGTATGAGGTGGCGTTCGAACTCAAGCGACCGTGGGAGGCGGAAGCCCTCGAGCGTCGGACTGTCAGGCTCGTCATCGCGTAATAGCGGCCAGCGTCCCACGGCCCACGGCCGGACCAGTCGATCGCGAGCAGCCGCCCGAGACGGCCGGGATGACGTGCACGACCGACGTCGCCGCAACCGGCGTCTCCAGCCTGGCCAGGGCGCCATCCACGAAGACGTTGAGGTGGGTGCGGATGGTCGGCCCGGCGTCCACGAGGCGATTGCGCATGCCTGGAACGCGCTCGTCGAGGCGGTCAATCAGCTCGGCGACCGTGCTGGCCTCAACCTCGTAGCGGCGATCCGAGCCAGGAAAGAGGGCGACCAGCGAGCGAGGCAGAACGACTTGGGCCATTGCTGCTGATCAGGGGGCTCGACGTCAGGCGTCGACGACGTGCGCCTCGACCGACCAGATCGACGGCAGGTTGTCGGCGACGATCGACCAGCTCTGGCCCTCGTCGGAGCTCCCGTAGAGCTGCCCACCACTGGTGCCGAAGTACACGCCGACGGGATCGAGGCGGTCGACGGCCATGGCCTCCCGGAAGACGGTCAGAAAGGCATTCTCCTGGGGAAGCCCCTCCGACAGTCGCGACCAGGACGCTCCTTCATCGGCGGTCCGCCAGACAGCCGCCGCAGCGTCGGGCATGAAGCGACCCTGGTCCGCGCCGTTGTGAGGAATGACCCACACCGTTGAGGGATCGCGAGGGTGGGCCACCATCGGGAATCCGAATTCGGACGGCAGGCCCGGCGTGATCTCGAGCCAGGACTGACCACCGTCGTCCGACCGGTAGACGCCGCAATGGTTCTGCTGATAGAGCTGATCCGGTCGCCCTGCTGCAGCGACGAGCTTGTGGACGCACTGCCCGAACTCCGGCGGCGGCCCCGGAACGAAGTCCGCTCGCACGCCGCGATTCCGGGTCTGCCAGCTCGCCCCATCGTCCTGGGTCTCGAATGTCCCGACGGCCGAGATCCCGACCCACATCCGCCGCGGGTCCTCGGCGTGCGGGACGATTGTGTGGAGGATGAGGCCGCCGTTGCCCGGCTCCCATTCGGGGCGCGTCGGGTGCTCCGTCAGGCCGGCAACGTGCCGCCAGGTCGAGCCGCCGTCTGAGCTCCGGAAGAGGCCCGCCGGCTCGACGCCGGCCCAGATCTGCCCGTGGGCCCCGGTGACGTTCCAGATGGTCGCCACCTTCGGACCGTCGTCGCCATAGGTGATTCCCTCGCTGGAGTGGCGCCAGTTCTCGCCGAGGTCGTCACTTCGCCAGACCGCCGGGCCGTACCACGGACTCCCACCACCGGCGAGGATCGCGCCGCTGTCTGGGTCGACCGAGAGGTCATGGATCGGCCAGCCCTCGCAGAGTGGGCCCCGGACCTCCCACGTGGACCGCGCGGCGTCCGACTCGATGACGAAGGCGCCCTTCTTGGTCCCGACGAGGAGCAGGCAGCGGGTTGTCATGGCGATTCCTCAGGCAAGGCTTTCGGTTTCCAGGCGAACGTCAGTGCACGCGAAGGGCCTCGCGGAGCTGGAGTTGGCGAATGACATCGCCGTGGGTGAGGACGCCCACGAGATTGCCATCATCCGTGACCGGAAGCTGCTCGAATCCGCCATCCGTCATTGCCTTGAGGGCTTCGGTCACGGGCGTCGAGGGTTGAACGGCCACCACTCCGTCATGCCCGCCCATGATGGACCCGACGGTGGTCGAGCGCCGCGCCTCCGGTGGCACGGCCCTGATGTCGCTGAGCGAGATCATCCCTACGAGACGACCGTGGTCGGTCACCGGCATCACCCTGCGGTTGGCCGGCATCAGGTACTCCTCGATGAGGTTCTCGACCGAGACGTTAACGCCAACCGACGCCGTGTCGGGACGGAGAACGTTGCGTACGGCAATGCCCTTGAGCGCGTCTTCCAACCGGACAGCCCGGAGATTGGCCGACCCGGCGTTCTGCAGGAACCAGCCGATCGCCACGAACCAGATGCCGTTCAGGAGCTCGCCGGAAAGGACCCAGACGAAGCCGAGGATCATGAACCCATAGCTGACCAGCTGCCCGACAGCGACGGCAATTTCAAGGCCGCGCCGCCGGCTGCCGGTGACGGTCCAGACGATCGAGCGGAGAACGCGCCCGCCGTCGAGCGGAAAGCCCGGAACGAGGTTGAACACGCCCAAGAGGCCGTTGATCACGAAGAGGTAGCTCAACAGGGCCGCCGCACGCGCCTCGTCGATCGCACTCGCCAGCACGTAGCTGACGCCGGCCAGGGCGAAGCTCATCAGCGGTCCCACGATCGCCACGAGGAACTCGGTCGAGGCCTGAGGTGCGTCACCCTCGAGCGTGGAGACGCCGCCGAAGATGAAGAGTGTGATGGAATGCGCACCGAGGCCTCGCCATCTGGCGACAAACGAATGGGCGAGCTCATGGAGCAGGACTGACACGAAGAGCAGGATTGCCGCGGCGGCTCCCAGGGTCAGGCGCTCCGCTTCCGGCAATGACGGCACCAGCGGCGGGATGAAGTACTCCTGCGACAGGGACCAGGTGACGAGGCCGAAGATCACCAGCCAGCTGATGTGGACGTTGACGTCGATGCCGGCGATCCGGAACAGTCGCACCGATCCACTGCGCATGGCCGAAGAGTAGCCACTCTTCGCGCGAATCGTCCCGCCGCCGAATGGGTACCTTTGCCGGGCTGGCGTCGATTTGACCACGTGGGCATACTCAGGGGCAGTCCTGTCGGCCTTCAGGGGGTCCCATGTCCAGCCGGTCCGTGCTTGCCGCCGTGCTGGCGGCCGCCGTGATATTCGGGTCGTCCGCGGTGACCGCACCGACCTCGGCGACGACCTACCTGGAAGGGGTCGACGTCAGTCATTGGCAGGGCACGATCGATTGGACGAAGGTCGCCGGCGCGGGCAAGGCGTTTGCGATGATGAAGGCCACGGACGGCGAGACGTTCGTGGACAACATGTATTCGACGAACCACGCGGGAGCGCGAGCCGCAGGTGTCCGCGTCGGTGCCTATCACTTTGCGCAGCCCAACAGCACCGCCACCGAGGCGATCGTCCAGGCCGACTGGTTCGTGAATCACATCGGCTACCTTCCGGGCGACCTCGTCCCGGCCCTCGACCTCGAGGTCAGCAGCGGGCTGTCCGCGAGCCAGCTCCAGGCATGGGTCGGGTACTGGCTGAACGAGGTGACCGCCAAGCTCGGGATCAAGCCGATGATCTACACGAGTCCCAGCTTCTGGCGGACTTACATGGGCGACACCGCCGCGTTCGCGAACCAAGGCTACACGGTCCTGTGGGTGGCCCACTGGTTCGTGACGACGCCGAGTGTCCCGGCGAACAACTGGGGTGGGCACAGCTGGACCTTCTGGCAATACACCAATTGCGGCACCGTCTCGGGTATCAGCGGTTGCGTCGACCTCGATCGGTACAACGGCACCGACTTCACCCCCGTTACTTACAAGGCCGACTTCAGAGTCGCGACGTCACCCTCCAGCCGATCCGTCAGGCAGGGCGCCGGCACGAGCTACGGGGTCACGGTATCGACGACCTACTTCACGCTGCCGATCGCCCTGAGCGTTGCCGGGCTGCCTGCCGGCGTCACGGCCGCGATCTCGCCGACGTCGCTCGGTAGCTCGGCGCCGAGCGCCACGCTCGCAGCGACCGTGACCGTGGCCACCTCGAAGAGCGGCACGATCACGCCGGTCGGGAGCTACGCGCTCACGATCACGGCGGTCGGCGGCGGCACGACCCGAAAGGCCACGGTCGGTCTGGTGGTCACCGATGGCATCGCCTCGACCGTGGTGGCGCCCGCTTCGCGCGTGTACGCGGTCACGACGTTGGGCGGCACCACGACGGTGCCGGTGACCACGTACTGGTCGGCGACCGATCCCAGCGGGATCGCCAGCTACACCCTCGAGCGCCTGCTGAGCGGTGGCGCGTGGACGGTC